>JAZNUL010000132.1:0-14024 GCA_045592285.1 Acutalibacteraceae bacterium
TGAGTTTCTCTGAATCCAATAATACTTGGTGATTTTCGTTCATTGAAAAAGTTATAAAAAATAGCCTGTGTTTCTTGTTTTGAGCATTTTTTGTTATAAAGCTTACCCTTACCGTTTTCGCCCACACTCATTTCAACCAATGCTGTATTTTCATCTACAACATACATCTGAATAAAAAGGACGCTATTTATAGGAGCGGGTGGTGTAAGAATTATGTATTCATAGTCATATTCCCACATTCTGCTTAAGGCTAAAACAAGGTCTTCAAATGTGCAATTCTCTATTTCATCAATTCCACCGAGTTCAAGAACAAAAGAGCCTGTATATTGAACTTTTGACAGCTTATATCGTGATAAAGTTCTGTCAACTTCCTTTATTAATGCATCGTAGTTTTTATAATTAAGACTTTTAGCTTCTAACATAGCCGCCATAGCTTTTTCTTTTTCACCAACGCCCGCATAAGCAACTGCTAAATTAGCAGGATACACTGGATTTTTAGGATTAAGCTCCTTAGCAGTGGTATAATACTTTACAGCACGCTCATATTTTTGGGTTCTTATATAACAGAAGCCAGCTTTCGCATATAAAGCGTGACTGCTTCTACAATACAATAATGCATCTTCGGCTAAAGAAATTGCTTTTTCATAATCATCAAAACTCATACACATTTCAACAAGATAATACCAGCCATCTTCACAGCTTCTATCAAGAGAAATAGCGTTTTCAAAGTGCTTTTTTGCCTCATCATAAGATTTTTGCTCAAACTCTGCTCTACCCAACCAAGCATGTATCAATGCACCTGATTTTGAATTGCTTGATTTTGACAACGCTTTATTAAAGTTATATTTTGAAGAATCATAATCTTTTTCACTAAACGCTTTTACACCACGTTCAAAAAGTTTTTTTGGAATTTTTTCTTCTGGCTTAAAAGCGTCTTTAGTCAATTCATATAAAACTTTATCAATTTCACCCTTATTAGCAGAACTCTGGTTTATAAAAAAGGTTTTTAAGAACATTGCACCACAAGCCAAAAGTGTCATTACTATTTTAATTAGCTGTGTCGCTCTGATTTCGATTGTACCCTTTTCTATATATTCTGCAACAAAAGTGACTATTAATATCAACACGGCAACAATCGCAAGTATTCTTAATATTATTGGTCTGTATTTACTCATAATTTCCCCAAAACCTACACTTCTATTTTTTTATAATTGCCGACCGCAGGTCCTACAATTATTCACTATTCATTATTCTTTATTCACTATTATTTAACAAATTTCTGATTAATCAGAAATTTGTATTATTCCATCCCCAATCAGCATAACCCATATATTTAACATACACTCTACTTGGAGAAATTCCGAGTTCTTCTTGTAAAATTTCGCAAACAGTGCAAGTCATTTTAAGAGCACCATCCTTTGAAACTCCACCTAAAAGGTCAACGTCAACAATAGCACTATCGGCACTGTTGTCACCTTTAAACCAGAGTTTTTGCTCTGCTTCAATTCCAACCATAAGCCAAGACTCAGTTTTACCTGGAAAGCTTTCAATAGCTTTACCGAACTTTGCTTTCAAAATTTCAGCCTTTTCTTCTGTTACTTTAGTTGTTGTTTTTAAATTAATATATGGCATTTTTAATGCACCCTTTCAAATTTATTTATAATAGCGTCGCAGACCCGCAACTCTTCATTCTTCACTATTTATTATTCACTTGAGCGTAGCAACCTACCTGTTCCACTTTCTGCAAAGCTCAAGAATCTGGTCTGTGAATTTAGCGAGGTCTTTATTTGCACCCTCAACGTTATTTTCAGCAACACGTTCAAGCTGACTCACTGCAGTCATAAGGCGTTTGAATGCAGGAGTAATACGTTTACCCTGAAGTCTGCCAGAACCATATTCAGAATTAGGCACCTTAGGCTTAACTCTTACGCCGTCATTCTTAACAAGGCATACGCCTGTAACAATATCCCAACAGTCACCACTAAAAGGTGCAGTTGCAGAGAAGTGTAATTCTTCATTAATTCTTGCAGTAAGTGTTTCACACGCTTCTTCATTACCGTGAATAACGAAAACTTTTTTAGGAGCTTGTTCGAATGAACCAATCCACTTCATAAGCCCTTCATTATCAGCGTGACCGCTTATTGCATCAAGTATTGCAATTTCTGCATTAACCTGAATTTCTTCACCGAAGAGCTTAACTGTATCTGCACCATTAACAAGTGTTCTACCTAAAGTACCCTCTGCCTGATAACCAACGAAAAGAATTGTTGAATCTTCTCGCCACAAGTTATATTTGAGATGGTGACGGATACGACCAGCTTCACACATACCACTTGCGGAAATAATTACTTTTGGTGATTTATCGAAGTTAATCGCTTTAGAGTCATCTGTTGTAATAGAGAGTTCTAACCCTGGGAAGCTTATAGGGTTAACACCAGCATCTAAAAGAGCAAGGGTTTCTTCATCGAAGCATTGACGTGAGCTTCTGTCGGAGAAAATATTTGTTGCTTCAACTGCCAATGGGCTATCAACGTAAACTCTGAAATTGTTGTGACCCTTAATTAAATTCTGCTCTTTGATTTCTCTTATAAAATAGAGGAGCTCCTGTGTTCTGCCGACTGCAAATGACGGAATAACGAGGTTACCGCCTCTGTCAAACGTACGCTGAATAATACCTACTAAATCGCCTATATAATTAGGTCTGTCGCCGTGACTACGGTTACCATAGGTTGACTCCATAATTACGTAATCAGCATCAGTTAAATAAGTCGGGTCCTTTAAGAGCGGTTGCTCTAAATTACCAATATCACCTGAGAAAACTAATTTTTCGGTGTCTTTATCTTCAGTTACCCACACTTCAATACTTGCAGAGCCTAAAAGGTGCCCTGCATCTGTAAAACGAACCTCTAATCCTTTATCCACAGTAACAACTGTATCATAAGGGCAAGGTCTGAAAAGCTTCATTGAACCAACTGCATCATCTATTGTATAAAGTGGCTCATATTTTTCTGCACCAGAACGCTTAGCTTTTCTGTTACGCCACTCAGCTTCAAACTCCTGAATGTGAGCAGAGTCACGAAGCATTATTTCACAAAGTCTTGTAGTTGACTCGGTTGCATAAACTCTGCCATTAAAACCTTGAGCATAAAGAAGTGGAATTAACCCAGAGTGGTCAATATGAGCGTGAGTGAGTAACACGTAGTCGATATCAATAGCAGGAACGGATAATTCCTGATTTTCAAAAATATCCTTACCCTGCTCCATACCATAGTCGACTATGATATTTTTACCATTCGCTTTAATGAGAGTACAGCTACCTGTAACCTCGTGAGCAGCACCAAAGAAAGTTATTGTCATAGGAACACCACCTTATTATTTTTCTAATTTAATAATAGCACATTGTGTTGTATTTTTCAACAAAATAGATAAAATTTAATTCTATTTTTACAATTTATTAGCTTTATTGACCTAAAAATATTTATTCATTGAAATAATAAATTTTGTTTGGTATAATAAAAAAAGAATTAAAAATAGCTGGTGATATAATAATGGAATCTTTGAGAGAGATATATAGAATTGGTAAAGGCCCTTCAAGCTCACACACAATGGGACCAGAGCACGCTTCTAAACTCTTTTTAGAAAAAAATCCGAAAGCAAGTCGTTATCTTGTTACTCTTTACGGCTCACTTTCAAAAACCGGTAAAGGTCATATGACTGACCAGATTATAATTGATACTTTTAAAAATAAAAATATAGAAGTCATTTTCGGCGATGGTGACGAGAGTAAGCTCTACCACCCTAATGCAATGACACTTGAAGCATTTGACGAAAATGATAACTCAATTGATTCTTGGCGCGTTTACAGCGTTGGTGGTGGTAAAATTGAAATTGAAGGACAACCTTCAGTTGTCGCACAAGATGTTTATCCTTTGAGCACATTTTCTGAAATCAAAGCATATTGTGATAAAACAAATATGCGACTACACGAATATGTAAGAGAAGTTGAAGGCGACGAAATTTTCTTGTATCTTTCAGTTGTATGGGAAACAATGAAGCAAGCTATTGAACGTGGTCTTACAACCGAGGGCGTTTTACCTGGTGGTCTTGACGTTCAGAGAAAAGCAAAAATTCTTTATAATCAACGCCACATTGACGAAAGCCCAGAAACAAGAGAAAGCCGTCTTGTATGCTCCTGTGCATTTGCGGTAAGTGAAGAAAATGCTGGTGGTGGCACAATAGTTACTGCTCCTACTTGTGGCGCAAGTGGTGTTTTACCTGCCGTACTCTATTATATGCAGAAAAAACGTGGATTTTCAGACCTTGCAATTTGTAATGCACTTGCAACCGCTGGTCTTATTGGTAACATAATTAAAACAAACGCTTCTATAAGTGGTGCAGAATGTGGCTGTCAGGCAGAAATTGGTTCAGCTTGTTCGATGGCTGCTGCAGCACTTGCAGACCTTTTCTATATGAACTTAGACCAGGTTGAATATGCGGCAGAGGTTGCTATGGAGCACCATTTAGGCTTAACTTGCGACCCTATTTGTGGTCTTGTGCAGATTCCTTGTATCGAAAGAAATGCCGTTGCCGCTATGCGTGCAATCAATGCTTTAAACCTTGCAAACTTCCTCACTCACACTCGTAAAATCTCATTTGACGTTGTTGTTAAAACAATGTATGAAACAGGCAGAGATTTATTTAGTAAGTATAGAGAGACAAGTGAGGGAGGTCTCGCAAAAAACTATCACGATTGATAGTTTTTTGCAACTAAGTTTGCCTGACGGCAAGTGAAGTTCACTTCGTGAGAGAAGTTGTTTCACAGTGATGTTTTGTCTTCGACAAAGTTAATGGCAAACTTAACATCACTCTATTTAGTTGCTAGTATTATAAAATCACAATTTATTACACCCGATTAGTTTATCATAAAAAAACCTCCACCCACTACTCACGGGAGACCACAGGTCTTCCCCTACAGTTATAAAAACTACATTCTCTTATTAAATTAAAATGAGAGAATGTAGTTTTTTATTCATATTTAATTATAATCGAGGCAAAAACACACCAAAAGTCCCCACCTTGTGTCAGTGGTTGGCTGTTTACTTTCGAGGCATAAATGGATTTTCACCAAAAAGGAAAATTGCTTCTAAAAACTCATCCGCTGTCGGATACTCTTTTCCGCCAAATTCTTCATACCACAGAGTCTTAATATGCTCATCATTTGATTTATCTATTCTTTCTTTTAATAAAATTATGTATTTTTCTAAAACTATTTTTGCACCATTTAAATCTGTGTTACACCGTTTTGATATTTCATTATAATAAATTTCATAAAAATTCATATTACTCCCCCACTCAAGTTATTTGTTACATACTGTAACATTTTTATTGTAACAAATTGTTACAATAAATTCAAGAGATAATATGAAAGTTGGTGTAATTTGTGATTGGATTAAAAAAAGCCAGAAAGCTAAAAAACTTAAACCAACAAAAAGTTGCTATGGACTTAAATATATCTCGCGAAGCACTTTCACATTATGAAAACGGAAAACGCGAACCATCACTTACCCTACTTGTTCAGATGTCTGAATATTTTAATGTATCAATCAACTATTTAATAACAGGAATTGAATTTAAAAAGAAATAGACCTATAAGTAAGTTTTAGTTACTTATAGGTCTATTATTTTATATAGCGATATTTAATGCAATTGCATTAAATATCGACAGAAAGGCAACCATATCCAGTAAGTTTGCTACTAACCTCATCCGGCTGGTGACCGCCAACATAAAGAGTGATTTTGCCGTCTGGGGAAACTCTGCTACCATCTTCAAGAACTGCTTTAATGAAGTATTTGTCGAGCTCTACGTCTACTGTTTTTTCTTCGCCTTTTTTGAGTTCAACAGAAGAAATACCACAAAGCTGATAGTTTGGTGTTGTAGTTCTTGAATCACTGAACTTAGCATACACCTGAACTTTTTCTTTAGAGTCAAAGTCACCTGTATTTTTAACGTTTACAGAAACTTTTATAAACTCATCATCTTCTGAAAGAACTTTAAAATCAGAATACATAAAGTTTGTGTATGAAAGACCAAAACCGAATGGATATAAAGGCTCGTCTTTATAGAAGCGGTAAGTTCTGTTTTCCATACTATAATCTTCCATAGATGGAATTTCTTTTGTCTGATAATAGAACGTAAGTGGTGTTTTACCGCAAGGCACTGCTTTACCAGTAATAATATTAGCAACCGCTTTACCGCCCAATGCACCAGGGTACCAGGCGTGAATAATTGCTTTAGCGTGTTTTCTTACCTTTTCGCCTAAGTCAATTGCACTACCGCAAGTGATAACAACAATAAGGTTATCAGTTACATCGCAGATTGCTTCTGCTAATTTCATTTGTGTTGCTGGTAAGTAAAGAGTATTTTTATCACCACAGCTTGAAAATTCATTTGAATGGTTTGTGTCTTCACCTTCAATTGTTCTGTCAAGACCAACACATAAAACTGTAAGGTCTGATTCAGAAGCCGCCGCCATACCTTCACTATAAAGGTACTCAAAGCCATCCCAAGAACTTTTAACTTCACTGCAAAGGTGTGAACCATCTGCAACAAAGATTTTTGAGTCTGTAAACTCTCTACGGATACCATCAGCTAATGTTACATATTCAGAAGCGTGACCGAAGTAGTTACCCTCAAGTGCTAAATGTGACATTGAGTTAGGGCCTACAACTGCCACTTTTTTAAATTCACTCTTATTAAGTGGTAAGAAGTTATTTTCATTCTTTAAAAGCACCATTGTTTCTTCAGATGCTTTTAAGTTGAGCGCCTTGTTTTCGTCTGAGTCTAATTTCTCGTAACCAATGTCAGAGTATGGTCTGTTTTCTTCGAATTCACCTAATGCCGCACGGATTGTGTAAAGATATTCCGCCGCTTCAGTAATATCTTCGTCAGTTATTAAATCCTCTTCGTAAGCATCAATTAAATATTTATAGGATTCACCGCAGTTTAAATTACAACCAGTTTTAAGTGAAACTGCAGCAGCATCTTTCATACTGTCAGCAAATTTGTGGAACTCCCAAATATCTCTTATAGCACCGCAGTCAGAAACGTAGTAGCCTTTAAACTGCCAATCTCTTCTTAAAATTTCTTGCATAAGTGTTTTACTTGCACAACAAGGCTCACCATTTGTGCGGTTATAAGCGCCCATAACACCAGCAACGCCTGCTTTTTTCACTGCATATTCGAATGCTGGTAAGTATGTTTCGTACATATCTTTTTTACTTGCAATAGCATCAAATCCGTGACGTGTTTTTTCAGGGCCTGAGTGAACCGCAAAGTGTTTAGCACAAGCAGTTGCTTTATAATATTCACCGTCACCTTGAATACCATTTATGAATTCTACTGCTAATTGTGCAGTTAAATATGGGTCTTCACCGAATGTCTCCTGACCTCTGCCCCAGCGTGGGTCTCTGAAAATATTGATATTTGGTGCCCAGTATGTAAGACCTTTATAAATATCTCTGTCGCCAAATTCAATACTCTTGTTATATTTTGCTCTTGCTTCTGTTGAAATTGCATCTGCAACTGTATTTACAAGATTTTTATCAAATGTTGCCGCCATACCAATAGCGTGTGGAAAAACTGTTGCAACACCAGCACGTGCCACACCGTGAGAAGCCTCGTTCCACCAGTTATATTCGTTTATACCAAGTCTTTCGATTGCAGGAGAGGTGTAAAGAAGCTGACTCATCTTTTCTTCTGCAGTCATCTGAGAAACTAAATCTTTCGCCTTTTGTTTTGCTCTTTCAAAATCCATATTCAATACTCCATATATTTATCAACAATACTTTGTGCAGTACCATCTTTAATTAACTTGTTTATTGCATTAACAATTTTTTCTTGTTTTTTACTGTCTTCACTTACTACTGCCGCCTTGTATTCAGCACTGTAAAATGTAGAATCAAGTATTTTAAGACCGCTTACTTCATCAAGCATATTTCTTGCAAGTGCATCATCTGTTACAACAGCAGTTATTTCGTCATTTTTAAGTGCAGTTATCATTGATTCGTTTGTGGTATATTCGTTTACGTTTTCCTGACCAAAGCCCCACTCGTTAAGTGGTGCAGAAGCAAAAATATCACCAGTTGTTGATTTTTTAACACCGATTGTAATACCAGACTTTACACCTTTTGGATAGCCAGCACCATCAAATCCTGAATAGAAATCGTCATAAAGATTGTAATCAGTACTTGCTTTTACAATTACAGACTGAACATCTTTTACATAAACTTCTGAAAGCTTTACATTTTCAATATCTTCAACGTCATTTTCAGTACGATTTACTAAAACATCATATTTCTTCGGGTCATAATGACTACTATGGGCATCTGCTTCAATAAACTCAATATTCATATTAAGTTCATCTGCAACAGCTTTCATAAATTCAACATTAATGCCTGCTAAATTTTCACCATCTTTAAATTTATAAGGTGGGTAGTCAAAACTAAAACCAAGACTTACTATAAGTGTTTCCTTTTCTTTATCATCTGTCTTTTCGGTAGTTGAAACTATGTTATTTTCTGTTGTTGTAGGTTCTTCATTTGCATCATCTAATTTACATGATGCAAAAGCTAAAAGCATTGAAATAACAAGTAAAAGTGAGATTATTTTAAAAGATTTTTTCATTTTGAAAGCACTCTCCAAACTCCATTTGTTAATATAGTTAATCTTACCATTTATCTTACAATAAATCAAGGGGATTTTCAAGGAATTAGGAAGTAGGAATTAGGAATTAGGGCTTCGCAAGAAATTAAATGCATCCTACCACTTAGAGTTGGCGTTAAAAACCAAAGTTAAATGATAGAATGCATTTCTTATATTTATTCTAATTTCTAATTCCTAATTCCTAATTCCTATTTCCTAATTCCTATTTCCTAATTCCTATTTCCTAATTCCTACTTCCTAATTCCTACTTCCTAATTCCTAAATAAGCACTTTACTCAAGAAACTCTTAAGTCTTTCACCTTTCGGATTTTGGAAAATTTCTTCTGGTGTGCCTTCTTCCTGAATTATCCCTTCATCAAAGAAGATAACTCTTGAACCAACTTCTTTTGCAAAGCCCATTTCGTGAGTTACCACAACCATTGTCATACCCTGTGAAGCAAGGTCTTTCATAACTTCAAGAACCTCACCAACCATTTCAGGGTCAAGTGCAGAGGTAGGTTCGTCAAAAAGCATAACCTCTGGTTCCATACAAAGAGCACGAACAATTGCAACACGTTGCTTCTGACCACCAGAAAGCTGACTTGGGAAAGCTTGAGCCCTGTCTCTTAAACCAACTCTGTCAAGAAGCTCGAGAGCTTTTTCCTCAGCTTCTTTTTTTGACTTTTTGAGTATTTTAATCGGAGCACTTGTCATATTACCAAGAACAGTCATATTAGGGAAAAGATTAAAGTGCTGGAACACCATTCCCATTTTCTGACGATGCTTGTTTATATTTGTTTTAGGGTTTGTAATATCTGCCCCGTTAAATATAATCTGACCGCCTGTTGGAATTTCTAAAAGATTTAATGAACGAAGAAACGTAGATTTACCACTACCAGAAGGTCCGATAACAACTACAACCTCGCCTTTTTCTATTTCACAGTTGACTCCGTCAAGAGCTTTGACTTCGCCACCATTATAGTGTTTTTTAAGGTCAGTTACCTTAATCAATGCATTATCGCTCACTCTTACGAAGCCTCCTTTCTAATTTTCCCACCAATGAAGAAAGAATTAAAACCATAACAAGATAAATTGCAGCCACAGTAAGAAGTGGAATAAAGTAAGAGAACATTCTACCTGCGATTGTGTTACCCGCTTTAGTTAAATCTGTTACACCAACGTAGCCAGCAACAGAGGTTTCTTTGAGGAGTGCAATAAACTCGTTACAAAGCGTAGGTAAAACTGCCTTGAACATCTGTGGAATGATTATGTATCTCATTGTCTGGAAATAGTTAAAGCCAAGGCTTCTGCCAGCTTCAAACTGACCGTGGTCTATTGACATAATACCCGCTCTGAAAATCTCTGCAACATAAGCACCAGAGTTAATACCAAAAGCGAATATTGCAACTGGAATTCCATCATCTGCCAAAGCAAAAATAACGAAATAACAAATCATAAGTTGAACAACAACAGGTGTACCACGAGTTACAGTAAGATAAAATTTACAAAGCGCATTAAAAAATGCAAGTAAATAATAACTCGCACCACCACGTACTTTCATTGACTCTCTGTTTTTGTCGAATGACGTACGCACTGCTGCAACTACGATACCTATAACAATACCGATTGCTAAAGCGCCAAGAGTAATAACAAAAGTGTTTTTAAGACCATCTAAAATAAACTTATAACGGTCACCATCTATCATTATTCTTTTGAATTCACCGAAAAAAGCCAGAATTTCAGCAATAATTACTGACATAAAATCTTCCTTTCACATAAAACAGAAAAACAGGGCGGAGTGGCTCCGCCCTAAAAATAACTTAATTATTCTGCAGGGAGATAGAATGGGTCAAGGTCTTCAATAGCCTGAATTTTACCATCTTCTTTTACAATAACAGCCTGAATACCTTTTGCATAAGATGATGAGAACTCAACGCTTTCGAGTCTTTCAGGTGTAACTGTCATACCAGCCATACCCATATCATATTTACCAGCCTGAACGCCTGGGATAATTGAGTCGAATGCAACATTTTCGATAACAAGGTCATAACCTAATTTATCGGCAATAATCTTTGCTACTTCAACGTCGATGCCGTAATACATATCACCATCGATGTATTCGTAAGGTGGAAATTCTGCATTTGTTGCCATAACAAGATTTGGTTTATCTGTATCAACAGCTGTTACAGGAACGCCAGCGAGTTCTTCTGTTGCATCGCCTGAGTTGATGTATTTGTCAACAATCTTTTTAACAGAACCATCATCAATAAGAGCTTTGAGAGCACCATCAACTGCATTTTTGAGTTCTGTGTCACCCTTCTGGAAGCAGATAGCGTAATCTTCTTCTGTGTATTCTGTTTCAAGAATTTTAAGACCTGTGTTTGCAGCTACATAAGCTTTTGCTGGTTCGTTATCGATAATAACGATATCAACTTTATTATTCTTAAGAGCTTCAACTGCGAGAGCACCATTGTCATAACGAACAACAGCATCCTCACCAAAGTCGCCTGATGAATAAATATCACCAGTTGTATTTGTCTGAACACCGATTTTGATTGTTTCTTTTGCATTGTCGCCATTGTTTTCTTTATCACCGCTACCACCACAAGCAGCAAAAGCGCCGATTAAAGCAATAACAAGAACGATTGAAAGTACTTTTACAAACTTTTTCATTTCTAAAACCTCACTAAATATTTTTTGGAATGAGTGGATTATACACTACATTCATTAAAATTGCAATAGTTTTTTCAAAAATATGTAAATTTTATGTATTTTATTTCATTTTAGTGTTTTAAAATTACATATATACAAACCAAAAAATTTATTGTATAATATCATATATTACAATATTTATATATTTTATTTTTGGAGTTTTAATTATGAAAAAATTACTTTCTATTGTACTTGCAGTTGCTATAACTGTTATTCTTTCGCCCGTTGCTTTAGCTGCAACGTACGAAAATTATACTTACGAAGTGAATAGTGATAACACTATTACCATTACTGGTTTCAACAACTTACATTTAACTTCAATAAATATCCCTGAAACCATTGATGGCAAAACAGTTACTGCTATTGGTAACGAGGTTTTCAGAAACAAGCCTTCTATTAAAGAGGTTAAAATACCGAACACTGTTACTGCTATTGGCGATTATGCATTTTATAACTGCCACAAGCTTACTACAGTCACACTTAGTAACTCTGTTAAATCAATAGGCGCTAACTGTTTTAACCTTTGCGAGTCACTTAGTAGCATACATCTTAATAACGTTGAAACCATAGGCGAATTCGCATTTTTTGGTTGTAAAAAGATGACAAGTGTTAATTTAGGCTCTGCTTTAAAAGAAATTCCTAAAAGAGCATTTTCTGATTGCAAAGCTTTAACAAGTATTACATTCCCAAAAACAGGTTTAAAAGCAATTGGTGATTACGCTTTTTCTAACTGTAAAAGCATTCCTTCTATTATTTTCCCTAATTCAGTAAAAACTATTGGTCTTAGTGCTTTTTCAAACAACGAGGCTTTAGAAACTGTTGATTTTGGTCGTGGCGTTACAGATATTGGTTCTTATGCTTTTGAAAACTGCCCGTTACTTCTTAACGTAACAATTCCTGAAAACGTTAAAACAGTTGGCAGATTTGCTTTTGCAATACGAATTGACAACGAATTTGGTCACCAGAGAAGTTTTAAATATTCGTGCTACTCAACTTGCCCTTCTGCAGTTATTTATGCCGCTGAAGCAGGCATTGACCCATATCTAATAGACCTCAAGAAATCTGTTAAATATGGCGACGTTAATGGTGACGAAAAAGTAACAACAGAAGATGCAAGAATCATTTTAAAGGCACACGCTAAACTCTCAGCACCACTCGATGAAACACGAAAAGAGTTTATTGACGTAAACTTAGACGGCGTTTGTGATATACAAGATGCAAGACTTATTTTAAGAAAAGCTATAATGCAAGAAGCTCAGGCAACAGCCTGAGCTTCGTTTCTTAGTGCTGAGTGCTGAGTGCAAAGTGATGAGTTGTGGGGCTACGCCGTAATTATAATAATTTGTTATAGTAATTAATTTATACTTTCATTTTTAATAATTAAAAGTATTAAAACTTCAATTAAATATCGAATAATAAAAATTCTATCATTTAAAGTTTATCGAAAACTAAAAATGATAGAATTTTGTTGTTTTTATTAATTAATAATTATAATCAAGGCAAAGCCTTCCTTAACTTTGCACTCAGCACTTATTAAGCGTCGTAAAGACCAAGCACTACAATACCTGCAACTGCAACTAAAATCATAGCATAATGTTTCCATGAAAGTTTTTCTTTTAAGAAAATTCTGCCCCAGAGAACAGATGCTGCACAGTAAGCTGAAATAATTGGTGCTGCCATTGCAACATGTGCCTCATCACCTATTGCATAAATATAAGCAAACTGACCAGCAGTTTCAAATAAAGCACCAACGTACTTAGGACCTTCTTTTTTAGGTAAATACTTTTGCTTTTTAATGAATTTAACGTAGATAAACGAAGCAATACCGCAAACCAAGAATGTTAATTCATAAGCAACGTTTGCAACATCTTCGTCTAAGGTTTCTAAAACAAGGCTGTCAGCAAATGTACCGAGAGCATCTAAAAGACAATAAAGAAGTGGTAAAATAATCGCTAAAGCACTTTTTGAATATTTATAATTCGCTTTATCTTGTCTTTTCTTTCTTAAATCTTCATCTTCGCTCATTTCTACAAAGCCAAGACCAACAACACCAACACACACAAGAGCGATTGCAATATATTGTGGAACTGCTAAAATATCGCCGGTAATAATACAAAGAAGTGCAACCAAAGCACCTGATGAGTTACATATTGGTGAAGAAATTGAAAGTTCAATATATCTTAAACCAATATAACCTAAAGTCATTGAACCTATGTAAAGTAATGAAACTGGTAAGTAACGAAGCATTGCATCGAAATTAAACTCTACGCCTGAAACGAAAATTTCGTAAAAAGCGTGAATACCCATTACAACGCCAACCGCTGTCACCATTTTAAAATGACTGTATTTATCTTTAGCATCTGCACAGCCAATTTTTGAGAAAAGGTCTGAACCACTCCAACAAATTAAAGCGGCTATAGAAAACCAGAACCACATAATTTTTCACATCCCTAAAATCTTAATATTTCTTAATTTTGCTAAAAAAGAATATATCACTTTATTTTTTTATAGTCAAGAATTTTCAACAAAAACTTTTTAAAGAAATGTTAAATTTAGTGTTAGGAAGTAGGAAGTAGGAAGTAGGAAGTAGGAAGTAGGAAATAGGAAATAG
>JAZNUL010000133.1:0-2510 GCA_045592285.1 Acutalibacteraceae bacterium
AGCATTTGCAGGTGAAAGCCAGGCAAGAAATAAGTACACTTATTTTGCTTCTGTTGCTAAAAAAGAGGGCTACCAACAGATTTCTGCTATTTTTGAAGAAACTGCAAATAACGAAAAAGAACACGCAAAAATGTGGTTCAAAGCTTTAGGTGAATTAAGCGACACTGCTAAAAACCTTGCAAAAGCAGCAGAGGGCGAAAATTACGAGTGGACTGATATGTATGATAAGTTCGCTAAAGAAGCTGAAGAAGAAGGATTTTTCGATTTAGCTGAAAAATTCAGAAAAGTTGGTGAAATCGAAAAAGCTCACGAAGAACGCTACAGAGCATTACTCAAAAATATTGAAATGCAACAGGTGTTTGAAAAAGCAGAAGAAACAATGTGGGAATGCAGAAACTGCGGACATCTTGTAATGGGTAAAAAAGCACCAGAAATCTGCCCTGTATGTGCTCATCCACAAAGCTACTTTGAAGTTAGAAAAGAAAATTATTAATTTCAGTTGCAAACTGACTATTAAATAAAAAATAGCCACTCAAAAGAGTGGCTGTTTTTTTATTCTTCAACTTCTTCAGTTCCGTCTAAATCTAAAACTTCGTTTTCTGCGAAAATGTCTATGTATTCATCTTCTGGTTCAGGGAGCTCGTTATAAGCGTTATAAGCTTCTGCAATCATATTGTAGTTTTTAATAATTATAAAGCTTGAAATCGGAATACCAGCACCAAGAGCAATAATACCTAATGTGCTGAAAAGAGCAACTTCAGTTCCGCCTTCTGGAATCATAAGCTCATAACGTTCAGCGTTAACCTTAAGTCTTTCTGCAAGTTTTACTTTCCATATAATACCGTAAATACCAACAGTAATAACACTAAGGAAGAAAGCAAAACCATATTTCATAGTTCTCTTGCCGTCACCCTCACAAAGCGCGTTAACATTTTTACCTAATTTATGCCAGAAAACGATAGCATAAATGCCGAGAGTTATAATTGATAATAAAAAGAACTTAAAAGCACTTTTCTTAGGAATTCTTGCGTCCATAATAAAACCCCTTTTTTACCAGTTTTTGTAACTAAAGATTATTATATATCATTGTTTCAAAAAAATCAAGTGAATTGAGATTATAACAATAATTTATTTTGAGTTATTAAGATTTTATGACAAAAATGTAGCGTTCCTTTACAAAGATGTTGGGTTTTGTTATAATCAAACTAAAGGGGATGTATGATAATGATTAAAAAATTGAGCAGAAAACAAAAACAAGTGATTATTGTTTTATTGGTTTTAGTTGTACTATTACCAAGTGTATTTAAGTTGGGGGTTAATTTTTGTATTGGACAATTGGATGAAAATGACGTTTCAGGATATTATATTTATACACCAACGGGAGTGCCAAAGGAATATAAGCAGAGATTTATAGGTGCAGATAGTTACGCACATTGGATTTTTAAACTTAACAAAGAAGAACAACTTCTTGTTACAGAAGATATAGAAAGCGGTAACTGGGTTGAGGCTACTGAAGATGATATACATTATATAAGGGAATATAGTAAGGGATTCCTTCCGTTCTATATTGATTTTAATAAATGTTATGTTGCTTATTATGATTTTGATGATGATAAAGTTTATAATGATTACAAACTTATTTTTGGTCAGGAGGATTATTCTAATCAGACAATGATGCATATTTATGATACCCAGACACATTTATACTATTGTGCATATTGGACTATATAAAAAATTAGCGTTTTTAGTATTTTATATACTTTAAAACGCTAATTTTTATTGACAATTTCTTACTTATGTGGGATAATTAAGAGAATTTAATTTATTATACTTATAAGGAGGAGTTTCTTTTGAAAAAAGAACTCGCAAAGCAATACGACCCTAAAAATGTTGAGGACCGTATTTATAAATCTTGGCTTGATGGTAAATACTTTCACGCTAAACGTGAAGAGGGTAAGGAAACTTACACAATAGTTATTCCACCACCGAATATCACAGGTCAGCTTCATATGGGACATGCTCTCGATAATACTTTGCAAGATATTCTTATCCGTTGGAAGAGAATGTCTGGCTACGATACATTATGGCTTCCTGGTACTGACCACGCTTCTATTGCAACAGAAGCAAAGATTGTTGAGGCTATGCGTAAAGAGGGCGTTACAAAAGAAGAACTTGGCAGAGAAAAGTTCCTTGAGAGAGCTTGGGACTGGAAAGCACAATATGGTGGCAGAATTGTTGAACAACTTAAGAAAATGGGTTCTTCTTGTGACTGGGACAGAGAACGCTTTACACTTGATGAAGGGTGCAACAAAGCAGTTAATGAAGTTTTCTGCCGTCTTTACGAAAAAGACCTTATCTACCGTGGTAATCGTATGGTTAACTGGTGCCCTTGCTGTAATACATCAATTTCTGATGCAGAGGTTGAGTATGAAGAAAAAGATGGTAGCTTCTGGCATCTTTTATACACAGTTAAAGAAACAGGCGAAAAGTTAGAGCTTGCTACAACTCGT
>JAZNUL010000134.1:0-15018 GCA_045592285.1 Acutalibacteraceae bacterium
GTTACCCTCAAGAGTGAAGAGACGGCGACCACGCTGTGAACCTGTAATTACTCGCACAAAAACACCTCGTAATATAAAAACCAATACTATCGCATTATATTTAATCACTATATTATTGCATTTTTAGGGTGTTTTGTCAAGTTTTTGTGTTCAGTTGTTAGGTTTTAGGTGTTAGGTGTTAGATATTAGATATTAGATATTAGATGTTAGATGTTAGATATTATAAAACAGGAAACAGAGCACACTACTCCGTTTCCTGTTTTCTTTATTCTTTATTATTTATTCTATATTCTTTATTCTTTTGAATTCAATTATGGTGCTGCGGTTGTTTCTATCGAGGAATATGTTACCTGTTTCTTTTTGTACATATTCTCAGAAAACTCATAATCCTCAATCAACCAATCATAAAAACCATCATAATCTTTAAAGAATGACCTTAGTTCTCTATTCAAGCCTTTATTAAGCGGTTTAAATTTAAAATCATCAAGTTCAATAGCACCATCTTTACCACCTAACACATAATAACAATCATCTTCTTCGGCTTTTGTTAAAAACAATATGTACTGGTGTTCATTTAAAAATTTTTCGCCTTCCTGAATTATTGTTATTTCGTAAGATGGTGCATCAAATACATCTTTTTTATTATATTCTATAAAAATCTCGCTTTTTTCTCCTGCAAACGTGACTATTACTTCCTGATAAAATTTACCATCTTTCTCATACACATCTTTTAATGGTTCACTTGGAATTGCATTGCCACAAAAGAAACCATCATAAGAGGTATCAATCCTGACACAACAATCAGACTCATCAATCAATCTTTGAAGTGTCCATTCAGATTTGTTTTCTGGATAATTAAAGGATATTACACCAACAGATGTCGCAATAATTAACACAAATGATATTACTAAAACAATCAACTTCTTTTTCATTATTAATCCCCCTATTATGAATCATCTTAAGCGTAGCGATTTATGGTGCGGCTGTTGTTTCAATATTACTGCAGTCTATATATGGAATTGTTGTATTGTTATTATCAGGCACAGTATGATTTTTCTGTTTATAGTTTTTTACAAAAGGAAGTTTTTCTACAACTACCTTTTGTTTTTCTTTGTTTAAAGTTATTTTATGTTTAGATTTTCTACGTCCTTCACAACAATAATATAACTCGCCATTCTCTTCCAAAAAACATCTTTTGCCATTTTCCAAACCATCAAGATATGCAGTTTTGAAATCACTTCCCCGCTTTAATGCACCGAATTCTTTTTCACTTACGATAAAAACAACTCTGTCATCACTGTAATTTATAGTCCACCCTACATTACTTATCACTGTAATACATTCATTTTCTCCATCAGAATCAACATCAAAAAGATAATCATCAATCAACTGATAATAATGCTCTTCATATATATTATTTTTTTCTGTTACTATGTCATCTTCACTTACTATTTCTGTTTCAAAAATCGCTAAACAATGTCCCCATTGTTGCTTTTGTTCATTATCATTCCCGCCATAACCAACACCTATGTATATAGAACCATCTTTTTGTTCAAAAATAACATAATCAATCAAGGCACACGCCGTTGTAAGCTCACTTTGGTAAAAGTATTGAACACCCCAGGCACTTTTATTATTTTTTATAAATTCTCTTTTTGAAAATTCGCCTGATGTATTTTCGTTGTTTTCAATATAGCGAAAGAACTTGTGATTTTCATCTACATCAAATTCCACCATTTTCCCACAAGTTACTTTTTTTATATTTTTTAATGAATCAGTTCTTTTTATATATCCAAAACTCATATCAGAAGAAACCTTATACACTCTTTCTGCATGTAACATACAAGTTCCATAAAGTTCTGGCGAAGAATTAATAAAAGCAAATCCTGTCGGCATAAACATTACACTTTCGCCATTCATAGTTTCAAAAAATGATAGTTCAGTTTTTTTATTTTCTTTTTTAATATAGTTTATTAAAACCACTGAACCAGAAACAATAACAACCACCAAAGCCAACGCTACTAAAATAATCAACTTCTTTTTCATTATTAATCCCCCTATTATGAATCATCTTAAGCATAGCAATTTATGGTGCGGCTGTTGTTTCAATATTACTGTAGTCTATATATGGAATTGTTGTATTGTTGATATCAAACTCAGCGATAGTTGTTTTTTCAACTGGTATCATTTTGTCTGAAAACTTATATTCGTTTATTCGCCAATGCTCAAATTTTCTGTAATTATTCTCAAACTTCAACCAAACTTCAAACTTCAAATTTTCGTCAAGCGGTTCCAAACCGTCTTCTGTTATTTTTATTGCACCACTTTTGCCACCTGTTATGTAATAATAATCGCCATCTTGGGCTTTTGTCAGAAACAAAATATATGGTGGTCTGTCTGAGCCCAAATAGCCGGATATGTATTCCAATGTAGGTTTATGGTCTTTAACATCCTGAACAAGAATAAAGTGACCATCCGGAAAATACAATTCATCGCGTTCATCTAAAAACAACAGATATTCACAATCATTAATTTCATTTTCTTTTACTTCAACATAAGGACCCGTATAGCAAAATTTCCCATTAACCTCTCTTAAAACCACACAACAATCAGATTCTTCAATCAATCTCTGGAGAGTCCATTCAGATTTGTTTTCAGGGTAATTAAAGACTATTACCCCGGCAACTGTTATAACCATTACAACAAATAATGCTATTAAAACAATCAACTTCTTTTTCATTAAAAATCACCTTCACACCACATTTCCATAAACTCTCGTTGTTGTACTCCCAATGGTCGCAGATGTTCTTTATTGGCAGATTTAAAATTGCAACACCCTATAATTTGCTCAAGCAAAACGTTTACTGCTGTACATTCTGAAGCACCATAATCATACCAAACCGCTTTATCAGCATAATACAACGTAACACACCAAAAGTCAGTAAAACTTACATAACCCTCTATTTCAGTTTCGTTTTTTACGAGCACCTCATCAATATAAGGTTTCATTAAATCAATCATAATTGCATCTGATTTCACTAATAATTCTTCAATATCGCCATCAGCATTTTTATACTGTGCTAAAATATCATTTTCTTCTGTTACCACAAAAATATATCGCTCATCTGACAAAGGGTGCCAAATAACAAATTTCAGAATATAGTTTTCATAATCTTCAATGTTAAGATTTATAGTATTTTCAGAATTCTTGAAAACAACTACACCAATGGTTATTGATATAATTAAAAATAGAGATGCTACTGCAACAACCAACTTCTTTTTCATTATTAATCCCCCAAAAACTCATTCAGCGTCTAAAAATACGGCTTACAAAAACCTTTAATTTATAAATCGCTTTATTGTGATTCATAGTTCTGCCCAAGAGATAGATACCAGTAATCATTTCTACAACAGAAATTCCCAATAAAAATCCAGAAATAAACTCTCTGAAAGAAGAACCATCAATACAGAATGAAAGTGCAAGCAGAGAAATACCCATTATAATAAGAAAGAAGCTTGTACTCGAATCCTTTGATTGTTTTAGCTCCTGTATATCTTTAAGCATTCCAAGTATTTCTTTATCATCGTAAACACGTATGCTTTTTTCATTTTCTTCACCATCTAAAAGCTCAGAAACCGAAATATCAAGCTCATTACAAAGAATTTCTACAACGGCGTAATCTGGCATACACTTGCCATTTTCCCACTTGGAAATTGTTTTGTTGCTCACTCCGATTTTTTCTGCAAGTTGTTCTTGTGTTAAATTTTTCTCTCTTCGCTTCAAGGCTATAAAATTACCTGTTGCTTGTTGGTTCATTAAAGCACCCCCAAAAATCTATGGTTTAATTTTAAAAAAATCCACTCCAAATTCACATCCCCCATAAAGCGAATTTGAGTGGAAAAGTCATTAAAATCAATGCAAAGCCTTCCAAAATTCCGAATTACACATTCCGAATTAGTGAAACTGGAAGTTCCACTCGGGCTCTCCGTCTTTTTTCATTTCTTCATTCCAATTACAGAAAATCTCGAAATGATCGTCACTTAAAAACATTTTAAGATATTCGCTGAAATTTGGTGAAAGTTCCATTTTCTTTAAATCCTCAATGCTTGCAAAGAAAACCTCACCCTCGTCAGTTTTGTCTATTAATTCACCTGTGTAGTCTGTGGTTTTATAAAAGTGGACAAAATATTTGTCATTGGTGTCAGTGTTATGCCAATGCATCATACCACAGTATTTTAAATTACGAACAGTGAGACCTGTTTCCTCTTTTGCCTCTCTTACTGCACTGTCATAAATGCTCTCGCCATTCTCAACATGACCACCAGGGAAGGTACAGCCACACCAGTACTTAACTCTTCTTTGCACTACAACCTCCCCAGTTTCAGGGTTTTGTATCATAATCATATTTGTTAATTCTACTTTTGACATATATATCACCTATCTATTGCGGGCGACCGAAGGTCTGCCCCTACAATTATTCACCGTGAAACGTTTTATAAATCTCAACTGCATCTGTTTTTGAAATACCCTGCTCATTTTCTAATTCATCGACACTTGCATTTCTTATATTATCAATCGTTCTGAATTTTACAATAAGGGTTTTAGCCTTTTTCTCCCCCACACCCTTTATTTGTGTAAGCGAATTTTCTAAAGCAGATTTTGTATGCTTTTTGCGGTGATATTCAACTGAAAAGCGGTGAACTTCGTCTTGAATCTGCGTAACAAGAGAAAAGGCTTTTCTTTTAGAATTAAACTCAATTCTGCCACCGCTTGTAGAAATTGCAGAGGTGCGGTGCTTGTTATCTTTAACCATACCAAAAACTGGTATATCGAGATTAAATTCTTTTAAAAGTGGCAAAACTGCATTAACCTGACCTTTACCACCGTCAAGTAAAATGAGGTCTGGCAATTTACCAAAACCATATTCTTCGTTACTGTCTTTATGATTGTAATATTCAGTAAAGCGACGCCTTAAAACTTCTTCCATAGAAGCGTAGTCATCTTGCCCAGAGAAGCCTTTTATAGCAAAGCGCCTGTATGCTTTTTTGTATGGTCTGCCATCCTTAAAAACAATCATACCAGCAACGTTATCGCTACCAGCGGTGTGAGAAATATCGTAAGACTCAATATACTCTGGGATGTTTTTCATACCGAGCATAAGCGCTAATTCTTCAAGTGCATTTTTGGTTTTTTCGCTACTTGAAAGCTTTTCTAAAAGCTTCTGGGTAGCATTATTTTTACACATTGTTATAAGCTTTAGCTGGTCGCCTTTTTGTGGAATAACAATCTGCACGTTTGTGCTTCGTTTCTCTGAGAGCCATTTTTCAATATCTTCTATTCCCTCAACCTCACCATCAATTTCAATTCGTGGTGGAATTGTTCTGTTCAAAGAGTAGTAAGAAGTTAAAAACTCTGCTCTCATACTTTCGGGCGTTCCATTTTCTTCAAATATAAAGTGCTCTGTATCACAAAGCTGATTATCAGAAAAACGAAGAACTGCAATACACACCTTATTTTCAACAACACTAAGTGCAAAAACATCTTGCTCTTTGTAAGTAGAAGAAACAACCTTTTGCTTCGACTTTACCTTTTCAATACCTCTTATAGTATCGCGAAGTTTTGCCGCTTTTTCAAAGTTTAATTCTTCCGAGGCTTTTTCCATTTCTTGTTTTAATTTACGAACAGTATCCTGAGTGCCAAGCTTTAAAAATTCAATAGCTTCTGTTACTCTTTCATCATATTCGCTTTCTGTAATTTTACCAGCACACACAGCACAGCATAAATCAAGATGAGAATTAAGGCAAGGGCGTTCTTTTTTTATATCCCGAGGAAACACCTTGTTACAGGTAGGTAATTTGTAAATTTTCTTTGCTTCATCGACTGCATTTTTTACAGAATACCCTGCAGTATATGGACCTAAATACTCTGCACCATCGTCACTTTTCTGAAATACCGCCTTAATATTACGCCACGGTCTTTTGGTAATTTTAATATAGCTATAACCCTTATCATCCTTTAAAAGAATGTTGTATTTGGGCATATTCTGTTTTATTAAGCTACACTCTAAAACAAGTGCTTCAAATTCGCTGTCGGTAAGAATGTAATCAAAATCCTGCACGTTCTCAACCATTTTGCGAACCTTTGGTAAATGCTTCTCTTGTGAACCGAAATATTGGGTAACACGATTTTTCAAAGCCTTAGCTTTGCCAATATAAATAATCTCTTTGTGAGAATCGTGCATAATATAAACACCAGGACTAAGTGGCAATTTATTTGCTTTGTCCTTTAACCTTTTTAATCGTTGGTCTTGCATAATTCTCACCTGCTTTCGAAATTTATATTAGTATTATACAATAAAGAAAAGAAAAAATAAAGAGTTTGCTTAATTTAGATGTAGAAGGCATTTTCTTTAGCCCGTAGGCGTACACAGGTACGCCGAGTGGGTGAAAAAATTACTAAACACTATATTAGAGCAAAAAGTTCGCTAAGTTTGGATGCAGAAGTTAATTTCTTTACCCCGTAGGCGTATACAGGTACGTCAAGCGGGTAAAAAATTAACTAAAAAAGCCTGTAACTCAAAAGTTACAGGCTTTTTGTTCTGCGCCAAAATCGGCGAACTTTTAAAATTATTCTTGGAAACCGCTGTCAACTAAAGCAGCAAGTGCAGTAACAGCTTGTTCTTCATCTACACCACCAGCGATGATGCGGATATCTGTACCACCCATAATGCCGAGAGAGAGAACGCCAAGAAGACTTTTTGCATTTACTCTTCTTTCTTCTTTCTCAAGCCAGATTGATGATTTGAATTCATTTGCTTTTTGAATAAAAAATGTAGCTGGACGAGCGTGAAGACCTACCTGATTTTGAACTGTAACATCTTTTACGAACATATCAATTTACTCCTAAATTCTAATATTTTGTCAAAATTACTATTCGAATATTTGGTTGTACGCTCGAACTCGTCACACAACATTTTGTGGAAAAATTCAGGTACAGGGGATTTCTGTTAAGTTTCCTTAACTGTGATTATTATAACACTAAATCGCCTAAAGTCAACGGATTTTTGAAAGTTCATATGGAATGCTAAACCACACCATTTTTAAAGTTTTTGATTTGTGCATATTTACTACAATTTTCGAGCACTTCTATCAAACATCAACAAGTTATTGAATGAAGGTTCACCACATGGGCACTTCATTTTACACTATATATTATGCAACGAAATGCCTACTTCATACTATGGTTTTCACGAATTTTTGCTAAAACTTTTTTGTCATTTTCACTAAGTTCTGCTTTTTCTAAAAGCTCAGGTCTTCTTAAAAAGGTTCTTTCGAGTGATTGTTCACGCTTCCATTCTTCAATTTTAGCGTGATGGCCAGAACTGAGTACTTCTGGCACTTCTCTTTCGTGCCACACAGCAGGCTTCGTGTATTGAGGATGCTCTAAGAGTGACGAATAGTGACTTTCACCAATAAACCCCTGTTCATCAGCAAGTACACCAGGTAACATACGTGAAACAGCATCCGCTAAAATCATAGCGGGTAATTCGCCACCTGTTACAACGTAATCGCCAATAGAAATTTCTTCATCAACAATTTCGTCAATTACCCTCTGGTCAACGCCCTCATATCTGCCACAAAGAATTGCAATATTGTCTAATTTTGACAACTCCTTAACTCTCTCTTGTGTAAGAGTCTTACCAACTGGTGACATATAAATAAAGTGTGGTCTTTCATTTGTTTCGTTACAAACCTTCTCGAAGCAATCATAAATGGGCTGAGCCATCATAAGCATACCCTCACCACCACCATAAGGGGTGTCATCAACCTGATTGTGCTTATTTACTGCAAATTCACGAATCTGGTGAAAGTTCATTTCTACCGCACCTTTTTTACGCGCTCTGCCTATAATACTTTCACTCATTACCGCTTCACACATTTCGGGGAAAAGAGTTAAAATATCAATCCTCACTAAAAAGCCCCCTTAAAGCGTTAATATATATTTTCTCATTTGCTACGTCACATTTCACAATAACGTCTGGTATAGCAGGAATAAGAACTTCTTCCCCTGATGCTGTTTTCACATACCAAACATCATTTGCACCTGTCTCTGCAACATCTGTGATTTCACCATAGCAAATTTCATTGTTTTCATTATCAATTACCTTACAGCCTAAAAGTTCACTTATGAACCACTCACCATCTGGCAAATGAGCATCTTCTCTTTTAATATAGAGAACGGTGTTTTTAAGGCTCTGTGCCATTTCTACAGTATCAATGCCTTCTAATTTAGCTATAGCAACATTTTTATGCGGACGGCAAGAAACAACTTTAAAAAAGTCTTTACCGTTCGCATCTTTATATAAAGTCTTAAATTTTTTCACAAATTCAGGTCCATTACACCACGGGTTTATACGTACTTCACCACGAATTCCGTGAGTAGAAACAATCTGACCTATTTCAAGATAATTTTTTATCATAATTTGCACCTATAAATTTGAACTTGAATTCTGGTTTAGATGCAGAAGTCATTTTCTTCACCCCGACAGCGTAGATAGATACGCCGAGCGGGTGAAAAAATGACTAAAAAAGTCTGAAACTAAAAAGTTTCAGACTTTTTGGTCTGCGCTAAAACAGAGTTCAAGTTTAGTCGATGTCTACTTGTATTTTTTCATCCTTGCGAACAGCAGCAGCGCGCATAACTGTACGAATAGCTTTTGCAATTCTGCCCTGTTTGCCTATAACACGGCCCATATCTTCAGCCGCTACGTGAAGATGATAAACAACGATGCCCTCTTCGTTGGGTTCGTCAACTGTGACCTCGACTGCGTCGGGAGTCTCTACAAGACCCTGTACGACTGTTACGAGCAAGTCTTTCATTGATATCACCTTTTAATTATTTAATGATGTCTTGTTTTTTGAGAAGTGCACGAACTGTATCAGTTGGCTGAGCACCGTTAGCAATCCATTTTTCAATTTTTTCAGCATCAAGTTTGATTTCTGCTGGCTCTGTAAGTGGGTTATAGTAACCAACTTCTTCAATGAATCTACCGTCACGTGGGTAACGTGAATCTGCAACTACTACACGATAGAAAGGTGCTTTTTTTGCGCCCATACGGCGAAGACGAATTTTTACTGACATTTTAATTACCTCCGAATTAAAAATTATTAATTAATTATATAAATAGCTCTCGCTTATTTACAACAAATTTACATTGGGAAATTAGGCATTCCTGGCATACCGCCCATACCTTGCATTCCGCCCATTCTTTGCATACGCTTCATCATTTTTTTAGACCCAGCGCCATTGAGTTGTTTGTAAACTTTCTGAATCTGACGATATTGGTTAAGAAGACGGTTGACATCTTCAACCTTTAAGCCACAACCAGCAGCAATTCTTCTTTTTCTTGATGGATTGATTATATCTGGATTTTCACGTTCTTTCATTGTCATTGAACGGATAATTGCCATTGTGTAATCAACCTGTTTATCATCAACGTCGGTATCCTTAAGCTTTTTACCAACACCTGGAATCATTGAAAGAATTTCTTTCATTGGTCCCATTTTTTTCATTTCTTCAAATTGCATAAGCATATCGTTTAAATCGAGCTTATTCTCACGCAATTTTTTCTCAAGTTGTTCTGCTTTTTTATCATTTAAAGTCTGTTCAGCCTTTTCAATGAGTGAAAGCATATCACCCATACCTAAAATACGGCTTGCCATTCTTTCAGGGTGGAAAACGTCAAGGTCCTGAAGTTTTTCACCAACACCAACGAATTTAATTGGTTTACCAGTAACGGCTCTTGCTGAAAGAGCAGCACCACCTCTTGTATCACCATCAAGCTTTGTTAAAACAAGACCATCAATACCAAGTGCTTCATTAAAGGTAGAAGCAACTGTAACAGCATCCTGACCAAGCATTGAGTCGATAACAAGTAATATTTCGTGTGGCTTAACTGCCGATTTAACATTTTTAAGTTCTTGCATAAGCTCTTCATCAATATGAAGACGACCAGCAGTATCAAGGAATACGTAGTCATAACCCTGGTCTTTTGCAAGTTTAATTGCCTCAGTTGCGATTTTAACAGGATTTTCTGTACCCATCTCAAACACAGGAACGCCTATTTGCTCACCAACAACCTGCAACTGCTTAATAGCAGCAGGACGATAAATATCACAAGCAACAAGTAATGGTCTGTGACCTTGTTCTTTAAGCTTCAAAGCAATTTTTGCACTGTGAGTTGTTTTACCAGAACCCTGTAAACCACACATCATAACAACTGTTGGTGGGTGTGGTGCAGAAGCAATTCTTGACTGAGTACCACCCATAAGAGCAGTTAACTCTTCATTCACTATTTTAATAACCATCTGTGCTGGAGTAAGGCTTTCCATAACCTTTGCACCAATTGCACGTTCGGTAACAGTATTTGTAAAATCTTTTGCAACCTTGTAGTTTACGTCAGCTTCTAAAAGAGCAAGTCGAACTTCTCGCATCGCTTCACGAACATCACTTTCAGTAAGACTACCTTTACTTTTCAACTTTTTAAATGCAGATTCTAATTTATCTGAAAGACCTTCAAAAGCCACCGAGTGTTCACTCCCTTTACGCAATATTTAAGTATATTTTATTCAAAAGAAGATATAACAGATTTAATTCTTATAATCGCATCGTTAATTTCTTTTGATAAAGCAGAATTCATATTAAATTCGCTAATCTGGTCAGCACATTGTTCAATAGCAAGTAAGCTATCCTTAGTGCGCTTTGCTCTTTCTGCTATGCCTAACTTCTTTTCCATATCGAAAAGTTGAGTTTCGGCTCTTTTAATAGCATCACGAACGCCTTGACGGGTAATGCCTTCATTTTCAGCAATTTCTGAAAGTGAAAGGTCATCGTTATAGTAATAATCGATGAATTTTCTTTGATTTTCAGTTAACATTTCGCCGTAGTAGTCGGTTAATAAAACTACCTGGAGATTCTTAGCCACCAATTATCACACCCTTCAAGTAAATCTTTGTAAAGTTTTTCATCTTTACAGACACGCATTATAACAGAGTAAGCACCTATTGTCAATAGGTTTTTATGAAAATGCAAAAGTTTTTTACTTTACACTTAGTTTTACACTATTTAAGTTCTTTAAAAGCTTTAACTATTGTAGAAGCAGTCTCTTTGCCGAATGAGAAAATCTCAAGATAATGGTTACCAAATATCTTCTGCATAAACTTGTTTGAGCCTAAGAACATCATTGAGAAATCATTATCCGGAATGATATATCCGCAAGCATCATTGGTAAGACCGAAAACAGTTAAATCTTCATATTCCAAAGCATCTTTTAATGTACCTTCACTGAAATCCTCATTAGCGAATGCAAATTCTTTTTTAAGAGTATCGCCACCGCCGACAATAGTTGGTTCAATTTCACCAGGAATAAATGCAATTTTAAGATTGTTGCCTAATTCTAATACACCAATTTCTGTAACAGATTCATATTGCTTGTTATCACTCTTTGCAACTGTGTAGTTTCCAACTCTTGTCTTTGAAATAAGTTCAAATATAGGGTTACCAACTTTTAAAGCAACTTCTTTTGTTTTAAGGCTTATAGAAGGTGCTAACTCAACCTCTTCGATTATTTCGTCACCCTTTGCTTCAACCCACTTTTTATAGTTACTTTCTCTGTCTTTAAATATTATAGATTTTGCTTCATAACATTCTGGACTTAAAAGCTCGTCGTTATAAATTTCTTCGTTTGATTTTGTCATAGCAAGAGTAATTCTGCCTAATTCGTTACCAACTGCTTTTGCCTGATTTTCAAATGTATAAACGTCAGAGTAAAGTCTTGTTGGATAAATTGCTGCAATAGCACCATTAAAGAAGATAGCATTTTTTCCTGCACTCTCTAAATATTCACAAAGCGAATAAACAAAGTCACCAGAAATATTTTCACCAGTACCCTTACCCTTTTCGCTCATTGAGTTAATATATGGATGAGCACCAAAGTTAACAAGTACAGTTTCTTTTTCGTTTTTATCGTCAGGCACAAAGCGTAATCTTAAAAGCTGACAAGAGCAATCATCTGGTTCACGTCTGTCCCATACGTAACCCTTAATTCCACGTTCTTTTAAAGGTGCATCTTCACTTGCAGATTTTTCTGAAGATTTACCCATATACGCTTTATAAAGCTTACCTGTAGTTTTATTCTGGACTGCTTCTTTTATAGCTTCAATAATCTTACCATAAAGAAACTCAAGATATTCTTCATCGCAAGAATTCATAATTTCGCCTTCGCCTTTAATAAGAGCTTTACGGTTATTCATAAAGACTTCGATAATTCTACCCCATATACCCATAGTATCTATTGAACTGTGTGTATGAGTAGAAGAAATATTAATTGAAGCGATATTATTTTCAGCACAGAAATCATAAAGTTTCTGACGGATTGTTCTTATACATCTATTAGAAAGACCTATGCAGTCAACTGCAGCAAAAACAGAAAGCTCGCCCTCTGTTGTTCCAAGGCATATTACACGAACTCTTATATCGTCAAGAACACCCGTGGGAAATCTTGCAGGAAGACGTGTAACTCCGCCGATGCAATATTCTCTTGTTAAAATATCATCTGGAAGAATACTTTTCTGACTGTAACCCAAAACCCATTTTGAATTTTCGGTTGCTTCAGTTATTAAATCTTTCTGAGCACCTGAAAAAACATCCTCCGAAGAACTGTTAACCTCTGGCTCTGGAAGTCCGTTTGAAAATTTACCAATTGCTTTGACAAAGTTTCTTGAGAACATATCCGCACGTTCTTTATTTGGCATTTTGTAAAGCTTTACACCTGCACCAACTGCCGCAGCACCTAATGCTAATTTTAAAAACTTACCCATAAATTAAACCTCTTCTGCACTTTTTACTACTTCGTCAAATCTCTTTGTTATTTCATCCGCTTCTGTGCGGTCTTTTATAATTGTGTTTTTAAATAAATTTTCTGCTTCCTCTTTTGATTTTAAAATACCATCTTTAATATCTTGCGGTAAATCTTTTGCTAAGAGTTCGTCAACTCTCGGAAGAAGCCTGTATTTTATTCTGAAAATATCTCTTGACCCATTGAACTGTGGGAAGCGTGGGTCAGAATAAACGTCTTTAAAGTTCTTATTTGTAAGAATTTCTTTACAAAGACTCAAGGCAACATCGTTATATGCAACATCATCGTGTACCTGATATTTAAAACAGAATGTTGAATCAGGGAAAATTGCAGTACCTAAATCAACTGTACCATCAGGTGAAACGTGGTTATGCTCTTTATTCTGGCATCTGTCAAAAACGGGCTCGTAATCATCTGGTAATTTTTTATCAGGTCCTACTGAATATCCACCTAAAGATGCAGATTTAAAATCTACGATTGTATCTGAATTAAGATTTTTTGTACCAGCAAATGGTAAAAGTGGCAAACCGTAACCACAGATTGAGAAAAATTCTGTTCCTTGCTTTTCAATCTTAGTAAGTAAATCTCTTAAGTTGTTCTGTGCTTTAAAAAATCTGTCTGTTTTTTCTCTTAACACGTTATATTCTTCACCAGTAAGATACTTGTCACGATATTCCTGATATTTTTCTCTCGGTATTACTGCCCACATACCAGGACAATTAAGTAAAAACGTTTCTAAAAGCGCATCTACTAAAGCACCAACAATGTTTTCTGCGGTATCTTTGTGAAATCTTTTCAAGAGTTTTTCTAAGCTCTCAATAGTTTTTGAATCTAAAAACATACCAAGTAAAGAGGTAGGATTAGATAAATCAAGATTTTTTGAAAAAATATCTGCGATTAACGTTGAGCCGTTTGTTGCTGGAACAAAGTAGCAAACACGGTTAACATCCCCCTGCTCGCCGTAAGCATCAAAATATGCAGTAGCAATTGAACCGCCCAATGAAACCGGAATCAGATTCACCTTATCGTGTCCAGTTTCTTTTTTTACATTCTGAATATAATCGTTAAGTCTTTTTGCTGTTTCATAAGGCTGTCCGAATGAATTGTAAGCAAAAAAGTAAAGATGGTCCTCACCTATAACCTCTGCAAGCTCTTCCATAGGAACCATTTTATATATGTAACGCTTGTCATCCGCCGAGCAGTTTTTTAAAGAATTACCATCATAATCTACGATATGAAGATTTTCGGTAGAAACACCTTTTTTATTCACTCTTAAAGGTGTAACTGCTTCTGATATCGCCCTTTTCAAAGCTTTACAAAAAGCCTTATCACTCTTTGTCAATAAAAGCAAAATTGCTGATGGTATTATCTTTTTTACTAATGGCTTAGTATCAATATCCATAGGCCAAGCAGATTTAATTCTTTTATTGTCAGAAGAATATAAATCAACCTTTGATTGACCAATACCGGGAACAATTATGGTAGGACAATATTCACAAGTACACTTACTCATAAAAAATAAAACCTTTCAGATTTTTTCGTACCTTTCATTTTATCATAGTATTTCTTTTAAAGCAATAACAAACAATTAGTTATAATTACCAAAATAAAACTTATAACTTTGTAGAGTTTAAATCCACAATTTGATTGAAATAGATATTTACATAGTGTAAAATTATTTTAACTATGATTATACAATTATATAAAGGAATCTTATGAGCGATTTTATTTACACTTTTCAAAAGGGTTTTAACTACTCTCAGGATGGACCAGGCAACAGACTTGTTTATCATTTATCTGGTTGCAATATGTTTTGCCCGTGGTGTTCAAACCCTGAAGGATTAAAAAGAACAGACTACTCACAGAAACACACCATCAATGAAATTTTTAACGAAATTCTTTCTTGCAGAACAATGTTTTTTGATGGCGGCGGAGTCACCTTTACCGGTGGCGAGGTCTCATTACAGGCAGAGGCAGTTTTAACTCTTTTTAAAATGTTAAAAAAAGAAAATATTACAACTTGCATTGAAACAAATGCATCTTTAAAAGATACTGAAAAGCTTATTGATACAGTAGATTATATGATTGCAGATTTCAAATC
>JAZNUL010000135.1:0-12322 GCA_045592285.1 Acutalibacteraceae bacterium
TTAATTGTTTCTCTATTCTCTATTATTTTAATTTCACCAAAAACAATTACACTTTCTAGGTTAAAAGCCCAGTCATTATTTTCTTGATAGCCTTTAGTGTAAACACAAAACGAAGCTTTATTGTTTTCTTTTAGGCAGTCAATTCTGTGACCTGTTTTACCACAATGAAAATATATTTTATTGTTTTCTTCACAGTAATAATGATTCATAGGCATACAGTAGGGGTAGCCGTTTTCACTGTTTACAGAAAGAACACCACGTGTTTCAGTCTTTAAAATTTTTATGCATCTTTTATTTGAAATCTGCTTATTTTTTCTTGTTAATTCTCTAAACATAATATCACCAAGTAAATTATATCATATTTAAAAAATTATAACAATAAAAAAGATGCTCGAGAGAGCATCTTTTAATAAACTTTAAATATTACCTCAAAATTAGTGCTTTCACCAGCGATTACCAAACTGATATCACCTTGTAGATTGTTTAAAGATAATTCTTGGTTGGATTCATTTGGGATGAAATCATGAACTATTGTATTGTCTGCTAAAATCAAAAGCCTTGCATTACCTTTTGTAACAGAGAATTTTTGAATATTTATGGTATTGTTTTCAGTTAAAGGTGTACCAGTGTCAAGTGAAGTTGAACCATTGAAATATTTTCCTAAATACCAGTACTCATTTTGTTCTTCATCAAATGTGACTATATTTAAAGTAGAACTATCCATACCTTCAATAATATCTTCATCTGTTATTTTACAAAGTGAATAATTATCTTCACCATTTGTGTCTTTATAGTCTTTTGTGCTGCCTGTGCTTGGAAAAAAGAAAATTAGTGCAATTATAAATCCAATAAAAATTACGATAGCGGTTTTTTTGTTTTTAAACATAAAAATCATCTCCTTAAAATTATAATATCATAATTTAAAGAGAATGTCATCTTAAGAAATTGTAAGAAAAATTTTAGTTTAGTGCTTGACAATTCAAAATATTGGTAGTATAATATCAAAGTCTTAGCGGGATAGTGTAACGGTAGCACGACAGACTCTGACTCTGTTTGTTGGGGTTCGAATCCCTATCCCGCTGCCAAAAACCTCGTTCATCGAACGAGGTTTTTCATTTATGTCTGTAAGACGTAACTTCATTTCGGGTTTACTCGAACTTCATTATATGTTATAATACAGTAAACTTCTGCCCATGGCGCAGCTGGATAACGCAGCAGATTCCGATTCTGAAGAACGGGGGTTCAAATCCCTCTGGGCAGGCCAAAAAGAAAAGTCGCACGCAGTGTGGCTTTTCTTTTTTGTATTATTCATTTTTCAATATTCATTCTTCATTATTCATTATTCATTAGTGTTGTTGCGACTTTTCTTAATGACTAATGAAGCCGCTCACGCTGTTGAATAATTAATAATGAATAATGGTGGGCGGGACACCCGCACCCGATTGTAATTTAATATTTAATGTGATATAATTACCCCGATAAATAAGAAATTGCAGGTGAAAAGATGACGAAACATATTGCGAATATAATTACCAGTTGTCGTATTATCGGTAGCGTTTTATTACTGTCTTTTCCTGCGTTTTCATTAGAGTTTTATATTATATATATCATCTGTGGTTTTAGTGATATGATAGATGGTACTATCGCAAGAAAGACAAATAGCACTAGCGAATTTGGGTCTAAAATGGATACTGTAGCCGACATTGTGTTTGTAATAGCCACCTTAATTAAGGTGTTGCCAACAATCCATATTTCTGGGTGGTTATGGATATGGGGCGGTGTAATCGCAATTATCAAAATTGGTAATATCATATGGGGATATGTTTCTAAAAAACAGTTTGTATCCCTGCATACGATTATGAACAAAGTAACAGGATTACTGCTGTTCCTATTGCCTTTGACAATATCTTTCGTGGAATTGAAATACACTGCCGCATTTACATGCTCTATCGCAACCTTTTCTGCGATTCAAGAAGGATATTATATTGGAACAGGTCATAAAATCGTTTAATTCAACAAACTCCAATTTGCCAAGTTATTGCTTTTTGGACTGTAAACATAAATGAAAATATTATGTATATAAAAAGGATAGAATATGATTATTTTAATTACAGGTGCATCGCACGTTGGCAAAACATATTTTGCACAGAAACTACTCGAAAAATATAAATATCCATACCTTTCAATCGACCACTTGAAAATGGGGTTAATCCGTAGCGGTAATACCACGCTTACACCATTGAGCGATGATAATGAACTAACAAATTATTTGTGGCCGATTGTTCGTGAAATAATTAAAACCGCTATTGAAAATAAGCAAAATTTAATTGTTGAGGGGTGTTATATACCCTTTGATTATGAAAAGGATTTTAGTAAAGAATATCTTGATAATATAAATTTTTATTGTCTTGTAATGAGCCAAAAATATATAAAAAATCATTTTGATGATATTAAAAAGTACGAAAATGTGATTGAAAATCGTCTGTGTGATGATTGTACAATTGAAAATGTGTTTAATGATAATAAAAATATTCTTGAACTTGCAAAGAAATATAATGTTAATTATGTACTTATTGATGATAAATATGAAATTGATATATAAAAACAGCCGATACAGTTGTATCGGCTGTTTTGTTAACTAAAAAAATGTTTATCCAATATCTCACACGCTGTAATTACAAATCTTACACAAGGTCTTGTTTTGTAATACTCAGGTGTTCTTTCTTCTGATACAGGGGACTGTTTACCAGCAACCTGTAATAAATCTTTACAGATATATGTCGAATGAACGGCTTTGAATTCTTCTGCTAATTCCTGAATTAATTTGTAATGCTCATCTTTCGCTTTTTTATCAGTAGGGTTAGAGTAACCGTGAAGAATACCAGCAATAAAGAACATACCTGTTACTGCACCGCAGACTTCTCTGAGCCTACCCATTCCGCCACCAAAGGAGGATGACATTTTTAATGCTAATTCTTTATCTAATTTTAAATCATCACAGTACGCTAAAACCACTGATTGACTGCAGTTGTAGCCGTCACAGAAATATTGTGCACCTTTTTCAGCGTGTGTCATTTTGTTACCATCTCTTTATCTTTTGGTGTTCCGGTTTGCTTAGCACCCATATCGAATTTTTCAAGCACCTTAACACTAACCGCAAAGCAGTCTGCAAGGCCATCTAAATTCATATTATCGTAAGTGTCGCGTCTTGTATGGTAATAGTTCTGAAGATTGTGGTTAAGACCAGTAATACCAGTTGCTCTCATACCAGCTTTTGCAAATGCTGCAGAGTCAGTTGCACCGCCAAGTGGAGGAACCATGCCTTTTAAGCAGTGAATATTTAATTCTTCAGCGCATTCCATAAATAAGTCTGAGACGTCTTTGTCAACCTTAACTGTACCATTTAAATCACGGTAGTTTGTCATTAAGAATTTTGGGTCGAAAATTGTGTCGTAAGAATAAATGAATGTAGGAACGTCTGAAAATTCGTCTTTGTGCTTTTCTGCCCAGAATGATGAACCACGAAGCCCCGCTTCTTCTGAACCAGAAATAATAACGCCAACTTCTGTATTTTCAAATTCAATATTATTGTCTTTTAACGCTTTTAAAATTGCAATACCCATATAGCAACCAGAAAGGTTGTCATTAGCGCCGTCAACAACTCTTTTTTCATTCCACATAAAGAACATACCAATCATGAACGGAACAAAAAGAAGTCCCCAAAGAGCTGCTTTAAAAACACCTGATTCTGTGTCAACCATACCAAATGTAACGCCGTAGTTTGCTATGTAAATAATTGAAAGCACTAAGTAATAAAAAGCACCAAGTGTTGCTACGACAATGTGACCTTCAAAGAAAACGCCACCTAAACGGTAGTTTACAGGCCATTCCCAACAAGCATCAGGGTGACCATTAAAGAGAATTCTTCTTTTTACTTCACCAGTGCAGGATTTAATTGCTGTAACGTTGTGACCAGTTTTTTCTGGGAATACCCAATCAACTACTTTTTTATACATACCAAATTGAAAAATTGCCAATAAGAAACCAGCAACAATAAGTGGAATTGAAATTATCGGGCAAATAAAAAACAATGCAACTGCAGAAAGCACAAGTGTAAATGTTATGTAAATCCAACCAAAGAAAGAACCAGGGTTTTCTTTGAAGGATTCCATTTCTACTCTTTCACAACCACAGTCATTTTTCAACGTTTCCGCCATATATTCGCACGCTATTTTCTCGCCCTCTGAACCAGGGTCACGCTTTGGCATAGTTTTACATATATGAGTGATTTCGTCAATCATATATTGAGCAGAAGCCTTTTTGTCATTAATAAGTTTTGATAAATCCATAAATACACTCCCCAAGTATAAAGTTACCTTTTAATTTTATACTATTATAAAATATAGGTCAATTTGCAAAATCAACAAATTTCATAGCGAAAAATCGGCAAGTAGGGGAAAGTGGTCGCTTAAATTAGCAAAGCAATCTTGTGAAAGTAGAGCGAGATTTTTTACTTTTATGTCACCATAAATAAAAATATGGTCGTTAAGTGTATTATTAAAACTCAGATTTTCACCACAAAATTTTGTTTTTGTAGCATTTTCTGCATCGGTATATAAAGAATTCAATATTCCGTAATTCCCAGAGGTTATAACGGATTTTTGATGATTAACTCGTCTTTTTGTGTTAAAGTCGCCTATGATTAAAATAGGTGCAGAGTATTGAGAATAAAGTGCTTTCGTTATGGTGTAAAGTTCATTCACTTGACAGGCTTGGCTACCTAAATTTTGGTCAGTTTTGTTCTTGCTTATGAAGCTTAAATGTGTATTTAAAACTACAAAAATTTCATTTGTATTTTTTGTTTTGAAAACAGTCCACACAACCCGACGTGCTTTAAAGTTTAAAACGTCTGAAAATGCTTTGTTTCCACTGTCGATTACTTGAAGTGTGTCTGAATTATAGAGGATTGCAGTCATTTTTTGGGGAAAAGCAGTTTTAATAGGAGTTACAAATTTATAACTACTTTTGTCGTTTATTATTTCTTCATACCAGTCAGAGCACATTTCTTGCACACCTAAAACATCAGGTTTATAACTGTCACGTAAAGAGAAGAAAATATGAGAACGCTCATTTACGGGCGTTCCGCCCCACGAAGTGTAATGAGCCAAAAGATTAAGTGTCATAACTCTAATTTCGTTTTCTCCTTTATTCAGTAACAAATTATCTTTTTTCAGTTGCTCAGTAAATTCATATCGTGGTTTTTGTTCAAATATATTGTATTCAAAAATGGGTAATGCATAAATCTGTGGTGAAAAAATAAAGACTGTTAGTGTTATAATAGCAGTTATCAAAATACGTTTATTGTAATTCATAAGTTTAGTATTACTCATAAAATATAAAAAATAACTGTTCAAAATCTAAATTGAGTTTTGAACAGTCGTTTTTTAGTTTTTCAATTTTGCAGTCTGCCGTTGAGCCATAACTAAATCGTGGTAAATTCCACCTAAATTCACGAGTTCCTCGTGTGAGCCACATTCTGCAATATGACCTTTTTCAATTACAACAAGTCTGTCTGCATTCCTTAAGGTTGCAAGTCTGTGAGCAATAGCAATTGTTGTTCTACCTTTAGTAAGACGAGAGAGTGCTTCTTGAATTTTTATTTCTGTTTCAGGGTCTAAAGAGCTTGTTGCTTCGTCAAGAATGAGAATCTGCGGATTTTTAAGAATGGCACGTGCAATGCTGATTCTCTGCCTTTCACCACCAGAAAGTGTGTGACCATTTTCACCAATTGTAGTGTTGTAGCCATCCGGAAGCTTAATTACGAATTCGTGCGCATTGGCAGCTTTAGCGGCAGCAATAACCTCTTCTAAAGAAGCGTCTGGTCTTGCATACGCAATATTTTCAAAAACGCTACCAGAGAAAAGATAAGTTTCCTGAAAAACAACGCCTATGTTATCTCTTAAAACAGATTGCTCAAAATCTCTTAAGTCAACACCGTCAATGGTTATAGAGCCACTTGTGGGGTCATAAAGTCGCATACAAAGATTTATAAGTGTACTCTTACCAGCACCAGAGTGGCCAACTAAACCAATCATTTCGCCAGGCTCGATTTTTAAGTTAATATCCTTTAAAACTGGTTCGTAGGATTTATAACCAAAATCAACGTTTTTAAATTCAATAGCACCAGCTGTGTTTAATTCTTTTGGTTCAGAAGAATCAGTTATCTGTGGCTCTTCGTCAAGAATTTCATAAATTTTTACAAGGCTTGTTGAAGCGTCTGCAAGTCTTCTTGGGAATGAAGAAATCCAACGAAGAGGAGCGTAAAGGTAAGCAAGATATAAATTAAAACGAGTAAGTTCACCTAAAGACATTTCACCGTCAAGCACCATTTTACCACCGACGATAAGAACTAAAAATTCACTTAAAGCTATAAAGTTACCAACAAATGGGAATGTTCTTGCCCAGTATTTTTCGTTAGATGCACCGACTTTTGCTAATTCCTTTGAAACCTTCTGGAATTTTTCAATTTCTCTTTCTTCGTTACCAAATGCCTTAACAACTCTTATGCCCTTAATAATATCGTGAAGAATTGAAGTTGCTTTGGAATTCACACGCCATTGCTTGTGATATCTCACGTGAGTGCTTCTCCAGAAGCGAGAAATCATAAAGAGAGCAATAGGAACTGGTATTACAACGAGTAAGGTCAAAAGTGGGTTTGTAACTATGAGAATTGTGAGAACTAATGCGAGCATAATAATCTGCTCAATTAAATATCTGCCTTGCTCATTGAAAAAGTCTTTTACTCTTTCAGTATCCTTTGTAACACGTGTTATAACATTACCAGCAGTGAGCTTAGACATTGAGGTGAGTGAAAGCTCCTGCACTTTTTTATACACCATAAGTCTTAAATCATTTGAAAAACGAGAACCTATTTTGTTTGTAGCTCTTGTGCTTAAAACTGTGATAACCTTAGAGAGTGCAAAAACAACAACCATCATAACAGCAATTACTATAATACCTGTTATCCGAGAGTCGAAATAAGGTGTAGCATCCTTAGTTGGCATTAAATAATCGTCGATTAACACACTGTTAAAAAGTGGCATAAATGCAGAGAGCACATTTGAAAAGGTGAGTGCAAGACCTGCAAGAATCATCGGAATTAAATATGGTTTAAAATATTTTATAGCTCTGCCGAATACGTAACTCTTTTTAATGCAGTAAAGGCAAACACTCATATTTCTGAATAAATGCCTGTGACATTTAGGGCATACAGGTAAATCTTTTGTAGAGATATCGGTTAATTCACCAGTTTTAATAAGATGATTTAAAACCTTTGTAAATTCTCCGATTTCACTGACGTAAGTCATTGAAAAACGACATAAAGGTAAGTTATCACTCTGGTCATCTTTACCGTTTTTTACCTTTAATTCAAGGCGACCGCAACCAATATCTGTGTATTGTACCGCTTCTTCAATATCGCTTATGCTATATTCAATTTTTGTGGAATTGTATTCCGCCGTTACTTTATCTTTAGTTAAGGTGAGAACACCATCAACTAAGTTAAGCTCAGACGAAAGGTCAAAAGTAATTTTAATTTCTTTCATAATCAATATAAATACGGCTCCAATAATCTCTGGCTTTTTGCATCTGTTTTTGAAAATTCTGGCATAATGTAACGATTGCCATCCATATCAAAAATAAGAAGGGTATCTTCACCAGCAAAACGTACGTTACGGGTGATGTTTTTAACTGTAAAGTTTTTATCCTTTACACCTATTTTTGTTTCAAAATAGAAGTGTCCCATCTTTTCTTTTATAGATTTGATTTCTGTAATAGTAGGGCAGAAATAACGTGTTTCAAGTTCTTCTTTTGCAAGCTCGAGAGAAGCATTGTCAAGTTCAGTTATATCTCTTAAAATACCGATTTCCTTATCTTCTAAGTCAGAAATACAAATATATTCAGTAGGCTTTGAGAAAGGGTAACTCCTTGAAAGCTTAACTCTACCCATATTTTTGCTATTTAATTCTAATACTAAAAATCCGTTCTTGTTTTTAAAAAAACGACATTCTTTTGGATTTGAAAATTCAAGAGAAAGTTTAATTGTTTCCATCTTCATTCTCCTTGTCATTTTTGTTTTCTTCTTCGCCTATGCCAATAAATTTAAGCGCTTCTTCCTGTAATTTGAAAAGACGATAATATTCACCTTGTTTTTCCATAAGGTCTTTATACGTGCCGAATTCTATACATTCACCATCATCAATGACAGCTAATTTATCAGCATCACGAAGCGTTGAAAGTCTGTGAGCAATAGAAATTGTAGTTCTGCCACTCTTTAATTCAGAGAGTGAATTCTGAATGTTTCTTTCTGTTTCTGTATCCATAGCGGCAGTAGCTTCATCGAGAATAAGTATTTTTGGATTCTGGATAATTGTTCTTGCAATACTTATTCTTTGTCTTTCACCACCAGATAAATCCTGACCACCTGAACCTACAAAGGTTTCATATCCATCAGGAAGCTTGGAAATAAAGGTGTGAGCAGAAGCAGCCTTTGCAGCGGCAATAACCTCTTCGTTTGTAGCATCAGGACGAGCGTAACGAATGTTATCAGCGATAGTTCCCATAAATAAGAAAATATCCTGCGAAACAATACCAATATTTTCTTTAAGTTGCTTTAATGGAATGTTTTTAACGTCAACACCATCAATTTTTACAGTACCTTCTTTTGGGTCGTAAAGACGTGCTATAAGATTTGAAATAGTTGTTTTACCAGCACCAGTTTTACCAACAATGCCAAGCATTTCACCAGCTTCTATTTTTAAAGATAAATTCTTGATAATAGGTTGTGCTGGTTCATATTCAAACTGCAATTCCTGTAGTTCGATTTCACCCTTGAAATTTTCTATATTAACAGGGTTTTCGGGGTCTTTTATATCTGGTTCAGTATCCATAATTTCAAAAACTCTTTGTGCTGAGTCAACACAACGTGCCCACCAGTTTGTAACCCACGAAAGAAATTCGATAGGTGCTTGTAACATCTGCAAATAAACAACGAATGATAAAAGCTGACCAATGGTAAGTTCATTATATTTTACACAGAGAACACCACCATAGCCTAAAACGATAGCACTAAGAGCGTAAACTAAAATTGAAAGTACAGGGAAAACTGTTGCTTCTGCATTTGAAGACTTGATTTCTGCCTTCATAAGACGAGAGCTTATGTTGTTAAAGTTTTCGTATTCTTCATTTTCTTTTGAAAATGCCTTAATAATTCTGTGACCATTAATATTATCGCTTACTTTAGAAGTGAGGTTTGAATTCTGCACCCACACCTTGTGGTGAAGCTTTCTGAAAACTCTTTCACATAGCGGGTAAAGAAAAACAATAGCACCAGCAGAGACCAAAAGAATTAAAGAGAGCTTCCAGCTTGTGAAAAACATAATTGCAAAAATGCCGATAACAGTAATAGCATTTGTAATTACATAAGGAAACCCATCAACAAAGAACCAATAAATGTTGTTTGAGTCACGGGTTACTCTTTCCATTAAAGAGCCTGTTTGCTTATGTGTATAAAAGCCGACTGAAAGCTTTTGCATAGCTGTGAAAATTTTAAGCTTTATGCTGTAAACTACCCACGGGAGCATACCCGCAATTATATATTGGTAAACGAATGTGAATACCCAGTGAACAATTTTTAAAGCAGCAATAGTGCCTACCAATGTGAGTAATGCTGTGAATAATTCTTCATAACCGGCAGTATTATTGGGGTTGAGCACTTCATCATAAAGTATTTGTGTGCTGAATTGTGGTATTACGAGAGATATACCAGTACTTATAAGAATCGAAACAATGAAAAAGAGCATTTTTCCACGAACTTCTTTGAAGAATGAAAAAAGTCTTTTTACAGTTGAGCTTTTGCCAGTGCATTTTTTGCAGAATGCTCTGCCGGGAGGCACAGGCTTGCCACATTTTTTACATACTGCTTTTTTTGCAGAGTCAATATACATTTGGTAGTTTTTATTAAGTTTGAAGTTGTTAAAGATTCTCGTGAAGTTTTCAGCCTGTGATAAAAAGCCGATTGAAAAACACCCCAAAGCAAAATACTCACCATTACATTTATAAGTAAGTCTGCCTGTTGCAACACATTTTTCAATACATATTTCATCAATTTCGTTTATTGGTATAGTAGTGAGTTTTAAAAGTTCAGGTTTAAATTCTAATTTTTTTCTACTCTTCTTTTTCTCTTTAACTTCTTCGTTGAAGTCAGCTATATATACGCCATCTTTATCAAATAAAATGTAAGTATCAGAGTAAAGAGCTGGTGAATTCATATCTGATTTAAAGCAGAAAATTAAATTATCTATATTAAGCTTTTCTTCTTTTAATCGTTCAGCAATAGGGGGAGGGAGTTGCACAGAACTTTTATTATCACCGTCAGGCTTTTCTGGCGGCTTTTTTATATGAAGTTTTACAAGTATTTTGTTTATTATTTTCATACGCTTGTCCTTTTTAAGTTTAATTACAAAATTATACAATAGAAATTCTTGTATTTCAATAAAGAAGGCAAAATTTTACATTTAGTTAACTTAGATAGCATTTTAAACAATGATTGTGACTTCTATTTGTCAATTTTGCAGAAATTAAGAATTCTTAAGATTTTTAATAATAGTGAATTGACATTCATATTTGGTTTTGATATAATCAATATTGGTAATTTTTGATTTGGAAGTGAATATGTTATGAGCAATATTTTACTTAAAGGTATAGCACCTGCACTTATTACACCATTTGATAAGGATGGTAATATTTTAACCGATAGTATCAAGAAAAATATTGATATGAACTACGGTCAGGGTGCAAAAGGTTTTTACATCTGTGGTTCAACAGGTGAAGGTCCTGTTCTCAGTGTTGAAAAAAGAAAACAGGTTGCAGAAGCAACAGTTGAACACAGTAACGGCAGAGGAATTATTATCAACCACGTTGGCGCAGCTTCACCAGATGAAGCAGTTATTCTTTCACGCCATGCAAAAGAATGTGGTTGTGACGCTATTTCAAGCGTTGTTCCTAATTTCTATTATAAATACAACGATAATGAGATTATCGAGTATTACAAGAGAATAGCAGATGCATCAGAGCTTCCTGTTATTGCTTATGCTCAGGGGCTTTATACAGGTGATATCGTTGCACTTATGGAAAAACTCATTAAGCTTGATGGTATTATCGGTGTTAAATTTACTTTGACAGACTTCTATTCATTACATAGAATAAAAGAACTCAACGGTGGCGATATCAACGTTATCAATGGTCCTGATGAAATGCTCCTTTGCGGTCTTTCAATGGGCGCTGATGCTGGTATCGGTTCAACCTATAACGTGCTTTGCTCAGAATATTGTAAGCTTTACGATTTATTTATGAAGGGCGATATAAGAGCAGCACAAGAGCAACAATATAAAATTAATAAGGTTGTTACTATTATCATTAAATATGGTGTTATCCGTTCTATAAAGTATATTCTTACACTTTTAGGTATTGATTCAGGTGAAGCTGTGTTCCCAGGAACACCACTCACAGATGCTGAAAAGGCTTCTCTTAAGCAAGAACTTACAGATATAGGTTATTTCTTTTAATTTTAAAGGGGTTAAATAAAATGGCTATCAGACACATTACAAGATTTGGCATTCAACGAAAAATTGTTGCTAATATGACCAGCGAAAGCTGGAAGAATATTCCGCACGTTTGCTATACTTATGATGCAGATGTTACAAAGTTTCAGGCTGCATTTAAAGAATATACAGAAAAACATAAAGATGATGAGTACAAATTAACCTTTAATGGCGTTATTTTAAAAGCTGTTTCAGAAGGGTTAAAGGCTGCCCCTGAAATGAACTCTCATATGCATTTTGAAAAGAAGCTTGTTAGAGGTAAGGTTACAACATTTGATAATATTGATATTTCAGTTCCGTGGCCACTTCCAGATGGCTCAATGATGACTGTTAATATGAAGGATATGGGTAATAAATCTCTTCAGGATATTGCAAAATATACTGCAGATATCAACAGAAAACTTGCAAATACAAATCTTACAGAAGCACTTTATTCAGTTTCAATTCAAGATACTATAAAAGCTCTTAAAAAAGGTCATTTTATTAAGGCTGCTTTAAGAATTTTTGGCGCAAAATCGCAGAAAAAACACAGAGTTGTTACTTTAAAGGGTGCAGAGAAAAAGGCTTATTATGCAATTCCTGAAACAGACAGAATTACAAAGGACGATTTAGCACAGGGTACTTTCCTTGTTTCAAACGTTGGTAATCTTGTAAGAGGCCTC
>JAZNUL010000136.1:0-20941 GCA_045592285.1 Acutalibacteraceae bacterium
TCTTGTTATAATGATTGTAATTAGTCGAAACGCAGTTGCGTTTCGAAAAGCCGACTTTATCGGCTTTTCGCAAAATTGTTTTTCGTAAATACAATTTTGCATTACAGTCATTGAAAGGATTATAGTCGAATTTCCTTCGAAAATTCGATACCAAATATATGATTTGGTATCGAAACAGTGTAATTTTACACTGTTTCGACTAACTAAAATCGTTATACGCCAGTATGACTGCGCCAAAGAAACACCTTACTGCACCAAAATCTTTACAATTTTAGGTGCTTGCAGTTTTGTAAGACTAAAAAATTTTCAGTAACAAGGAAAAACTCGCAGGAATACTGACGTATTTCAAGAGTTTTGACGATGTTAGTGGGAATTTTTGTCTTCCAAAACCGTGCGGTGTTCGGCTCCCGTCACCTTACAAAGCAAAAATAAATTACAATTAATTACTATTGGCAATAATTGCCTGAGCAACTGCCAAGTCAAATGGTGTTGTAATTTTTATATTATTATCAGAACCCTTAACAAGTCTGACATTATAACCTTTATTATGAAAAATCGAAGCAACGTCTGTGTAGCTTGCCAATTCTTCGTCAGTCAATGAATTAATTACAAACTCCAACTCTTTCAATCTGAATGATTGAGGTGTCTGGACTCTGTAAATATCATCACGCTTTACACATTCGTTAAGAAATTCACTGTCAGTTGAACGAATTATTGAATCATACACTGGCATAACTGTATTTGCCGCCCCGAACTCATTAACAGCAGAAATGTTTTCTTTTATAATTCTTGAATTGATAAAAGGTCTTACTGCATCGTGAGTCAATATAATATCATCATCTGTTATATTGTAATTCTCACTTAAAAATCTGCAACCATTCTTTACAGAACAATTACGATTTTTACCACCAGAAATAACAGTTATGGAATCAGAAGAAATCCCATTTTCTAAAAGCATAGCTTTTGTATATTCTATCCAGTCTATAGGGCAACATACAACACCTGCTGCAAACGAACCAAAATCCTCAAAATTACGGATAGTTTTTACTATAATTGGTTCGTCATCAATTTTAAGATACTGCTTAGGTAGCTCCGGCGAGTTCATTCTTGAACCAATGCCACCAGCCATAATCATATAATATAACATTATTTATCTGCACTCTTTCCTTTTTTTTCTTTAAATCCTTCCGTACTGTCTTTTTTGAATAATATCTTGACTGTCATAATAATCAATTTAATGTCAAGAGCAATTGAATACTTTTGTATATACATTAAATCCATTTTGAGTTTATTGTATGCAGAAGTATTATACTTACCAAAAACCTGAGCGTAACCTGTTAAGCCTCCCCTGACTTTATATCTACAAGAAAACTCAGGAATTTCTTTTGAATATTTTTCAACGTGTTCAACACGTTCTGGTCTTGGACCAACAATTGACATATCACCTTTTAAAATATTTAAAATCTGTGGTAATTCATCAACACGCAATGCTCTTATAACTTTACCGACTGGTGTAATTCTTGAGTCATTATTCGTTGCAGGCTTCGGACCATCTTTTTCAGCATCAACAATCATACTGCGGAATTTTAAAATATCAAAAACGCGCATATCTTTTGTAGCTCTCTTCTGTTTATAAAAAACAGGGCCGCCATCATAAAGCTTGATTGCTAAAGCGATAATTAAAAATAACGGTGAGAACAAAATTAAAGCAAGTAGCGACAACACAATATCCATAAGACGCTTTACTGCTCTTTGCTCAATAGTGAGACCCTGAGAATGAGCGTGAATAATCGGAGAGTCAAAATAAGTAATTTCCGATGAGCTTCTGATAATAATATCTGAAATTTTCGGAACGATATAAATACTCTTGTCTTCCTGATAACAATATTTGAGTACGTCATTACGCATACGTGCAGGAACGTCACAAATGATAACACTTTTGAATTTATCAATCTTTTCTTTAATTTCATCAAAACCTGCATCAACATTAATTGATTCATTAATTTTATAGCGTTCTTCCATCTCGCTCATTTTGTAAACAATCTCAGTAGCAAGATGGCTACCATAAATAATAAGCATTTCTTCTGGTGGATTAAGACGTCTTATAATTTCAGTCGCAACAAGAGTCCAGGCAACAATAACCACCGCCTGAATAAGCAAGATATAAAGCATACCAAATACATTAGCAAGAACAGCCTCGAGCAAACATATCTGTGCATAAGCTATACAATTAGCAAAAATTGCCGCTAAAATCTGATAAAAGATAATTTCACTCTTTCTGAATTTATCAACCTTTGAAGCACCAAGTGCAATACTTGTTACAATCAAAACAAGAAAATAAACAGCAACAAGGAACATTTTACCTTGATTTCTGAATGTATTTTCAAATTCAGGGTTATATACGTTATTCCAAACCCAATAATATACAAACGACAAAATTGCACAAAGTATAATGTTGGACGAAAAACGAATTGTCAATTTAAATTGTTCAATTTTTGACATATAATCACTCTTTTATGTTGGACTGGCAAAGTACGGATATAAAGTGAATATACCTTAAAAAAGGAGTGTTTTTATGGATATTTTCACTTTATTCAGTAATTTACTTGTATTTATTCTCCACGTAACAAATGCAGAGTCTTTTCCACCACCGCTCTCTAAAAAAGAAGAGACAGAAGCTATTGAAAAAATGGCTGAAGGCGACACTTACGCCAAGGATAAGCTTATTAAACACAACCTACGTCTCGTTGCACATATAATAAAGAAATATTACTCTACATACAGCGACCAAGATGATTTAATTTCTATTGGCACAATAGGACTCATTAAAGGCATAAACAGTTTTAAACCAGAAAAAGGAACAAAGCTTGCAACCTACGTTTCAAGATGTATTGAAAACGAGATTTTAATGTATTTCAGAAACATAAAAAAGACATCTCAAGAAATATCATTCAACGAGCCTATTGATGTTGATAATGAAGGAAACCCATTGACGTTAATAGATATAATTGCAGTTGATGACACTATAATTGATGATATCGACTACAAAAACAAGTTAAGAAAATCAATAGAAATCATTAACAACATTGAAAGTAAACGTGATAGAAAAATAATCATTATGCGATATGGGCTTGATGGAAATGTACCAAAAACCCAAAGAGAAGTCGCAAAAGAACTTAATATATCACGTTCTTACGTTTCAAGAATTGAAAAAAGAATAATTGAAACTATAAGAAATGAGTTTAATTAGGAATAAGAATACACTGGAAACGTGTTGGCTGACCCAAATGGTTAAGAATACATTGAATTGAAATAGTAAATTCTTTATATTCATTTAAATCTTTACCCGAAACACATTTCACTGTACAAATAGTAGGCTTCATCGTTTCTTTTGCAGATGAAACTGCTAACATAAATCTCTCGAAATCTTCCTTGTATAAGAATTTTCTTACAAAATCCAATGAAGACTCGCCAAAACTTGTTTTTACATCAAAGCCAAAAACATCATTTGCATTTTCAGAAATTTGAATTTTACCACTGAGTGGGTCATAAGCTACTAAAACAATTGATGAATTAACAAAGTCGTGTAAAAACAACGCTGGATTTATACTTGTTATAAAAGGATTTTCTTTTACAGTGGTTTCGTTATAAACTTCACGTGACTTAAAGTCATCAAACATACCGCTTATATCGTTAACCGGCTCTAATGTGTGGGTAAAATCAACTGAATCACAATTGAAGAACTGGGCAGCATCAGCGTCAGTAACACTCAAAGGAATTGAAATGTAATTGGATACCGATTTAAGATTATTAAGCGTTAAAGCGGCATAGCTTGCAGCTTCTGCAGAGGTTAATGCTGTATCAAGGAATGTTGGTGCCATAACAATTCGTCTGAACACACCACGTGTAAAGCAAGAATTGTGAACATATCTTTCACCAACCAAATAAACACCAAGAGAAAATCCTATTTTATTTAAGAACGTTGAGAACGAATTCAGGTGCCTTATATCAATATTCTCAAGGAAATCCTGAGGAACGTTAATTGTTAAATCAATTCCCTTGCAATCATTCTGTGCTATAAAATCATTGAGATTCTGTACAAGGGTCAGAACGTCATCTGGTACTAAAAGTGTGTAAATAGATACAGGTGGAATTGTTTCACCATTATCACGTTTTTCAATAAGTTTAAGCAAAAGATTTTTAATTGCTAACAAACTGAAGTTTTTAACATTACTTTCAGAATTATTAATTGCATGATATAAATCTGACGTAAATGCAATTTTACTTAAAGAACCAGCAAATGGATTATAGTCATAACAAATTAATTTGCCTGTTTTTTTACTTACAACCGGGAAGAATTTTTGTAAACCATCAGAATTAAATGAACTTTCAAGTTCCTTAATCTCAGAAGAAATCTGAGAGAAATCCTTCATAGATGGATTAAAGAATGCATAAGTGCTTCGTTTATTAAGCTTTGCAGCTTTACAAGCAAATTCAGCATTATTAAACAATTCCTTGAAATTTTTACCATCTTGTGGGAATTTTGAAACACCTAACGTTACTGTAAAAATACCCATCTCAGTTGGTGTATGATATGTTTTTCTTAAATTTTTATGAAGATTATCAATAAGTACAATAAGTTCTCTTAATTTTGTAATATTCTTAACAAAAACAAGGAATTTATCAGCAGATGCTTTACCGATATAAATATCTTGCTTCTCCTGAAAATCACGAAGCTTACTTGCAATTTCTTTTATAAATGCATTACCGTATTCATAACCAAACATATTGTTGATTAGACCCATTTCATCAATATCGATGAAAATTAATGCATTTTGTGAATTCGGCATAAGAGTTAAGAAATTATCAACGTCTTTTGACAATTTCTTTTGAAGAGGAATACCTGTAAGACCATCTGAAACAGTAAAACTACGTTGAATTTCATTTTCTATTTCATCTTCAAAATAAGCGTCAAACGCACCGAAAACCTTTGTAATTTCTTTATTTTCATCTGCTTCAAAAGCAAGAATACCCAAAATTACGTATTCTGTGTCTTTTTTAACTGCTCTGAACTCAACACGAGTTTTCATTATGCCCTGTTTAACAAGTTCCTGAAACGCAGACATTGAAACATTCTGTAAAAATCTTGCAGAGTCTGCAGGATGGCAGATTTTGTGACATTGTGTGAACGCTTCATAAATATTTTTAGGTAAGAATGGGAAAAGTGGTGACCACGAACCACGAATAACCTGAAAATCATTTTCAACAATATCCGCTTCAAAAATAACGTTGTAAGCTGAAAGTAATTTATCTTCACAAATTGAAACTTTTAATGCACGTTCTGCATCAGAATCATTATCAACGTGATGCTCAGCATAGAGCTGATATTCTGTTGTATATTCACTTTTACCAGAAGTCTCTTCAACAGCACCTGTTGCTTTAAAATTACGCTCAATACGCTCAAATTCTGGTAAAGCAATTCTGAAACAATTAAGTAACTGTTCAGAAAAAGTACCACAAGCACCAGTCATAATAAGTTCAACAGCTTCATCGTGAGAAAGAGCGTTTTTATATGGTCTGTCACTTGTAAGAGCATCGTAGCAGTCTGCAACAGAAACAATCTGTGCTGAAATCGGAATATCGTCACCCTTTAAGCCTTTAGGGTAACCTTTACCATCCCATCTTTCGTGGTGATAAAGACAGATATCACGACAATATTTTGAATATTGCGAGTCAGTGATTTCTTCCATCATATCAAGAAGCTTCGCACCATGAGTGGTGTGAGTTTTCATAATTTCAAACTCTTCTTTTGTAAGACGGCCTGGTTTTAACATAATTGCATCTGGTATTGCAATTTTACCAATATCGTGAACTGAAGAAGCAAGGAAAATATACTCTGCCTGAATTGCTGAAATATTGTACTCCGGACACTCTTTAACAACAACGTCTGTGAGAGCCTTTGTAAAATACTTAATTCTTTTGATATGCTGACCAGACTCCATATCACGACTTTCGATAGCCGCAACAAGAAGCTCAACAAGCTCAAAGTTCATGGTATTCATTTTATTAGTTTGTTCTTTGAGCATATTTGCCTGATTTAAAATACGCTTTGTCTGAATACTTGACATTTTATTCATTTGCTTTTTCAAATGATAAATCTCAACAAGATTTTCAAAACGTCTGACAAAAACATCCTGGCGTATTGGATAAGAAATTAAATCCATAGCACAGGCACGATAGCCCATATTTTCAAAAGCATACATTGATTCATCTGAAGTAAAAATAACCGGTACTTCATTGAAAGTGCCTTCTTCTGAAAGTTTGGTAACAATCCAAGGAAAACTTTTATTTTCTTTTAAACCATCAAAAACAAATGCAACAATATTTTTTGCATATAAATCTACATCTTCCCAGGTTTGTGAGTTATAGCCACAAACAGAAACAGTAGCAATACCCTCATACAACTTAATTAAATCTGAATTAGCTTCTACATTCTCTGTAAAGAAAATAACTGAATTAGATTTCAAATTAAATCACCTCTAAGAAACAACAAATTACATACGAGCACACTTGCCCATATTTTGCACATTATATCTTATGTATAATAACATTTTTTTAAACGAAAGTCAATTAAATGACACTATTGTAACCATTTCTTAACATATTTGAAAACAACAAAACCACGGGTTAATACCCGTGGTTTTTACGTTTAATTACCTAATTTAAAATGAATTGGCATACCATTAAGGTAATGAATATCCTGTTCACCTTGAATAAGCGGCAAAATATAATCAACTGCCTCATCTGTTACATTGTTTCCACTTGAATTTATCCAACCAAGTGGAAAATATTTAACTTTATTTGCAATTTCATTTGCATCAATTGAATCAATTACAACTGTGTATGGTGAATTTGAAACACGTTTAAAGTACATAACCTTACCAGACTCGCCTTTTAACGCTCTTTCAACAGCCATAACGCCGATTTGCTCAGCCTCTTCAATATCTGTTTTTGAGCTTAAGTGTGAAGAACAACGTTGCATAACGTTAAGCTCAATTGAACGAACCTTGCAACCAATTTCTTTACGAACAATATTTTCAAGTGTTTTACCAACACCAGACAAATATCGGTGACCGAATTCATCACTTGTTTCGTTGTAAAATTCTGAATTTATATCCTCTTCATCAAGTGTAACGCCCTCCGAAACAGCAACAACCACTGCCCTACGGCTTTGTTGAACACGCTTTAAATCTTTAATAAAATTCTGAACTGAGAAATGAGCTTCGGGTAAATAAATAAGATGTGGTGCAATTTCACCGTTTGCACGAAGTACTGCAGAAGCCGCTGTGAGCCAGCCGGTATCTCTACCCATAATTTCAATAATAGTAATAGAATTTATACTATATACAGAACAGTCACGAACAATCTCCTGAACAGTTGTAGCAACGTATTTAGCGGCAGAACCAAAGCCTGGGGTGTGGTCTGTAATCATTAAATCGTTATCAATTGTTTTCGGGATACCAATAACTTTAATATCACTACCAATCTCTGTAAGATACTTTGAAAGCTTGTTTACAGTATCCATTGAGTCGTTACCACCAATATAGAAGAAAGCACCGATGCCATGAGCTTTTAAATTTTTTACAATTTTTTCATAAACAGATGAATCTTCAGTAAATTCAGGTAATTTATAACGGCAAGAGTTTAAAACTGTTGATGGAGTCTGTCTTAACTTTTCAAAATCAAGATAGGTTTTTATATAGTCATTAAGAATAATTAAATCATCATTAATAATACCCTCGATACCATTAAGAGAACCAAAAACAATGTCAATTCTATCTGAACGGATTGCACCTTTAAAAACGCCTAAAAGCGATGCATTAATAGCACAAGTCGGTCCACCTGATTGAGCAACAGCAATATTCATAACAAAACTCCTTTAAAAATTATGTTTTAATTATAGCATATTGTTCTAAATTTGAAAATAGAAAATCTTTGGATAAAAGGTCAAAATTTTCATATTTGAAAATAAAAGCACCTGCAAAAATGCAAGTGCTTATTTGGCGGAGACGGCGAGATTCGAACTCGCGGGGGATTTCTCCCTAACTGATTTCGAGTCAGCCCCGTTATGACCACTTCGATACGTCTCCAGATATCGCTATGTAATTTTATCAAAAGAATTTTAATATGTCAAGGTAATATTTATAAACTACAACTTTATAACGCTTATTGAAAAAAATTTAAAAATATGATATAATTATCGAAAACAATTGGAGCGAATTTAGTATGAAAAAAACACTAATTTTATTTTTACTTGTTATTGTTTTTAGTGGATGCTCAGCCGATATTAACCCAAAGGAGAATTACACAACAAACAATGAAACTAATTTTTCAGCAAATAACAACAAAAATGATGTTTATACAAAAAAAGAAGCTAAATTTTCAGCATCCGATAATAATAGACTGATAAATAATTCGGGAACCGAATACTCACTATTAGCACACGAAGGTAGACTTAATTTTTTAGGAGAGTTAGAGTTCGTCGGTGGTGTTGAAGGTGAGTCTAAAACTTTAAATCATCTTGATTCATCATTTCGAACTGGACTTTATAAAATTAAAGGTGCTAAAACTGACAATATTTTGATAAAAGTTTCGCCCGATAGTGAGTGGTTTAGCATATATCGTAAATCAACACTACAAGAATTTGATTTTTCAGTAAAGAATTGCTCCAGATTTGAACTCGTTTCTGGAATTGGCAACTCCTCCGAAAATATGATACACAAAAACTGTAATGATGGTATTACAGACAAAAATGAAATTAACAACTTCTTGACAGATGTAATGTCACAAAAATCTCCAAAAGAAGCTGGATTACGCGACTTAGTAATACAACCTGATGGAACATTTAAAAATTACTATGTTTGTGGAGTAATTTACGGTTTTTTTGAGGAAGAACCCGATTTAGTAGTTCGTATGCAAGTTTGGTCTTATAATGATTTAGCTTATTCTGTTTCAATAAATGATAAAGAATATGTTTTACCTGACAAATGGATAACGAAACTTAAAGCAAGTTAAGAAGGTGTAATTAAATTGCATTTTGATATTTTTTCAACAATCTTTAAAGATAAATTAGATAGCACTTGTCTTGAAATTGAGTTTTCTATCTCAAATACAGAATTCAAAAACTGTTTTATGGGTAAAATGCTTGAAAATGGAAAACCGTTATATTGGTACGGCTTTCCAGATATGAAATCGTTAAAATATGATTTTTATAATTTTGAAGACTTTACTAACGCAAAAATTTTTAACGATAAGAGTTTAATTGAAATCTGGGATGATATTGAATTTTTAATTATTGATGGTTGCGAACCTGAAGAAAGACTTATTTTTTTAATTAATTAAAAACCGACACTACAATTAACAACACCTTGATAATTTTTCGGTAAATTATCAAGGTGTTATTATGCTTAATTTATTCTTCAACCTTAGCCTTTGCAGCGGTTGCGGCACGAGAACGCTCTAAATCAAGATACATTCTTTCTCTTGTTTTCTGGTCAATGTTATAGAAGAACATCGGAATCATACCAAGAAAATCGAAAATGAGTCTTGGACCGAATGCCGCAATAAACATTCTCCACATTGTTTCTTCTGATTGAACTGCATTAATACCAGATTCAAAACCAGCCCAGCGCGCAAGTAAGAGAGAGTTGATTTTTGTAAGAGCTATTCCCCTTACCTTGTTTATGTAACCAGTTAAAAGGTTAACTGTTGCTTCAACCCTGTAACCATTCTGCCATTCGCAGTAGTCTAAAACTTCGTAGTTAATTTCAGCATCAACAATTTTCTTTGTTGCATAGAATACCATTTCTACACAGTTACCAACACACATAGCAAGTGTCATTGGTAATTTCTTTTTATAAAAACCGTCTTTCTTGCCACCAATTAAACCGACAAGGAAGAAGAAACCTTCTGAAAAGAAAATAGAACCACTTTGGGCAATCCAAAGGAATTTTGTTGAAAATCTTCTTCTGAATTTTGCTGCCCACGGGTAGCTGGCATAAGAAATCGGCATACCAGGAATACCCGCAATTGTTGAAATCATATTAAATTTAAGAACACTATCATAATAAAGTGACTCAGACGTTGCAATATCAATTCCACCAACAAAGCCAGTAAGTGTATAAATAAGAAGTGGTTTGTTTCTAAATACTGAGAACATACCCTTCATAACCTTCGGTGGTTTTTCTGATTGCGGAACACGTTCTTTACTCACAAAAATCCAAATTACAGCAGGAATTGTTGCAATTGCCCACCACCAGAGTTTCATACCAGAAAAGACTCTTGCTAAATTGATTTTAATTTTACCATTAGCAACAAGGTCAAATATTACACCTGCAATCTGCTCAGGTAATCGTTTGAATAAATCACCTGCAAATCTTGAAGAAACTAAAAGAGATGTTCTTTCATTAGGGTTCGGGGTGAAAACGTTATCAATATAACCACCGCCACCAAAGAATGCACCAACAGTTTCACTAACGTAAGAAATAATCATATAAAGAATAAGGCGTTGAGCAGCATCTAAAGCGTAACTATCACAAATAATCGGCAAAATACAAGTAACAAAACCGACAATTAAACTTGGTATAAGTGATAAATACTGAAAAGGTTTAAATTTACCCCAACGAGTACGCATTTTATCAATAATAACTGCAGAAAGCGGGTCGTTAATTAGGTCATAAATGCCAAGCCCAACCGCAGCATTACCATGCGCCTCGGGGTTAAGACCTAAAATTTTATACATAAAAAGTTCTGAACCAGTGTCGTATTTACCCATTGAAAGTTCAGCAGCGGCACATTTAATTATGTAAGCAACTCGCTCTTTGGTTGAACAGAACATTCTATTCATATAAGCAGAGGTTTCATTCATTTCGAAAACATATTCACGTTCATAAGTTTCAGTTACTTTATTTTCTTCACTCATTGTTTAACCCCCTCTGCATTTTTTAGTTTTTCTTCTTTTTCTTCTTGTATTTTTGTAAGCCTTCTGTACATTTCTGCACGGATTTCTTCTTGAGGAACATTATCTTCGACCATTTTGAAATATTCTTCAATAGGAATTCCACCAACGAAACACGGAGCGTGTTTAACTTCTATACCCTTTTTATATATAAGAATATCAATCCAGAAATTAACGAACAACAAAACAAGATACACTATTGGTGCTAATAAAAAATCAATCTCTAAATAAGGATTATCGGGAACTACTAAAAACATTACACAAGAAATAATTGTCATTACAATAAAAGTAATATCGAATCCATAACAGATTGATTTACCTTTTTTAGAACAAGCCATTGTAAGACATCCAAATCTTACAAGAAGCAGAACTACTGTTAAACCAACCAATAATACTGCACCTAAAAATAAAAGTAACGGCATTTTTCCGTCAGAAGTATTTAAAAGTTCAAGTAAAGCATCTATACTCAATTTATCAATAAAATCTAATAAAGAAAAGAGACTAAGAAAACCACTAAACTCAACAAAAGGTTCGTAAAAAGTGCACTTAAAGAATGGCACAAGTATAGCAAGTATTGGTATAAGACTTGTAAAAATTCTGATTACTGCAAGACGAGAACCTACAAAAGATGCTTTTAACCTGTCTATTTTCTTTTGAAAATGATAATACTGCACTTCGGCAATATCAGCATCTTTCATCAAACGTTCCTGAATATCGTAAAGTACGATATTACCACCGCAATATGGACAATGCTGTTTCCAATCTGTCATTTTTAAATGTTTTTTGCATTTTGGACATTCAGCCATAACATCACCCCTTAAAATATATATTCATATACTTATATTTTTATAGTTTTTTTATGATTTGTCAAGATTTTTTACAATAATGTTACTAATATTTTTGTTGTTTTATTGTTTTTTTAGTACAAATCCAACAAATCCATTTAAATTTGTCGAATTGTTAAAGAAATGTTAAAACATTTATAAAACTTTAAAAATCCGAAAAGTGTAGAATAATATAAAATAAGGACATAACGACAACTATTTTCACAGGAGAATTTTGTTATGAATTTAATTCGTGAATATCTTGAAACTGCAAATATCTTAGCACAAATGGAAGAAGAGGATTTTGAAAACGAAGATTTAGTTCTCGTTTTCAATCAATCTGCCGCAAGAATACGCTTTGTTGCACAAGAAATTGAATATGAACACCCTGAATTAAAAGAACAATTCAAGCAACTACTTTTCATTGATAGCATTACAATAAGAATCTGGGTTGCACATCACATTCTTGAGGTTATGAATTACGACGATGAAACACGTGCTGCTGCATTAAAAGAAATTGCTCTTGCAAAAAGATTAAGTGAGCCATCTTATGCATTAGGTAACAAAATCTGGCTGGAAAAATGGTTGCAAAAATATCCTGATGATGCTGAGTTATTATTATAAAATATGGGTATGTAGATGTTTTTGACATTTACATACCCGATTTTTTTATTTGTTTAAATATATTAAACCTGCTCTTGGAACTTTTATTTCTTCAAGAGTATTTTTTAATGTAAATTCAGTAATGATTTCACCAAGACAGTTAACTACTTTAGCGTTACACCCTTCTGCACCTTTAACAACTAAAAACTCTTTTGCAGTAGCATTAATAATTATTGATTTATCTTCAAATATTTCAACAAGTGAATTAGTGTAAGGTGTAATAATCTCTGTTCCGTTTAAAGTAGCTCTTGCACTTGAATAATCAATTTCTGGATTTTCTGCAGTTAATTTTCCATTAAGTAAAACTTTTCTATTTTCAATCCAGAAATCTAAGTAAAACTTAAGCATTTTTTTGTGGTCTTGTGGTAATTCATTAATAAGCATAGAGATTTGTGGTACTGTGTAAATAATGTTAATGAATTGCTCTGCAGCATTTTCTACAGTATCCCTTTTATTCCACATAATCATATCTGAATGAACAGCCGTTTTACCAGATGTAAAGCGTAAATTTATAGCCTGACTACGATTTGTGAGAACATCACCAGGGCAATCGCCTACACGGAGCATATTGCCATATTTTCTGATAGACGGACCAACATAAGACTGACGAAACTCAATTAATACATCGCTTTTGAGTCTTGTCAATTTTTCTTTTGTTTCACTCATAAGAGCGTGAATTGCATCTTCAAGAGATTCATAATCACGATTATTGTCATTTTCGAGTGATTTACCTTTTAAGACAAAGCTATCTATAAAATCAAGCTTTAAGCCGTCTAAATCCCACTCTTTAATTGCATTTTCATAAAGAGTTGAAAGATAATCTCTCACCTTTTTATATCTTGGGTCCAGTGAAAAGAATGTTTCTTTGTCACCTGATTCATCTAAAAGCATAGTTTTAAACTCACTGAATTTTTTTGAGTAAATACCCATAAAAGGAACGGAATACCAAAGCATAACTTTCATTCCGATTTTGTGAATTTCTTCAACTAATTTTTTCATATCACCCATTTTTCTTTTTGAAACTTCCCAGTCACCACAGTAAGCGTAACCACGATTATTGTCGTCTGTCTGCCAACCGTCATCAATTATGACTGTTTCAAGACCTAATTCTTTAGAGTTTTTGCATTCTTCAATTATTTTAGTATAATCAAGATTCTGGTGGAAGCTGTACCAAAGAGAATCCATTGGAAGCTTTGCATTTTTTGGTACAAAAGCGCTCTGGTAGCCACACTCGTTTTCCCACCAATTAACAGTGTCATAAATACTCTCATAATATTTAATATTTCTGAAATCGAATCTTACAGTTGCATTATATTCACTTTTCTTATTTGTCTGCAAACTGAAAAATTCAACTTCACAAATAACTTCGGCATTTTCTTCGTTATAACCCATTCTGATTTTAATTGGTGTATCAACCTGGGAAACAGAAACACACATTCTGTTGTTACCATCAAAGCCAAAAAGCTGCTGAATTGGCATACCAGAAGCAAGGCGCGAATTAACTTCATTCATCCCCCAGTCTGGTCTTAATATATGCACTCTGTCAAAGCTACTCCAGATTGCAAGTGCATTAGTAGCAGGAACAACACACTTTAAAATTGTTTTTTCTGGAATTTCATAATTTAGTTTTAAATTCAAATCTAAATAAGTAATTTCGTTTACTTCTTTTTTTACAACGTTAATAGCGGCATTTTTATTACCACCAATAATTTCATATTTAAAACTTTTTTGCATTGATATCACCTAATTGTTAAATTCAGCAATTTTTATATACTCAATTAAAGCACTAAGACTATTTGAAAGCCACTTGTTTTTATGATAAATAAGTTGTTTCCATATATCAGTTTCAACATCCACTACATTAAGAAAAACAAGTTCACCGCTTTTAATTTTTTCTTCAGTTACAAAGTCTGGTAAATATGAAATTTTATCATCATTAAAACAAAGCAATTCTGTAATTATATCTGTACGCCCAACCTCTAAAATAGGTTTAATTTCTAAAGACATTTTTGCGAGTGTCTTATCTAAAATTCGTCTGTAACCCATCTCTTTTTCTGTTAAAATAAATTGATATTCCAACAAATCCTTTATGGAAAGTTTTTTAAATTTTGCTAAAGGTGAATTTTTGTTAGTAACAAAGTGCATTGGTATATGCTCTTCTTTTGCAATTATATAATCACTTTTATAAACGTGGTTATCAAGTGTCACCATTAAATCTGCTTCATTTCTGTCAAGCATCAGGAACATATCGCCTGTATCTGCCGCAGTAAACTTTAAAGAAATCCCAGGGTATTTACTATGAAAGTCATTATAATTGGTTGTAAGCATATCTTCACAGACAGAATCTGGTGCAACTAAGTGAATTACACCTTTTAATTCCTTGTTTTCTTCAATATTCTGCCTAAATTCATCTGTTAACCTACAAACATCATGGGCGTAAGAAAGAAGTTCTCTGCCCCTTTCAGTCAATGTTATAGTGTGATTAATTCTTTCAAACAAAAGACACTGAAGCTCTGTTTCAAGCTGTTTTATCTGGAAAGAAATTGTTGATTGAGAGTAACCTAAAACTTCTGCCGCTTTAGTAAAACTATTAAGCTCGGCAACCTGAATAAAAGACATTAAATTACGAATTTCCATAGTACATCCTCTTAATCGATTTTTTCGATAATGTTTATCTAAACTATTTGTTTTATTTATTGTTGAATGTATTATATACTATTCGACGGATAATTACAATATATTGAAAGGAATTTTTAATTATGTCAGAAATCAAGTTTTATAGTAGACCTGAAGTACCAGTTGAAATGCATAAAGTAAAGATTGTTCAGAAGCTCAACCTTTTACCCGCTAAAGAGCGTTTAAAGAAAATGCAAGAAGCTGGTTTTAATACATTTATGCTTCACAATGGCGATATTTTTATGGATATGCTCACTGACTCAGGTGTTAACGCTATGAGTGATAATCAGCAAGCAGCTATGCTTCGTGCGGATGATGCTTATGCTGGTAGTGAAACATTCTATAGAATGGAAAAGAAGTTAACCGAAATTTTTGGTATCAATCACCTTCTTCCTACTCACCAGGGTCGTGCTTGTGAGCATATTATTGCACAGCATTTTGTTAAACCAGACAGTTGTGTAATTATGAACTATCACTTTACAACATCAAAAGCTCACGTTACAAGACTCGGCGGTAGAGTTGAAGAACTCGTTAAAGATGAAGGTTTAATTGTAAAAAGCAATTTACCATTCAAAGGTAACATTGACTTAGACAAGGTTAAAGCTTGTATTGAAAGAGAAGGTGCTGATAACATTGCTTTCTTAAGACTTGAAGCTGGTACTAACCTTATCGGTGGTCAGCCTATTTCTTATGAAAATATGAAAGAAGCAACAGAACTTGCTAAATCTTATGGCATTACAACTGTTTTAGATGTTTCTCTTTTACAGGATAACCTTTATTTCATTAAAACAAGAGAAGATTCAATGAAAGACAAGACTATTCCTGAAATCACAAGAATGGTTGCAGACCTCTTCGATATGATTTACTTCTCTGGCAGAAAATTCGGTTTCGGTCGTGGCGGCGGAATTCTCATAAGAGATGAAAAGTTATTCCACGAAATGGAAGACTATGTTACAATGTTTGAAGGTTTCCTTACATATGGCGGTATGTCTGTTAAAGAAATGGAAGCTCTTATTATCGGCTTTGAAGAAACAATGGATTTAGATATCATTTCACAAGGTCCACAATTTATTAAGCATTGTGTTTCAATTCTTGACTCAATGGGCGTTCCAATGGTTACACCAGGTGGTGGTTTAGGTGCTCACATTGATGCTCGTCAGGTAGTTGACCATATCCCTGCAGAACAATATCCTGCTGGTGCTCTTACTGTTGCACTCTACCTTTGCGGTGGTATTCGTGGTATGGAACGTGGTACACTTTCAGAAGAAAGAAATGCAGATGGTAGCGAACATATTGCTTCTGTTGAAATGGTTCGTCTTGCATTCCCAAGACGTGTATTTACACTTTCACAGACAGAATATGTAATTGATAGAGTTAAATGGCTTTATGACCACAGACACCTTGTTGGAGGTTTAAGATTTGTTCACGAACCAAAAACACTCAGATTCTTCACTGGTAAGCTTGAACCAGTTTCAGACTGGCCAGAAAAACTTATTGCTGAATTCATTAAAGATTTCGGAGAAGACCAATAAAACATATAAAAGCATAGAAGCCTTATTGGTTTCTATGCTTTATTTTTAAATCCCCGGTTGACGGATTATCTAATAATTTACCATTTTCAGAAAAACGTGAACCGTGACACGGGCAATCCCAGCTTTTTTCTGCATTATTCCATTTTAAAGCACAACCTAAGTGTGGACAACGTGGCGTTGTAGGATTTAAAAGATTTATTGTACTTTCTATAATATTTGTAAACAACTGTGGCTGAAAAAACTTCCTTGCAGGCGAATATAAAGTGCTATATTCATTCTCATTCCCCATAACTAAATCGCAAAGAAGATTTGCCGCCACCATTGACGATGTCATTCCCCATTTATTGTAGCCTGTTGCTACAAAAATATCTGGTGCTGTTTTAGAATATTGACCGATATAAGGAATACAATCAAGCGACATACAGTCCTGTGTTGCCCATCTTGTAACTTCTTTTGAAGCTGGATAAAAACGATTTTTAAATTTAGTTAATTCTTTCCAGTTACCACCTTCTTTACCAGTACGATGAGCACCGCCACCTAAAAGAAGCAAATCATTATACATTCTGAAAGAAAGACCTATTGGGTTTTCGTCTATATACATTCCATCAACTGTTTTGGCATCCTGAAGTGCTAAAACATAGGAACGGTCCTGATAGAGCTTTATAGGATAAAATCCGAATTTATTAAAAATTGGAAAATGAGTAGCAACAATAGTTTTATTTGCTGTAATTTTACCACCATTTGTTACATAGCTTTTACCATCGAACGAAAGTACTTTTGTATTTTCATAAATATTTAAATTCTTTACAATACCTTTAACAAATTTAAGTGGATTAAACTGCGCCTGATTTTTGAATTTTACAGCCCCTGCTACACTAAAAGGTAAATCATTAAGTTTATTGTAAAATTCAAAATCGGCTTTAATTTTATTTAAAATTTCGCATTCTTCATTTATTTTATCACTTCTGTTTAATGAATAAACAATTGCATCTTTTTCAAGAAAATCACAATCAATTTTTTTGCATCTGCTTTTAAACTCTTTTAACGCTTCTTCGTTTGATTTATAATACATTTCCGCCATTTCAGCACCAAATGACTTATTTATTTTACTGTAAACAAGACTATGTTGAGATGTAATTTTAGCAGTTGTATTGAGCGTAACACCGCTACAAATTGTATTTGCTTCAACTAAAGTATATTGAACCCCAAGTTCTTTAAGTTTTAATGCCAATAGCAAACCTGTAAGACCACCACCAATAATTAAAACGTCGGTTTTCAGGTCGTGTTTTAATTGCTCAAAGCGTGGTAAATGGGCAGAAGTATTCCAGATTGAATTTATCATATTATCACCAAATCTTAGTATATGTAAAAAAATTAAGGATAGCCTAAGCTATCCTTAAAATTTATAAAATTATGCAAATTAAACCGCTGCAACCTTCATTTATAATTTTTTCTAAGGTTTCTTGAATTTTACCACGTGCATCCTGTGGCATATGGCAAAGCTTGTTGCGAAGTCCCTCATTAACGAGTTCATTTAAAGATTTACCAAAAATATCTGACTGCCAAATTTTAAGCGGGTCTTCCTCAAATTCATTAAGAAGATATTTTATTAATTCTTCTGACTGACTTTCAGTACCAACAACTGGCGCAACCTCTGTTTCAATATCTGCTTTTAAAAGATGAATTGACGGAGCAGATGCTGAAAGTCTTACGCCATAGCGACCTCCCTGTTTTACAATTTCAGGCTCTTTGAGTGTTAATTCATCAATATCCGGCATAACAATTCCGTAGCCAGTTGCTTCGACCTCTTCTAATGCATTTTCAAGTCGGTCATATTTCTTTTTAATTTTAGCAAGATTATTAAGACAATTCACAAGACCTTGTTCGTTACCAATTTCAAGCCCTGTTTGTTCTTCAATAATTTTATAAAACAATTCACTACTAAGAGCAGTAGAAATTTTTGCAGTACCTTTACCTAAATCAATTGAGTCAATTGTTGCAGAATTGATATATTCATTACCTTCAATACCTATTAAAAGCGAACCGATATCTGAAACACAATTAATTACTTCTGAGGACTCTTTTACTGAATTACAGAGTGAAGAACGAAGCCAGTGTTCACGCTCTAAAGTCATTACCCATGATGGTAACTGAACACAAATTTCACTGACTGGAAAACGATATAAAACACTTCTTAAAATTTCTGTAATTTCATTTTCTGTTAACTCGAGGCAATTAACAGGTATTACAGGAACAGAATATTTATCAGTTAATGCTTCTGAGAGGTTTTTAGTTTCAGGTGAATCTGGTGAAAGTGAATTAAGGAGCATTACAAATGGCTTGTTAATTTCTTTTAATTCATTCACAACACGCTCTTCTGCTTCTTCATATTCATCTCTGGGAATTTCGGTAATGGAACCATCAGTAGTAACAACAAGACCAATAGTAGAATGCTCGGTAATAACCTTTTCAGTACCGATTTCTGCTGCCATATTAAATGGAATTTCTTCTTCATACCAAGGCGTCTTTACCATTCTTGGTTGCTCATTTTCAATATAACCTAATGAACTTGGTACTATGTAACCAACACAATCTATAAGTCTTACGTTAAGCGAAGATTTTTCAGGTAATTCAATTTTTACTGCTTCTTCAGGAATAAATTTTGGCTCAGTTGTCATAATTGTTCTGCCTGCAGCAGATTGCGGAAGCTCATCTTGTGCACGTTCTCTTTTATGTGTGCTTTCTATATTAGGTATAACAAGTGTTTCCATAAATCTCTTTATAAAGGTAGATTTACCAGTTCTTACTGGCCCTACAACACCTATGTAAATATCACCACCTGTGCGTTTTTCAATATCCTGATAGATAGTAGTATCTGTCATAAGTCCTTCCCCCTTGTACTTTCTGTATCTTCTCTAAAGGATATGTAAAAATACAAAGCAATATGACAGTGTAATGTTTAACAAACGAATTTTAAAATTTTCCACATAAATCACAATTGACATAACATAAGAATTATAGTAAAATATTAAAATATATTTTTATACCAAATTTTAAGAAAAGGAGAACTTATCTTGAAAGAGATGTTATTAGAAGTTTTAAATGACTTTCAGGTAGCGTTACCCTACCTTTGCAGATTAGTTGTTTCTGCTATTTGTGGTGCCGGAATTGGTCTTGAAAGAACTTACAGACAAAAAGAAGCAGGACTTCGTACACACATTATTGTTGCTCTCGGCTCTGCACTTATGATGATTGTTAGTAAATATGGTTTCTTCGATTTATTCCTTTATGAGAACGTTAAATTTGATGGTTCAAGACTTGCCGCAAATATTATTACTGGTGTCAGCTTTTTAGGTAGCGGTATTATTATTTATAAAGGCTCAATTAAAGGTCTTACAACTGCCGCTGGTATCTGGGCAACTGCCGGTATTGGTCTTGCAATTGGTGCTGGTATGTATGGTATAGGCGTTTATGCAACTATTGTTCTTCTTCTCATTCAGATTTTCATTCATAAATTTGTACCAATTGAAAACACAGTTGCAACAGAGATTAAATTAAAAATTAAAAATGACCCCGTTGCTCTTGACCACGTTGAAGAGATACTTCTCAAAAAAGGCGTTGATATTATGTCGACGGATATTGAGAAAAGGGATAATTTAATTTATTGTAAATTTGATTTAAAAACACACAACAGTTTTTCATTTAAAGAAATCAAAGAGATTTTGAAAGATGATGAATATATAGTTTCGATTTCGCTTTGATTATTAATTAGGAAACAGTTCACCCCAACATTCAGATTGAACTCTGAATATTGGGGTGTTTATATTTTATTATTCGCTTTATTTTATCAAACTCCACCCAAGCAGTTAATTACAATTATAGCAACAGCAATTGGTATTATGTAATAAAGAATTAAAGAATAGTTTTGTTTGTATTCATACGCAGTAAATGTTTTTCGTGGAGAATTTATATAATAAAGCGTCACATCAAAAGGTGGAACTACCTTATTCATATATTTGTATTTGTATTCTTTACCATCGACTTCATATGTATATGTTGCGTGATACCAACTATTAACAGAATGAGGATCATCAGCCCAGTATTTTATTCTCTTACCTTTTACAATATGACCGAGACTCTTTGCTTTTTCAACCTTTTTATTCTTTTTAGTTTTTTTCTTCATAAGTTTTATTGCAATAATAAATACTATGATAGCAGCAATAACTCCA
>JAZNUL010000137.1:0-4867 GCA_045592285.1 Acutalibacteraceae bacterium
ATGGCTACGATCCGACTTCCTCAACAGCAATTTCTAATTCCTGATTTTCGCTTTGTGAGGGCTCTTCATTGATAATTACAACAGATTTGGTTTCACTATCTTTTTCGTCTGCTTCTTCGCCTTTTAAGCTTTCTTCAAGGAAAGTGTAAGCTGTAATTTTGAGTTTTTCAGCAGTGTTTTTAGTACCCTGAACAGAGGTGTAATTACCTTCTTCAAGTATGTTATCAAGAACTATAAAATTCTCAGCATTTGTCATAAGAAAATCGTACTTCGCTCTGCTCTTTTCAAAGAACATAACAATGCAACGATAATAAATCTCAAGGTTTCTTATATCAGTTGTGAGAATACCTGTGAAAACAGTATGAGAAGCAACGTCTGATTTAATTTTATCAAGCTTCTTAGCACCTATTTCATTTGCTAATTCAGGTGTAACGAGGTAGCATTTTGAAGGATTGAAAATAAGTGAGTTATTATTGCGCTCGTTAAATTTATCAGCAAAATCTGACAAAGTGCGTCTGAAATCAAGAGCTTCCTTCTGGATTTTTAATATCAAAGCAACGAGGCTCTTAATTTTTTCTGCATCTGCAGTTTCAAAAGCATTAATATGGATTTTTGCAAGAGCTAATTCAAGTTTTTCCAGTTCATCGTTAGCGATTTCTAAAATCATAGGAAAATCGCTGTCAGGAACTAACTCAATAGCAAAAATGATTTTTTCATAAATATCTTTAAGAGAAGTAGAATCCTCGTCAAATTTGAAGCCATCGCCCAAAGCTTTATATAAAAGAGCTTTGTGGTTGCTACCATCACTAACAATAGCTTTCATAAGGTAATCTGAAGACTCTTCTAATCTGCCTTCTTTATAACAGTGAACACCTAAGAGAAGATTTTCTTCTGCTTTTGGATGGAACATACCACAGCTTGAGCAGAAATATCCGTCTTCGTTTTTCTGTAAATAAGCGTTTTTGCACTTTTCACAAAGAATTTTTTCCATAGTTACCCCCGTATAATGCGGAAATATATTTTGAATTCTATTAAAAGAAATCAATATTCAATCTATAATAACATAAACCGAAATGATTTTTCAACAATTTATTACAAAATAGTTTCAATTTTTTGCAGAAAAATTACAGTAAGGGCGAACATTATTCTTTTTTAGAACAATGTTCGCCTTTTAAATTTTATATCAGGATTTTTTTATGAAAAATTCGCAGATTTCAATACCTTTGGTTTCTTCTGTTATTAATAAATCAAGAGTACCATTTATAAAGAAATCTTTTGGTATTTTATATGATGCACTTAAAAAGCCTTCTGAAAGCATTTCTTTATCAAATTGTGAGTTCCTTTCACCACCAAATGAAGCACCCTCGTACACAGTAAATCCGTTAGCGGTGATTTTCTGGTGAGTGTTTTCTGTTGAGTGGTCCTTATAAATTACAGTGAGAGTGTAATCGCAGTCAGAAAAGCCACCAAGCTTTGCACGGAAGCTGAAATGGTCATAGACTTTTAACATACTCATAGGGAAAGAGCCATTGTTAGTTGGTCTGTCACCCTGAAAATTCATATAGAATTCGCCATCCTGCTCAACACCCAAAGCAACTAACTCGTGTAAAGCAACAGAGTAGTAATATTCGTCGCTTGCTACTTTATTTCTGTTTAAAAGACGTGTTATAAACTCATTTTGCTCATTTTGTGGCAGGTTTTCGCAGTAGGTTAGTCTGTTTAAAAGCCACAACCTGTCTGTAATTGGGCTGTCAATGGTGTCAAGTGTTGCACCACGCTCCCAGCCATCTGTGTGGTAATGCTCAACATCAAGCTGAATGCCTATAAGGTTAAAGAGTGTTTCACCCAAATCAAATATCTCATTATGTAAATCTTTATACCACTTTGGAAAATCGATATTTAAAATTTCTTTTGCTTTTTGTATATCTGATTTTTTCAGATAATACTTTGCTTCTTCAATCAAAGAGTTTTCAAATTTAATTCTATCTAAAACGAGACTGTCGCAACACGCTCTGAAATAAAGAAGCAAAAAACGCCAGTTATCAGCAAGAACGGGGTAATCATATCTTAACTCCCAAAAAGCTTTGTATGTGTTGTTGATAGATGGATTGTTGAGCGGGTTGCCATCCCAGTTTTTCTCAAGGCCTAAAATTGCATCTGTAAGATATTCTGTATCAGTACCAAAAAAGAAATATCTTACGTAGTCAGAAACTGCTTCTCTTAATGGATAATCTGAATTAAATTCAAGGAGTGACCACACCATTTTATTAAGGTCGTCGTGAACGCCCTCAGAGTAACTTACACTACCAATTGTGTAGTGAGAATACAATCTGTGAAGTGTATGGAACTCAACTGGTCTTGGATTTACGCTTTCTCTTGAAAGAGTAGAAGCAAAAGAATAATGCCAGTCGTCGTTAAGAAAGTGAACGGGATATTCGCAACGCACATTATGAGTAATATCAGGGTAAAATCTCATTGGGTATTTTTTGGGGGTTTTAGCCCTTAATTCGTGCATAGGGAAGGCGTGATTAGGTCCCATAATAAGTCCGTCAATTTCTTCTGGCTCTTTTTCTAATTCTTCAATTAATTTTTTGCCCCAGTCGTGATATTTATGCGGAGCTTGTGCCGATGGGTAAACAAGTGCATTTTTATGATTTTCTTTAAGTGCATTTGAAATAGCCTTTGTTCTTTCAATGAATTCATCGGCATAATATTCACCAGGGTCGCCACCGGGAATGAATAAATAATCAATTCGAGGAACTTTTTTGTAAAGCTCTCGTCTTTTAGCTACTGCTTCTTCAAGTGTTTCATCATCTGAATTCGGATGCCACAAAGAAACATCCATATCAATAGTATCAGCAAGACGGGATGCTTCAATTAAAAATTCTTCTTCATCGTATTGCATAAGGCAGTTCCTTTTTGAAACACCTTTTTCATAGGGGATATGTTCACACGTATTTGTGGTGAATGCCATCATATCAAGATAGTACTGGAAATATTGCTCGTAATTCCATGCATCGTAGGTGTTAGGAGTTGTGCGGTAGCCAATCTGATGACCACGGATTTTCTTTTCAGGGATATAAATGCCACTTATATCTTTAATTAAAATGATTTTGTTATCTTTAACTTCGCATTTTCTTAAAAAATGAGAATATGCGAAGATAAAACCGCGTATTGTTTTTGCAGTGAAAATTATTTTGTCAGATATTTCTATAGAATAAGAATCGTTATCTGGGAGAGAAGAGACGTCAGTTTTAAAAATAACTTCTGTTTTTTGAGAATTATTATTTATACGCTTATTTAATTCATTTGAAAAAAGTTCTGAAGCGTAAATTTCATCTTTTGTTTCGGCAAATATAACAAAGCTTTTAAATTCAAATTGCACAATATCACCCCGAAGATTTTATATAATAAATATTAACATAATATGGTCTTCTTATCAAGAAATAAAATTTTTGTTGCAATTTGTATTTCGGGTATGGTAGAATTAGAAAAGATTTGAGAAAGAAGGCGAAGATATGACTTTCAAAACATTTAGTTGGTTCTTTAAGTTTGCAACTTCACTTTTAGGACTTTTACCAAAAATGAAAAAGGGTGTTAAACTCAAAAATACAGGCGATATTTCAGTTTATAAACCATTTGTTGATAAAGAATTAAGAAATTGGTTAAATCCTCTTGTGAAATCTGCAGGTGTTGACTTTGTAGTTAAAGGTAAAGAGAATATCCCAGAAAATGAAGCAGTAATTTATGTACCTAATCATCAGGGGATATTTGATATGCCAGCACTTATTTTAAACACGCCAACACCTTGTGGCTTTATAGCAAAAAAAGAACTCCAGAAAGTGCCGATAGTAAGAACATGGATGTGGCTTCTTGACTGTGTATTTATTGACAGAGAAAATAAGCGTGAAGCAAGGGTAGCTATAAAAGAAGCAATAGAGCTTATAAATAAGGGCAGAAGTATGGTAATCTTCCCTGAGGGTACTCGCTCAAGAGATGGTATTCCGTTACCTTTTAAATCGGGAGTTATGATGATAGCTAAAGAAACAAGGGCAAAGATTGTTCCTGTTGTGCTTGAAGGTATTATTGACAGATTTGAAGGTGCAAAAAATATTACACCAGGTACTATAACAGTAACATTTTTACCAGCCATTGAAACAGAAAATCTTTCAAGAGACGAAATGAAGGCTATGCCGGAGCAGATAAGAAGTAAAATAGTTGCCGTTTTAAAAGAAGATGGAGCAATTCCAAGTGATGCAGAATAAAATAGTCGGAGTAGTTAATTCTACTCCGATTTTTTTATTTTTTAAATAAAATAATTCCACCAATGGCAAGAAGAATTCCTACAAGCTTGGTCCATTGAAAGCTTACCTTTTCCACTCCGAAAAGTCCAAAAAGTTCAATTAAATATGCAACTAAAACCTGTGCAGTAACAATAATCATAACAGCTTCTGCTGGTCCTAAGTTAGACATACTACGAATAACAGTGTAGGTAATAAGTGCACCCATTACGCCACCTAAAAGCATATATTTATTCTGAATGGAAAAGAGCGAAGAGAAATTGCCGTCACGCCCTGTAAAAAGCCAGGCAAGAATACAAACAATAAATGCAGTTAATTGCACAAAAGAAGCCGAAACCCATATTGAAGTTTGTTTTGTAACCCCTTCGTTGAATACGCCTTGCAAGCTCATTAAAGCACCAGAAATAATAGCGGTTATAATACCCATAAAAAATCACCTGCTAATATTATTAACAGGTGATTTTAGTTTTATTAATATTATCTTTCTTCTCTGAAGTAATTTAAGCCGAGGCTTTGCGGCGGTTGATTCTTTTTCTTGTCACGAATGCTTGTGAAAAGAAGCACTA
>JAZNUL010000138.1:0-42923 GCA_045592285.1 Acutalibacteraceae bacterium
ATTCTTATACCCCACAACGCAGTTTCTGTCTGCTCAATGTAAACACCCTCGTTACCTGTTACATGTCCAAATGCATTTAAAAGTGTACCAACTAAAAATGTCATAATACCGCCGGTAACCTGTTTTACCATAGTGTTAAAAGTACCAATAACACCCTCTCGACGTCTACCTGTAATAAGCTCGTCAACATCAGTTAAATCAGGTAAAACGTTGTTACTTACAAAGCCTAAACCACTCATACCGAACGGGTAAAGCACCGCACCACCTAAAATCATCAAAACAAGTGTAAGCATAACATTTCCACCTGGTGTAGCGGGTTTTACAAAAAGCGCAATAAGCAAACCTACAATCATAAACGGAGTAACAACGGCACCGCATTTACTCTTACCCTTTTTCATCGTTAATGCATAATTAAGCGGGAAAGCAAGTGTTTCAAAAATACCTGCAAACGTATTGAAAAGCGGATAATATTTATAAAGATTAACAAGATACGTTATGTAATAAACGTTAGTTGTTGAAAAACAGCTACGAGCCATTTGCCAGAAAAAAGACATTGAAAAATAATCACGGAATGACTTGTTTCTGAACACCTGAATATATTCATTTATTGCAAATTTTATATCAAGTGGCGGTAATTCTTCATCTAATGAGCTTGGCTCTTTACAGGTTTTAAAGGTAGCAAAAATTGCACAGGCGTACACAATAGAAAGAACAATACCTGTTAATAAGAATGGCATTTTTGATTCCTTAGAAAGACCATCTGATGAGCCGAATATTGACAAGAAAATTAAAAGAATAATATAAGATGGTACCATACCAACAGAATTAAAAATATAGCTTACAGAAGTATATTGAGTTCTCTTGTTATATTCTGGTGCTAACGTTGGTAACATCGCTGTGTGCGGAACATCAACCATTGTGTAAGCAGTTTTATAAAGGATATAAGCAAACGAATAATAACAAACTGCAATAATCGGGTGCTCCGTTCCATCAAGTCCAAAAGCGTTCCAGAGCATTATGTATGACACAACAAGCGGTGGAATGCTCAAAAGCAAATATCTTCTGTGTCTGCCGTATTTTGAGCGTGTTCTGTCGGTAATTAAACCCATAATCGGGTCATTAATACCATCCCACACTGTTGCTATCATCACAATAAACGCTGCTTGCTCTATTTGTAAACCAACAACATTCGTTAAGAACATTGAAAAATACATAGTTATGATGTAGCCACCGCCACCCATAAATATATTAGCAAAGCAATATTGAATCATAGGCCAAACAGTTTCTTTAAATGTGCCCTCTATTCCTATTGCTTGTTTTATTTTTTCACCCATAGTTAATTTCTCTCTTATCTGTAATTTTTTAAATAATGCTTGTAAAATACAACGCTGTTTGCTATTGCTTCAAGTGAAATATTCTCGTTTTCGCTATGAACTGAAGCGAATTGCTTGTCGTTCATTTCAATTGGTGCAAAACGAATTACACTTTCCGAAATACTACATAGATGTCTTGCGTCTGTTCCCGCTGGTAAAATATATGGGGCAGGAATAACGTCGGGAAAAATATCATTTATACACTTCTTTGTGTATTCGACTGACTTATTATTTACATTGGTTGATTTAAAGCACTCATTATTTTCAGCCGGTACTAACTGGATATTATACTTTTTAGCAATTTTTTCAATTTGCTTTAAATCTTCTTTTAAATCGCTTTCATAAACCGGACGAAGAAACGCCTTTGAGTGACAATATTTTTCTTCCTTGTTGGTGTTTATTTCATTAAATGAGCAGGTTGTTCCAACCATTGACCCTGCCTGTGCATTAAGTTTTGGCATTAAAGTTTTTAAAAGATTACCAAAACACCAGAGATTTGAAAAAAGAATTGTCATAACAAAAGGTGCATAAGGGCAAAGGTGTGTAAACATCCCCTTAACTTCTGGGTAAAGTCTTTTTATAAAAATATTTTTTGTGTTTACTTCTGTTATAAATGCAGACATTCTTGCAACTGGAGTATTTTTATTTGCTGTAAGCCCCTTATGACCACTCTTATCTCTTGCATAACAGTTAAGTGTATATCTGCCTTTTTCGTGAATTGCCATCATAGCACAGTTAGCTTTAATACCAGCAAGTGGTGGAGAAATTATTGCACCACCCTCATCAAGTACAGTTTCAAAGGTTATATTATTTTCTTTGAAATATTTAAGCGCCTCAGGAATTCCATCACCGCCGATTTCTTCGTTATGAGAAGAACCAATATAAACGTTGCACTCAGGAATAAAGCCCTCGTTTAACAATTCTTCAAGCGCCTGAAATTCCGCAAAAAGTGGTGTTTTAGTGTCAACTGTACCTCTACCCCACAAGGCATCATCAAAAATTCCACCACAAAACCCTGGGTGAAGCCACTCGCCAGTTGCCGCAACAACATCGTGATGGCTCATCAGAATTATATTTCTGCTTTCGTCTTTGCCCTTTATTTTATAAATCCAGCAGTCATCAGAAAAGGTCATTTTTTCTGCCTTTTGATGAATTAAAGGAAAAAGCTCACTCATTACGTCACGAAGCTTTTTAAATTCCGTATCATCAAAAGAACCCTCTTCCGACACAGTTTCGCACTTTATCATTTTTGAGAGCTTATTTGCATATTCAATTTGCTCTTCTTTAGTCTTATGCTCTTTTCTTTCACTTAATTTTCGTGCAGTAAGTTTTACTCTTAATGCATTGAAGATTAAAATTAAAATAAATGCAATAAACACAACAAGTAAACTAATTAAAAATTCTTTCATAAACTACCTTCCAAGAAAATCTAATTCCTAATTCCTAATTCCTATTTCCTATTTCCTAATTCCTAAAATCAAATATCCACAAACCTCAAGCTCTACCTGACCAGAAACATTTTCACCTGTAACAACGTTTTTATATTCTTTATCAAGTGTTATTTTCTTACTTTCATCAGAGAAGTTCATTACAAAAATAACGTCGCCACGTTTTCTTATGCTCACGCCATTTTCTGCTTTAATTTCTGTGTCACAATTAATCGAGATTTTTTCAATTAAATCTTCACAGAAATCTTTTGTGAAATCATCGTCATTTCTGAATGCAACGTAATAAGCGTTACCTTTGCCGTAGTTATTAACAGTTACTGAAGGAGACCCTTTATAAAAATCTGTTTCATAATTACCTAAAACTTCTGCACCTTGTGAATGTAACAAATCACAAACGTGAACTACATCATAATTTTTGCCGTTATAAGAAGCTGTATTTTTCATTCCCTCTGGTAAAGAGTCGGTTTCTTCTGCCCAGATACCAAAAACTTCTTTTAAGTTTTCAGCTGGGAAACCACCTAAATAGCATAAATCATCACTATCTACCATACAAGAAAGGTAAGTAGTTACAAAATTACCACCATTTTTAACGTAGCTTTCAATTCTTTCTATTGTGCCATTTTTAAGCATATAAAGGAACGGTGCAATTACTAAATCATATTTCCCAAAATCGTCATCCATAGCAATAACGTCAACAGAGATACCCTTTTCCCAGAATGGTTTGTACCATTTTGTACACTCTTCGAAATATTCTCTGTGTTCGTTATTGAAGCCACAGAAATATTGTGTTGCCCAGGATTCTTCCCAATCGGCAATAACTGCAACCTTGCTGTTACTTCTGCCACCAACAACGTCATTTAATTTTTCTAAAACCTCACCTAAATGGGCAACCTCTTTAAATACTCTTGTGTTTTCGTGGCCACAATGGTCAACTACTGCACCGTGATATTTTTCGTGACCGCCACGGCTTTTGCGCCATTGAAAATACTGAACGCTATCTGCACCGTGAGCCACCGCCTGAATTGAAGAAAGCTCCTGGCGTCTTGGCATAGGCAATTTATTTACAGGGTGCCAGTTTACAAGTGATGGTGTACTTTCCATCATAAAGAACGGCTTGCCACCGCCCATTGTTCTGAAAGCATCGTGAACGAATGCAACACTACAAGCTTCTTTTTCATTGAAGCCCCTATCCCAAGCAGGATAGTTATCCCACGATAAAATATCGAGATTTTTAGCAAATTTCTGGTAATTTATACCGTCATATAATCTCATAAAGTTAGTTGTTATCGGAATATCTGGTGTAATTTCTCTTAAAGGAGCAATTTCGTTCTCAAAGAATGAGATTGTGCTATCTGTTACAAATCTGCGCCAAGCAAGTTTCATAGCAGGCACGTGATTTTCGCCCCTGAATTTTGGAGAGTTTATCTGAGACCAATCTGTAATCTGATGACTCCAGAAGCCATTCCACCATTGGAAATTTAATTTTTCTAAATCGTTATTATATTCTTTTTTTAACCATTCTCTGAATGCTTCCTGGCATAAATCACAATGACATTCACCGCAATATTCATTTGAAATATGCCACATTTTAACTGCAGGGTGATTTTTATATCTTTGTGCTAAGAGTGTATTTATATTTCTTACCTTTTCTCTGTAAATTGGTGAAGTTAAACAATGATTATGCCTTACACCATATTCATTACGAATTCCTGTTTCTTCTACACGTAACACCTCGGGGTATTTTTGGGCTAACCAGTTTGGCCTTGCACCAGATGGTGTTGCTAAAATAACATCCTTACCATTTTTATGTAATTTATCTAATAAATCATCAAGCCATTTGAAGTTATAAACACCCTCTTCTGGCTCTAACATACTCCAGGAAAAAATGCTGACAGTCGCACTGTTTATGTGTGCCAAATTCATAAGTCGCATATCTTCATCTATTATTTCAGGTGAATGTAACCACTGGTCAGGATTATAGTCACCACCATGAATTATGTAATCAAAAATCTTGTCTGCCATTTTAAATACCCCTTTTTTATACTGTTTTGATTATATAACAATCGTGAAGACATATCAATATAAAAATACTTTAAAAACACTTTTTTATGTGTTATTATAAAAACGGAGATGATGTTATGAAATATATAGTCGACCACGATTTTCATATTCATTCTACAATTTCACCTTGCTGTCATGATGAAAACCAAACCCCAGAGGCAATTTTAAATTATGCAAAAGAAAATAATTTTAAATCAATTTGCCTTACAAATCATTTGTGGGATGAAAGCGTAAAAAGTGTTGGTGAATGGCACGAAGAACAACGATTCAGCTTTATAACAAAGGTTTTGCCACTGCCACAAGATGAAAAAGTAAAATTTCTCTTTGGTGCAGAGGCAGAAATGGATTATAATTACACTTTAGGTGTTAGCGACGAGCATATTGATTGCTTTGATTTTATTACTGTTTCTACAACACATTTACACCTTGAGGGGTACACAGTAAAGAAAAGACCACAGATAGCAGAAGAAGCGGCAGAACTTTGGTTAAAACGATTTGAAGAACTCTTAAAAAAAGATTTACCATGGCACAAAATTGGCATTTCGCACTTAACAGGAACCCACGTTTTTAAAGCAAATCACGAAAAGGCGATTTCACTTTTAAAGACTAATGATTTATATAATATTTTTTCTGAGTGTGCAAAAAAGGGTATAGGAATAGAGCTTAATATGAAAAGTATTTTTAATTCTGAAGAAGAAAAAGAAGCATTGTTAAGACCATTTTTTATTGCAAAGGAATGTGGTTGTAAGTTTTATTTTGGAAGTGATGCACATAAAACCGAAGCTTTAAAAACTGCTAAACAAAACTTTCTTAATATAGTTGATTTATTAGATTTAAAAGAGACGGATAAATTTAAACTCGGCAAGTAAAAACTTGCCGAGTCTTTTTTATAATTCCTTTTCAATTAACTCTGTTACGCTTTCTGTCACATAATCTGCAATATCTTTTATTGACTGCACGCCGTTTGCCATAGCGTAAGAGCGAAACTCTTTTATCATGTGGGTGTCGTTTATATTATCACCAACGGTTATCATATCTTCATATTTTCCACCGACAAGCTCTAAATAATCGTAAAGACCTTTGGCTTTATTAATTCGGGAAGAAACAATATCAATACATCTACCGTTCTGTAGTGGGTTTAATTTGTCGCCGAATTTTTCTCTTACAGCGTTGGTTACTTCCTCTGCTTCTTCATCATCCTCTAAAATGGTGCTCACCTGAATAAAATATTCTAAATTGGGCAAGTTTTTTCGAGTGAATTCATCTGGCAATCTGTCGTTATCATTCTCGTCAATTATGTAGCTTCTGTCACTCTGAATTGTAGCCCAGTCTGCCCCCAGAGAAAAAAGAAAGTCTAAAAATGGTTTTAAAATATCACCATCAATGCGGTCTTCTTTTAAAATTTTGCCGTCAGTTGTTAAAATTACCGCTCCGTTACAAGCAAGTAAAAAATCTAAATCCAATTCATCTTTTTTATAAATTTTTAAAAGGTCATCAACCACTCTGCCACTTACAATGCCAAATTTGTTACCCTTTTCACGCCATTCCTTTATAGCGTTTCTTTTTTCATCATCAATTCCACCGTGGTTTAACGTACCATCGTAATCACTTGCAATTATTTTCATAATTTAACCTCTTCCAAAATCTTAGCCTTATCACCCTGAGCGCCCAGCCACATATTTATTCCGTCGCCGTAGCACTCGGCACTCATTAAATAAGTTCCATTTTTATAATCAGCTAAAACTCTTAATGTCGGCAATTTATCCTGGATGGCTTCGAGTACGCCTGAATATTCAAACTTAACCTTTTTCAGTTCACCCATATACATAAACTGCACTCGTTTTCTGAACTCACCATCCTTGAATTTTTCGCTATATGGCACAGTAAATTTTTCTTTGCTTACTTTAAGATTTTCAATTCTGTCAACTCTGTAAACAACAGGCACATTTGTTTCAGGTTCCACTGAAAATGCAATTAAGTAAAAATAAAATTCTGAAAACATTACTGCAACAGGTTTTACAGTTTTATTGAATTGTTTTTTATCCTGACGGGTGTAGGTGAATTCTATTTTAAATTGATTTACTATTGCTTCTGAAAGAGTCCACAAAACAGAAAACAAGTCTTTACCATGCTTTAACTCTATGTAATTAAAATGTTCACTGTTTATTATTGTTTTTACAATAGATCTTTGCTCTGGCGTAACCTGCATTATGAGCTTTTCTATAAGTGAATCAAGCTCTTTTTTATTGAATGCTCTGCTCTCCAGTAAAATTTTACACATAGCAAGAGCTTCTTCGTTATTAAGCCATTCGCGCTGGAGCTCTACCAAATAATAGGCATTTTTTACTTTGTCATACTTAATAATTTCATCGCTTCCGGGAGTCTCGTTCTGCTGGATAAAATCTCTTAAAGCATCTATGTCGCGCTGAATTGATTTTAACGAAACTCCGAATTCAGAAGCCAGGTCTTTTTTACTCACATATCCGCCCTTATTAAGCCGTTTATAAATTTCTAAAAGTCTTGTGCTTTTGTCGGCTTTTTCGTATGCAAAGCTCATATCATCACTCACTCTTGTAAAATGTGATGGGCACTTTTCGTCCACCACATTTACTTTACCATACATCGCGGATTTTATCAACTGTTTTTACCCCCGATAAAAGACATAATCTGCCCCCTTTTGAGTTATTAGATTTATATAATAACTATCAGGTTGGACAGATTATGTCTTTAAAAGAAAGGACGTGTAAAATTATGACGTTAAAATTATTATCTGTTTTTGAATAAATCCAGAATATCTTTGCTTTCGGGTTTTGAATTGTTTTTATTTTGTGAATATTCTTTACCCTGTTCCCAGTCTATTTTTCTTCCTTGTGGCTTTTCGCCTTCTCGTACAGCGTCTTTAATCATATTGTTATTTTTAAAAAACATAGCATTGTCTCCTTTATTTTATAAATTCAATTTTATTCTCTTGTGGTTCCAGCATCAGAGCGTTTTTTTCGCCATCTGCCATCTGAATTTCTGCTTCTGTTTTGTCCTGCGGTAGGTCCTGTTTGTACTATAGGACCATGTGTATCCTTCGGACTATTGCTTTTGGGTGTGCCTGCTGAATCCTGACCGAATTTATTGCTTTGAAAATTAAACATACTTTTCACCACCTTTTTTTATTCAATGTCGTCTTCTGCTTCTCCGTCAAACATATCCTGATAAACCCACGAAAATATTGGTTCAACTTCAAAAAATCTGATCAGTATAAAATCTGCAATACCTAAAAAAAGTTTAATGCCCTGTCCCATTATTTCTACCACCTTTGTAATTGTAAAGCAAAAGTTTTTGTTGTTTACATCTTTATAATACCGCATAACATAGACAGATTTTGTCCTTTATTTAAAATTACTACAAATTTTTTAAATTTTGCTAAAAATAAAGCACCCATCTTTCAATGGGTGCTTTATTTTCAAACCTTCTGGTTTACTGTTATTATCAACTTTTTAATAAGATTAAAATCAAAATTTAAAAATGGTTGTTCTTTCAAATTTTTTCCTGCCAATTTTTTTAACCAGACTGCACCAGCTAAAAATCTGCCATAATCTTCAGAGAGATGAAAACTGTCTCGACAGAGTGATATGCCACCATTTTCATAATCAAACTCAGAAATATTTTCTCTTACTAACTGCACAACGTCGCCGGTTGGGATAATCTCTGCCTTGATTAAATCACTTGCCTTTTGGGCTGACTCTTTAATGCACAAATACATCTCTTTCTGGCTACTGTTGTAATTTAAAAATCCTTCGTGAAGTGAACCAATTTCATAACTCCACGTTTCGTGAAAGTAAATTTTTGCAGTCGGTGCTTTTTTTCTTACAACCGCAACTAAATCAGTTAAATATGGCTCGTAGGTTTCAAACATACCGCTAAAAGCACTTGCCTGTTGAACTGTTATAACATCCCACTTTTGCATTGTAAGAGCTTCATTTATACTGATTTTTCTTGTTGATTCATTACCATTGATTTCTAAATCATAAAACTCATTATTTTCTACATAATTTTCCCAGTGTGTCTGGAGTGAACAACCACCAATAAAAAGGTTGTAGCATTCTAAATTTACACCATTCTGCTCTGCAATACTATGTAAAAACTTATGCGAATCGGTTGAAAAGCTGTTACCTATTGATAAAAGCTTCATTCTATAACCACCATCGCGTGAATATCTACTTCTGGAACTGTGAATTTTACTTCGCCGTTTTTATATTCAAACGCTATTTCTTCATTTTGTGGTTGTAATGCAATTCTGCTCGGTTTTTTATCGTATTTCACGGAGCATTTTACGTTATATAATGGTACTGTGTCTTCTATAACTTCTGTACCTTTACCACGTACAGTTGTGTGAGCATATAAAAGATGTAACATATTTCTCTGTTCTTTTTCCTGATAAGTATATGTAACAACAGCTTTGTCTGGAATATCTACAGAAACTGTTTTTTCATTACCAATCATTTTCTCCATAATCGCTTTAAAAAGCTCTTTAAAGCAAAGGTGACCGTGGAGAGCATACGCTGTGAAAATATCCCAACCGATATATGCAATATTATTATTTATAACTGCACCACTAAATTCTTCTTCAGGGTTATTTGGTGTATGAGCGTGTGAGCAAAAATGCTCTAAGGTTCTGTTAAAATATGGGTTTTGCATACTTGCAATAACTTCGCCGTCTGTTACTTTGAATTTATTAAACTCTGCTCTCATTAAATACTCAGTATCACCATTAACAGTTTCGTAACGTGGCACTAAATAAGTTGGTTTGAATTCATTTTCGCCAATGTATTCTGAACCAAAATCGAGTATGAAATTATTATCTTTCACAATAGATTTTGCACTTGCAATTACTTTACCACCATTATTTATAAATGCTTTTACCTTTTCTGTAAATTCATCTGAAATACCATCTACATCAGGTAAAATGAGCAATTTATAACTATCTAAGCTCATTGTTTCATCGATGAAATTATAAAGATAATTACTTTCAAGTAACATTCTGTTAGCGCCTGTATCTGCCTTAACATCTCTGTCACCTGTAATTGCTTCTGCACTTAAAACTGCTATATCTGCCGTGTTTTTAGCATTTATAAGCCATGGTTCTTTTTCTTCTACCATTGAATATGCTTTGCCAATAAGATTATATGTAGCCATATTCATTTCGCCAGATGGGTGCATCTGGTCGCCAACAGAGCAACCAGCGCCGTTCATAACACTTAACGCTGCTTCGTAAATTAAAGCATTAGGATGCTTAAAGCCACCAAACTCACCCCAGGAATGATGAAACTTACCTGTCATTCCTAAAAATTCTTTATCTTTAACTGTACGAGTATACGCCGCCGAAAGTGGAAAATGGTCATAACCCCAACCACCTGTTGGTAGGCTCTCTAATTCAAGATGTGAGTTTTTATTTATGTAGCGGTAATCACCTTTTGGAATATGCCCCTGATTATGAAAAATAGTTGCAGTTGCACTATGCTTTCTGACTGCGGCATTTGTTGCTTCAAGGTATTTATTAAAAACAATCTGAGAAAACTTCTCTCTGTCATTTTCATTTTCAATATTTAAGCCAAGTGCTTTCATATCTCTCTGACAGCTTTCGCAATAACAAATTTTTGGTGCAACAATATCAAGAAAAATGCCACAAGGGTTATATTTAACCATTACCTCTTCAATCTGACTGCATAAAACGTCAAGATACCCTGTGTTAAAGCACAAAAGATGAAAATGAACCTCGTTTTCATATTCTTTTTGTCTTTCTTTATCGGGTGAAACAACACAATGCCACTCGGGATGTTTTCTGAAATCTTTTTCGTCAAACCCCGCAGAAATATAAACTGGTGCTTTTACATTTATTTCTTTACACGCTTCAAGCTGTGCACCCAATAAATCAAATTTTAACGTAGGATGCATTTCATTAGCTTCTGTCGGGTGATAAGACCAACCGTGATGGCATTTTGAAAATACGGTAATAGAATCAATATGCCCCGCCTTTAAAGCACTTTGAAATTGCTCTTTGTTGAATTTATCACCAACCGTCATAAATTCGCTTGTGTGAAAATCAAGGTGTACTTGCCTTTTTCTTAACATAAAAACATCTCCGTTATTCTTCAAATTCTATATCATTAAAAATCAATCTTAAATAATCTCTACGACTATAAAGAATACGATAAATAGAAACATATTCGTTATCAGCTTTGTAGAAAACAAGATAACTTCCACTTACTATAAATCGAAAATCAGTCTCAAAACCAACTTTTTTAGAAAGCGGTATTCCAATATTAGGCGTCATTTCTAAACGAGTATAGTCTTTTATTATTTTCATAATAACATTTTGTGCTGCTGTTGGATTAGATAAATCTTGCTCGATATAATCTTTTATTTCTTTCAAATCTTTTATAGCTTCTGGGGAAAGTCTTATTTTCATTATTTTACCCCCAATATATCACTCACATCTTCGCTTGATATCCAACCATTTTCTTGTGCAGATTTTTCAGCTTCAGAAAGTTTACCCATAAGCTTTATAATCGCTCTTGTTTTTTCATATTCTTCTATATCAACAATTGCATAACATCCCCTACCATTTTTGGTAAGAAAAACAGGCTCGTCAAATGATATTTCTTTTAAAACCTCTGCATAATTTCTTAAATCTGAAACAGGTCTGATATTTGGCATACAAAATCCTCCTTAAAATATCTGTTGTAATTATTATACCCTAATTTTACGTAAAATTCAACAACAAATATAAATTTACGCTTTACATATTAGAAGTTTTGCGGTTATAACCCGAAAAAGTTTTAAAAAGCAGATAAAAGATAACATCTACCGTCGCTATTCAATGATTTGGCATACGCCATGAATTGCGTAAACGCATAAATTGTTTCACATAATTTGATTTGCTAATACAATGCCGTCAGGCAATTCATGCATCGTAAGATGCAAATTATGAAATTTATTTCAATTCACGCCAAAAGCAAATCATTGCCACAAAGCAAACTTAGTTCCACAAAAAAAGCCAGTCCTCTCGGACTGGTCTTTTTATTGTGCTTAGTCTCCCAAAAGTCCATAGTATCTACCCATCCAATACGGAAGAAGGTAAATATATGGCATTGCGGTTCTCATACCATTAGCACCAGATGTGCAAGGTAATGCCGCCGCTCTGTTTGCATTTTTAGTGTTAATGCTTACAAATTCTTCAACGCCAGAATCACAAACAAACTGATTACCATCATAGTTCATCAACACTCTTGAAGAATACTCAACCGGCACTTTTAATTGTGGTGTACAACCCAATTCTTCTGGAGCATAATCAATTTCAATATCTTTTCTGTAGCTGTTATAAGTTGGCCACACAATAAGGTCAAGATTCATTTCAGAAAGTGACTTTGCCGCATTTTCAATATCGCAAGGCCGATTTGTAAGAGCGCCATAAACTATGTTAAAGAATGGTGAACGCTCAATTCTTTCGTACTCATAGTGATGTGTAAGACCCATTTTGAAAATCTCTTTTTGTGCTTCATTGTCTGTATAAACAATAAGTGGATAAATGTTAGTAAAGTCAAGCTGGTCGTCAATGTGTGCTATATGAGCATCTTCAACCTTGTATTGCATACAGTTCATAGCATAGTGATGCTTTGAAATAAGCATATCAAATACTTTGTTATACTTTTCGTCACCTGTTACGTGATATGTAGTTTTTAAGAATGAAAGAATTTCTAAAGAGTTTGTGCCCTTTTCAAAATACCAGCGGTCGTCATTATTAAGAAGGTCTGGTTCCCAGTTTGCCCAAGTAGTTGGTACACCATCAACGTCGCAAAGGTGGAAATTGTTATCTATAATATGGTCTGTAATTTTCTTTACTACCTCTGCTATTTTCTTCTTTTCTTTTTTATCTGCAACAAGGTCGAAATAAATACCATAAGCAAAATAATGACCTGTCATTTCATCACTTGAGGTTTCGCCTAACCATTCGCATTCAGGGTTATCCTTACAAACGTGCCACTCTTCTCTGTTACCTGTGCCAAAATATGGGTCATCAGTATATCTTGTTGCTCTTGCAGTAAAGCCAGATTTACCAGTAACCTCAGTAAGCTTAATCATCGCCTCAACTGCTCTTTTAGCATTTTCTTTTGCTTCTTTTTCGCCAGTTGCGGCATAACGGAAGCACTGACTTGCACAGTAAAGACCTGTGAAAAGTCCATCGTTATCAGAGTTAGGAAGCCAGCCTGACTCTAAGTCACCATATTTTCTTAAAACTCTGTCAACGTGGTAGCCTTCGTTTCTTGTGTTGTATTTAACAGAGAAATCGTCAAAATGCTTTGCTTTTTCCGCGAGTGTCATATATTGTGAAGTAATAACACTTATACCACGCGGAGTAACAGCTGCGATTGCACCACTCTCTGAAACTGCAAGTTTTGTTACTACAGGGTGCATAAGCCAAGCACCATAAGAGAAATAAGAAATTTTACCTTCAATAAGCGTTACAACGCCTGTATTTGTAGCAAAGTATTTTTTACCGTCCTTTGCAAAATACATATCGTTAAAAGAGCCACTTGGAATTGAGTAGAAATCGTCACCTTTAAACCAGTAGCTTCTGCCATCGTAAATATTAAGACCATCATCTGTACCAACCCACAAATGACCGAGTGCATCTATCTGTAAACAATTAATTTTTCTTGACATAACGCCTGTATTTTCAGGAAGAAGCTCTGCCCAGTGGCGACGTTTACCTTTCATAGATAAAAGACCTTCAACCGAAGAGCCAACGTAAACTGTTTCAGCATATTTTGCTTTATTATCGAGAGCCGCAAGAGCTACAACCTCTGATGGAAGTCCAACTATATTTTTAAATTCGCCATCTTCTTTAAGGTAAAGTGCATCTTCAGTAATAAGCCAGAAAGAACCATCAAGTGCTATTGAAATATCTACAACAGAACTCTCAAATTCTGCTATTTTTTTAGATTTGCCATTTTTGATTTCTGCAAGAACTTTGCCCTGTGAAGCATAAAGTTTGCCATTTTCTGAAAATAATTTTTCTGCTTTAAATGAAAGCTTTTTTAAATTGCCCTCAGAATATTCAAATGTATTTTCATTTGTTGCAATATAAAGTGTTTCACCACAGAAATTGACAGAAGTAACACTACTGCCGTCAATTTCTGTAATGAATTTTTTATCATACTGCTTGAACTTACCAAAATTAAGAGTATATTTTTTCATAACAACGCTCCTGGAAATTTTATTTTATTTATTTTATCATAATTTAACCCCAGTTAAAAGGTCTTTGTAAAAAGTTTATTTCTTCTTTTGGCGGAATTTTCTGAAAGCCTGAAACTTCATCAATTCCGTGTGCCAATAAATCGTCATAAAGGTCTTCTATGCGTTTATGTCTTACAACATTGAATATTGTATATTTACCTAAAAACTGATTTGCTTTGAAGTATTCCCAACTTAAGGAAGCAGTTTCAACATTGAAAAGTTGCTCTTTAGTAATATCTGCAGTCAATGCCTTTTCCCACAGTTCATCAAGATACTCTACCTTACCCAACGGGTAAAATCCTGCCTGATAATGCCAGTCAAAATCAAATGCATGAGCAGACGCTCTTGTCTGTGCTGTCTGAATATCTAAAATTTCTTTTATATATGGTGCCGCGTCTTCACCATAGTAAGCCTTTATAAAGTCCATCATGTGATATTCAACATCGCAGTTTACATCCCACTGTAATTTGCAAAGAAGATAGTTGCGAAGCTCGTTAAAAGCGGCAATATGAGTATCACCACAGTTATAAATGTAACCTGTTATACCAATATCGTGCATATATTGCATTGTGCTTTGCATAGTTTCAAAATTTGAGAAAAACTGTGCGGTATTTATAAAGTTAATTGTGTAATCGTAAATATATGTAGTATCGGCAACCTTTACCCAGTTTTTAAAATCCTCTGCTATTACAGGCTCATTATCACCAAAGAGATTGTAAAACGTTTCGTTACCATCCTGTGCACCACACTCTGTTAACGGGTGACTTCTGCAAGCCTTATGAAGTCCACAAAGAACCGGTGCAACATTTTTATTGCATTTAAGACTTAAATCTGTTGGCGGTTTATCTGTTTCGTTATAAGCATAAAATGTGAACATAAAGTCAGGAAATTCATCATCAAGTGCATCGGCAAATGCATTTGTAAAAAGAATTGTAGGAGCAGAAACGCTACCATACTTTGCATATAATTCCTCACATTTTTCGCAACGACAATAGTTTGTATTATCCTTCTGACCAATATGAATATATTTTGCATTTGTTTCATTTTTAAGAATTGCTTCACGGGCATTTTTTACCGCTACTTCTAACACCTCTGGGTTAGAAAGGCACACGTGGTCACAGGTTTTAGCACCTTCTTCTGTGGTTGCAAAATAGTCGGGGTGTTCTGTTATAAGGTCATCAGGAACTAATTTATCTAAAGTAACATCCCATAAAACATAAGTAAGAGCACCACCGTAATCTGTTGCTTCTTCCCAGAAAGAAACATTCATTTTGGTTCTTGCTCTGTAAGCGTCATTTGTACCAATAGAATCGTTTCGGCGGATTATAAATGAAGGCTCTACTAAACGATTGATTTTTGCATCAATTATAATATCTTTATTTTCAGGTACTACCTCAAGTGTTGGTGTAAACCATCTTACACCAAGATACTCCTCTAAAAATGTATAAACACCATAAAGTGTTCCCCGACTCTCTGCACCCAAAATAAAAAGCTTTTCGCCATTTGAAAATATTAAAAAACCGTCTTTCTTGATGTTTTCACGGTCTGTTTTAACAACACCTTTTTCTAATGTTGTTTCGCCAAGAATTATTGCCTTTTGCTCTGATTTGTAGTTGCTTTCTGTAATAATACTTAACTTTGCCCCGCTTATTTTTTCAATATAGCTTTGCATTTCTTTTGATGCAGTAACTGTTGTAGCATCAGGATTATCATTTGTAACAATAACAAAATTACTTTTCCCATTCTCAACAATAGCCATTGGTGAAGCAACCTCTTGCGGAACATATTTTGTGTTACTGTAATTTGCAACATTTTCAACAGGTCGAAGCCCTGTTATACAAAGAATAACCTCCACAAATGCAATAAAAGCCTTAAAAAATTCTTGCATATTATTTACTCCTTAATTTATACTTTATTTTTTAACCAATTTTTAATTTCTTCTAAAGGTGCAGTTGTGTCCAGCCAATAATCTGGTTCGAACCCCTTGCCTTCTTCAAACATATCCAAAAATGTAACATTCGGTAAAAATATCGCCATATAAGTTTTTGGCAGAACACACACCCACAAATTAGTAAAACAATTACAACCATTTGTATTTGTCCCTACTCTTATTACATTTTTCAGAGACTTAGTAAAATTAATCGTTTCTTCTGCTGATGATGCACAATAATAATCAGTTAAAACTATCATTTCACCATTAAATGTTGATTTTTTCAAATCTATATTATTTTTACTATGTATTATCCATTCCTTTAATTTTTTATTTTCTGTTCTTTTATGTAAAGGAGTCATAAGCTCTATTGAAGTGTAAGGTGCTTCTTCACAGTAATCATTTAAACTTTTAATAAATTCAGCAGAATACAGTGAATTCCCTCCACCATTATGATGCATATCAAAAATTATTGTCTCGCTGTTTTTTAAACTTTTTCCTAATAATACCGCGTCTTGTGGTGTGGTTTTATCAAGAAATGAATCAAAAGTATTGCTTCTAACAATATCAAATTCATTATTTTTATAATGAGAAAAAACTATATCCTGCTTTTCTCTTTCTGCAACATTGCAAAGATGTAGCTTAACTGTAATTGTTTTGTTATTACAAACAATTTCCATACTCTCGCGTTTTTCCCAGGAGCGCACACCAACAAAAAATCGTATTTTTTTATTTTGTGGTAATGTTTCAAACATACACCCAGTATCTTCAATTACATCTCCAATTTTTACATTTTCACACTCAGATGAAATTACGCAATATTCTTCAGCGTTTTTTTCGACTATTATATCTGTAAAGTATGGTAAATAATTTCTTCGAGTTGGTAATCTTGCAGGATTATCTTTATCCATAGGTAACCTAAAATGAAAATGATTATCAACAAATCTATTTTCAAAGACTTCTGCATATTTTTCACATAAATCTTTTGTTGTAAGTTTTTCTGATGAATTGATATAATCTTCTATTATTTTATAAATCTCTTCAAAATCCACTCCGGATTTTTCATGAACAGGTTTACCCACATAAAGATTATCAATAGCAAACTTAAATGCTTCAAAATCTATTAAAGCTTTTTTCTTTGAAATCACTTTATTCTTTCGGTGCATTTTAAAGCTTAACGAATGCTTATTCCAATCACACGCTTGAAAAAAACGCACTTTTTTACATTTAGGGAAAGCTTTAGATAAATTTAATGCATTATAAATATTATCTGACATATTCTCCCCCTATCTTTGCAATTTTTTCACTTATTACAACACTCAAAACAATTTTTAAAATATCTGGAATTATAAATGGTAATACACATATTGTAAAAGCACTTATAAAGTTTATTGCTTCACCATTTTTAATAAATAATAAAATGTACCAGAGTGTACCGAAAATATAACACCCAATAAGACCTGCAAATGAAGCTATTATTTTTATAATTTTTCTCGGTTTTTTATTAAGCACGGAAGTAACAACTCCGAAAATAAGTGCCGAGAAAATGAAGCCAATAATATAACCGCCCGTTACATTTAAAAGCGCCCCTATTCCACCATTGAAGCCAGAAAATACAGGTAAACCTGCAACGCCCAAAAATATATAAATCAAAATAGAAATAATACCTTTTTTCGCACCAAGAATATTAAGACATAAAAACACCGCAAAGGTCTGCAAAGTAAAGGGAACAACAGCGGGAATGGTGATAAATGAACAAACAACAATAATGGCGCTGAAAAGTGAAATCAACACAATATCTTTAATTTTTCTGTTGCTCACTTAGTCACCGCCCTTTCTATGATAGGTTATCTCTGAAATTCATCTAATGCTATTATAATAAATATTACATTATTTTACAATATTCAATTGACGATAAATTTTTATTGTGTTAAAATGCTATAGGTTGAATAGTGGTATTTATACTTCTTCACTATTCACTCTTACCTTTTACTTCATATCTGCAGGGGTGGCGGAATTGGCAGACGCGTTAGATTCAGATTCTAATGGTAGCAATACCTTGTGGGTTCAAGTCCCATTCTCTGCACCAAAAGCGACACACGAGGTGGCTAAGATAAGAGATAATAGAGAATAACGAATAGATAAAGAATACATTTGTATTAAATGTGCTTTTGTACTATTCTCTATTATCTTTTATTTATTCTCTATTATCTATTTTTAAAAAGATTTACATTAAAAATTCAGAGTGAGTTTTCATTCCCTGAAAACCCACTCGTTTTTTATTTCTTTTTATTTAACATTGGTATAGCAACTTTGCGATTGAAAAAGTCTATTAACGGACCCATAAAGAATGCAGTGAGAATTGTGCCGACACCGATAAATGTTGGTATATCTTTTATTTCACCTTTACCAAGAATGAAAAGCACAGCGCCTAAAATAACACAAACTAAATCAGTTGCAATTCTTATATATTTGAATTTGCCTAATTTCCATTTATTTGTGAGAATAAGAGCAATAGCGTCATAGGTGGAAACGCCAAGGTCTGCAGTCATATAGAGTGATGAAGCAAAGCACAAAACAACAAAGCCGAAAATGAAACACACAATTCTCACTACCATAGAAGCCTCTGGGAAAATTGTAAGTAAGGTGTTGTGAGAAAAATCTACAACGTAGCCCAATAAAAACAAATTCACCATTGTTGCAATATTTATGTAGTGCTTATCAAAAACGAGTGCAAAAAGTAAAAGACAAGCATTTACTATAACGTAAAGTGTTCCAAAATCAATTGGAATTAACTTCTCAATACCACTCATAAAAGACTGAAACGGGTCAACACCGAAAGCGGCAAGCTTAAAAAAGCCAACGCTTATTCCACCAACAATAACACCTAAAACAGACATTAAAATTCGTTTTGTTTTCATATTGCAACTCCTTATAAAATAAAAAAAGAGCCTCGCTATTGCGAAGCTCCTTGGTGCGAGAGACGGGACTTGATGGGCTCTGCCCATCATTCGCTTCGCGAACACCCGATTGTGTTCGGCTTCGCCGAGGGGGTTCAAGTCCCCCACAACTTTCTTTTTACAAAAAATGACAGAAACCTGAAAAACAGATTTCTGCCATTTTGGTGCGAGAGACGGGACTTGAACCCGTACGGGATTACCACACGCCCCTCAAACGTGCGCGTCTGCCGATTCCGCCACTCTCGCAAGTGCTTAAATAATATAACACCAATTTTTTCATTTGTCAACATATTTTTTAAAATTTTTCAAAATATTTTTACACTCCATTCACTTGCAACCACCAGTTGCGGAAATTCAAGTTAAACTTTATTGAAAAGAAGTCCTCTATGTGATATATTTTCTATAGTGAATAAATCACACAAGGGGGATTTTTATGAAATTATATGAAAAAATAACTTTATACAGAAAAAAGAATGGACTTTCTCAAGAAGAATTAGCTGAAAAAATCGGGGTATCCAGACAAGCAGTAAGTAAATGGGAAACAGGTGACGCTCTACCCGAAATTACAAAACTAAAAGCACTTGCCGATACCTTTAATGTAACAGTTGATTTTCTTTTAGATGAAAACAAAGCTGAGTTTTTACAACAAAGCGACTCACCAAGTGTTTCTGTGCTTGACAAGTACGCTGATAAAATTGATGATTGTGTAGATAATATTTCTAATAAATCTGGCACATTCTTTAAAAAATACGGCTGGCTTTCTGGCATTGTTTTAATACTTTTTGGAATTTACAGAATTGTTATAAACATTTTTACCATAGCACCTATTTTCGAATTCAATTTTTTTGATAGTTCAATATCAGGTTTTGCTCTGATTCTTTCAATCTTTCAGATTCTTATAGGCATCGCTTTTATTGTCGGTGGGATAATCATCATTAAAAAATTCAAACCAAAAAGGACTTGATTTTCAAGTCCTTTTAATATTCACCTATTTTCTGGTAACAATAATAACACTACTTAGGGTGAAAGGAATTATCCGAACCATGTTTTTTATAGACGGATTTCCGTTCACTCTTCGTTAAAATACTCGCAAATCCGTAAAGGATTCGCTCCGTTTTTGCCTTGATTGACCATAAATCCGTTCTATAAAAAATCTTCGACCTATAAAGCGAAAGATTTTTATTGGATTTTTGGTGTTGAGGGCGAAGAAAGGCTGACGCCTTGCAAAACCGAAACGCCGAAAAGACTTGAAAATACTCGCTTTTAGGCAGGTTCGGATAACTCATTTCACCCTAAAGGAGTGTTATTATGTTCAAACACGAAAAACAACTTTTTCACCCTGTTGAAATTGAAAGACCAAACCCGCAATATGCTGCACTTTTGCAAGAGCAATTAGGTGGTGCAAATGGCGAACTTAAAGCCGCAATGCAGTATATGTCACAAAGTTTCAGAATTAAAGACCCTGAAATAAAAGATTTATTTTTAGATATTGCCGCTGAAGAATTAGGTCATATGGAAATGATTGCGCAGACTATTAATCTTTTAAATGGTCACGATGTTGATGCTTCTAAAGTGCCTGCAGGAGAAATTCAGACTCACGTTCTTTTAGGACTTAACCCCGGGTTAATAAATGCTTCTGGCTACTCGTGGACTGGTGACTATGTTACTGTAACTGGTGACCTCTGTGCAGATTTACTTTCTAACATTGCATCTGAGCAGAGAGCCAAAGTAGTTTATGAATATCTTTACAGACAAATTGACGATAAAAAAGTTAAAGAAACTATTGATTTTCTTTTAAACAGAGAAGAAGCACACAACGCTATGTTCCGCGAAGCATTCAACAAAGTTCAGAATAGCGGTTCAAATCAGGATTTTGGCACGACCAAGGCTGCTAAAATGTATTTCAGTATGTCAGAGCCGTCGCCAAAGGACAGTAATTTTGAAGAATTCAAAAGCACACCACCATCATTCAACTAAAAATAGTCCCCGAAAACAGTTTTTTGTTCTCGGGGATTTTTTATTTTACATAATCACCATATATTTATATAAAATTTTGTAACAACTAATTATTTAATTTATTTTATAAAATGATATAATGTATATATTAATTTATCTGGAGTGATTTCATGAGTGACAAAAAACTCTACATTTTAACTTATGACCATGGTGGATATGTTTTATGGAAAAACGAAGTTAAACCACGACTTTTAAAAATCTTTGATTGGTTAGAAAAATATCCAAAACTTAGAATCGGTCTTGACTATGAATCTTTCACATTTGATGAATTTTCAAAATGTGATAAAGAGGTTGTTTACTTAATTAAAAAATTATTAGAAAAATATCCCGACAGAGTTGGTCTTGGTGCTACTACTTATGGTCAGCCATTGTCACTCACAATAAATGACGAGTCAAATGCTCGTCAACTCTCTTACGCAGTAAAAACAAACTTGCATTATTTTAATAAAACACCTGATGTTTATGCAATTTCAGAATTTGCACTAAATAACCAGACGCCCCAGCTTATTTCTCAGTGTGGCTACAAAGCGGCTCTTTTACGCTCTCACGTTATGGGTTACGGTTACCCTAAAACTTACGACAGTGCATGGGGTAAATGGATAGGTAAAGACGGCACAGAAATTCCCGCAGTACCAACATACGACAAGCAAGGCAGAGGCTACAACTGCACAACTGTTGACAACTGGATTTTGTCACGTTGGCCAGTTGATTCTGACCTTTATTCTTTAGAAGATTTTAAAGAAATGTTTAAGCAATATTCGCCACTTTTAGCTTCAAGATATGACGATTTAACTCAACCTATAGAGGAAGTTACTGCCGAAATTGAAAAACACGATGATTACGAATATGCACTTCTTGAAGATGTTCCATCTATTTATGGTGAACCAGTTGACGAATACTGCACAACTGACAATGACTTCCACGTGCAGATGCCTTGGGGCTACTGTGGTAACGAGATTTTTAATGGTTGCCGTCAGGGTGAGGTAAACGCAGTAGAAGCCGAAAGACTTAACGCGCTTTCTTGTCTTCTTGGTGGTAAATCTTTTGAAGAAAAAAGTGAAGAAGCGTGGAAATATATTCTCGCAGCAGAGCACCACGATGTTACAATCTGTGGACTTTTAGACCTGTCACGTAGATTTATTCCAACATCATTAAACGCTTCTGCTTTTGTTAAAGATAACTCTTTAAAATACATAAAAGAAAAATTTGCCGATAAAAATAGTGACTCCATTGTTGTTATAAATCACCATTCGTTTGACATTTGTGAATACATAGAAATTCCAGTAGAAACTGACGTTGCTGTATTTGATGGTAGCAAAAAACTCGAATGCGAAATAATCGAGAAAAATGATAAAAAGACGATTAGAGCAAAAATAGAAGTTCCTGCCTTTACAATTAAACGTTTCACATTGAAAGAAGTGAATTCTGACAACAATAATTTATTCTTCTACAACGAAGTAAGCGGAGAACTCACCACACCTTGCTATAAAATTAAGTTAACCGAAGAAGGTATTGCATATATTAAAGATTTTGCTACTGACAAGGTTTTAACTGGTAACGGCACAGGTGAGCTTTTCACAGGTAACATTAATGGTGTTGATTCTGCTTCAAAAGGTGAATGGACTGTTGAAACCTTCAAAAATTCCGCTATAGCAACACAAAAAGGTGAAATTGGTGGAATTCCATTTGAATTCACAATGACTTTTGTTGGCAATTCAAAAAGAATTGACTGCAAAACAAAAGTTACAATGAACAATGAGCTTGTTGGCAGAACTGACGTAACTCAGGGCAGACCTGTTCCGTTTACACTTAACGGTCACCACCACGAAGATAAGCTTTGCCTTTCTCTTAACGTGAATTTAAGTAAAAACCGTAAAATGTTCCGCGATTTACCTTACTCAATTTCCCAGTGGAATGGTGATTTAAGAAAAACTGAAAAATACTGGTACCCGAATGACGATATTCTTATTGACACAGAAGTTTCACCTGAAGAATCATTTAACAACACAACATATTTCCACGGAATTTACTGGCTTTGCCTTCGTGACAAAGAAAATGGTCTTGCGGTATTTAACAAAGGTTGTATGGGTTCTGCAGTTAATGGCAACCACCTTTTAATTCCACTTATTTATTCAAATGAATATATGTGTGGCACTCGCATTTTAGAGGGTGTTTTTGAAAATGAATTTGCTATTATGCCATTTGGTGCTGAAATGAGTAACGTGGAATTGCACAAAAATGCTCTTTGCTACGTTCAGCCATTAGTTGCCGTTACTGTAAACAAAGGAAATGGTGAATTAAGTAACACTACATTTATTGATTTTAAAACAAATAATAAAGAAGTCATTTTAACTGCACTTTACCCTGAAAATGATTATATTTTAGCTCGTTTCTGTAATTATTCTGACAATAACTCTTCTGCTGAAATCAATTCTCCTTTCGGTAAAATTGTTGCAGAAACAGACTTACTTGGTAACGATTTAAAATCTGTTACAGATGGCAAATTAGAGTTTCACCCTTGGGAAATTAAAACAATAAAAATTATAAAGGAATAATTCTATGGCAGACACAAAACCGATTATAGAGCTTGAGCTTTATATAATCCGTCACGGGCAAAGTATGGGAAATATAGAAAGAATTACTGACGGACTTTCACACGAAGAGTTGCACGACCCGAGACTTACAGACCTTGGCAAAAAACAGGCTATTGCTTGTGGCGAAAGATTTAAAAATGTAGAATTTGATACAATCTACTCAAGTGCTCTTTTAAGAGCAGTAGAAACTGCAACTGAAATTATTAAAAAGCAACCAAATGAAAAGACTTTAAAGGTGTTGCCCCTTTTAACCGAAGCTGGTGTTTCACCAGAATATAGTCACTCATCATTTACCGAGATACATAAAATAAATGAAAAGGCTGTTTTAGCAGATGGCATTGACCCTACAAAATCACTTTTTTATTATAACAGCACCCGTGATGAAGCAGATTTATTTGAGAGAGCCCAAAAAGCACTCGAATATATAAAAACACATCAGCATGAGGGCGAAAAAATTGCCATTATCAGCCATGGTGCTTTTATTACCTATCTGGTATTCTCTTTAATGGGTTACAAAAAAGAGTGCCCTTTATATGATTTGGACTTTAAAAACACAGGCGTTACAAAAGTCACAATTTATAAAAAAGGCACTAATAAATATGGCGACACAGTTTTTGAATTTATAAATGACACTTCGCATTTATTCAAGGGGGACTTCTGATTATGAAAACACGCTTTTTTTCACTTCTTATTGCACCAATTTTACTTGGGTGCATAAGCACACCTGCATTTGCTTCTAACACAAAAGCAAATCTTTACGATATGTATTCTGATAATATGCTCTTCCAGCAAAATGCAATATCAAAAATTTCTGGTACTGCTACCAGCGGAAGTAAAATTGAAATTGAAATTTATAACAGCAAAAATGAAAAAATCCTGACCGCCTCTTCAAAGGCTGAAAACAACAGTTTCTCTGTTGAATTCTTAGCTCCCAAAGGAAGCTTTGAAAGCTATTCAATTACAATTAAGGAAAATGGAAAAGAATTCAGAACACTTAAAAACGTTGTTTTTGGTGAACTCTGGATTGCAAGCGGTCAGAGTAATATGCACTATCCTTTAGGTCAGGAAAAAACTATAAGAACCCTTGAGGATTTAAGTGCATTTAAGGCTTCACCATATATCCGCTCAATGATAATGCCAACTTATGATGCCACAATCGATGGTAAAAGCTATTACGAAACTCTCCCCTACTCTCCACAAAAGAATGTAAAAGGCGCTTCATGGATAACAGGTGATAGCGAAAATGTAGCTGGAATGTCTGCTGTGGGTTACTTTTTTGCAAACAAAATGCTTGATGTCTTAAATGTGCCTATTGGTATTATTAATGCACCGTTAGGTGGTACCCCTATTGCAACCTGGCTTTCAAGAGAAGCAATAGATGAAAATGAGAAAATTAAAAATACTCTTACAGAAACCGGATTTTATATAGACAAATCCTCTTGGGGTGCTACTCAGGACATTTACCGTGATTTAACACTTAACTACAACCTGAGAATTGCTCCGCTTAATAATTTCAGCGTTTCGGGTTTAATATGGTATCAGGGCGAATCAGACATAATGCTCAGTCTTGATTCTGAATTTTATTTTGCTTCTTTAGAAGCTCTTCATAAAACCTACAGCAAACTTTTCGGATTCAAAGATGAACCTATGCCGATTGTTTATACACAATTAGCTCCTTATATCTATGCAGATGGTGCTCCGGATTTAACCGAAAGAAATATAGGTTTTACAGAATTTCAGGAGAAAGAACCTACAAGCCGAGCAGTAGTCACCGCCTATGACATCACACCTACTTTCTTTGCTGAGGTTGGTTGTATTCATCCTGAACCCAAAAAAGATATTGGCGAAAGAATGGGGTTAGCGGCTTTAGGTCTTGTTTACGGAAAACGAGAAACGTACACTCTTCCGTACATAGACTCTACTGAAATTAAAGATAACACAGTTTATGTTACGCTTAAAAATGTTGGTGACGGACTTTTATGTGATGGTAAAAATCTTTTTGGTTTTGCTGTTTGCGACGAAACAGGAGTTTTTGTTGAAGCAGAAGCAAAAATTGTAAATAAAAATACTGTTGCTGTATCAAGCGATCTTGTTAAAGCTCCTAAAGCTGTTTCATACGCTTATAGTGTAACATCGGAAACAGCAAATCTTTATTCAAGTGAAAATGGTGAAAAGCTTTTACCTGTTTCTCCGTTTGTTACCGATAAAAGCTACTCAACTAAATATTGGAAAGAAGCCGTTTGGACTAACTGTGACAGCGAAACTGTTTGGCATAATGACAGTGATTTATTTTCAGGATTTTATGATTCTTGGGCAAGTGAAAATGCCGAAATTTCTTTTTCTAAAGAAAGTGCATTTTCAGGTGAAAAGGGACTGACTATAAAATCACAAAATGAAGAGTTTTCGGTAAAACCACTTTTGACATACGAGGATGAGAAAAAAGAAGTAAGCTTTAACGATGTAGAAACTAATTACAGTAACTACGGAATTATTAGTTTTTATGTAAAAAATAATGGTGATGAAGAAATTACTTTTGAAGGTGTTAACTTTATTAAAAACTCTTTTATAAGTTACACCCCGCAAATCCTTGACAGCAAGGATAATGATTTTGCAATTCCTGCTGATAAAGAGTGGCACAAAATGACTCTTGATTTAACCAAACTCAATTTACGCGGGAATGAATGTGGCATTGTTTATGGTAATGAAAAATTAAACGAAATAAAAAATATAGAATTCTGTTTTTCAGGAAACGGAAATTCAGAGCTTTCTATTGACCATATACGCTTTGCACCGGCTGAAACTTCTGATGATGTAGAATTCATAGCAGATGAAACCTGTGCAGATACATTCTTTCAAAAAGTTTCTGCAAAATTTGTAAACCTTATAGGTAATATAATAAACTAAAAAATAAAACCCGAAAAAGAAGTTTACGTTTCTTTCTCGGGTTTTGCTATTTCTTTATTTCTTTTTCTATCAGTTTTAAAATCTGTTCGCATTTCATTCCAAAATCACAAACCAAATCACCAATAAGTGCATCTATTTCATAAAGTGCGGCACCTGCATCTTCATCTTTATCAAAAGCACCATCTAAATCATACTCTTTGCCATTTATTATGATAAGTCGTGGGTATTCGTAATCAACAAAAGTAAATTCTGTTGCTTTGTCAATTTTTAATTCTTTTAAAATAATTTTAAAACATTTTACAAGGTCAGAGATTATATCTTGCATATTAACAGAACCACTGAACTGTAAATTATTAAGTGCTTTCATCAAAATCGCGACTTGCTCTTCTTCTGACTTTTCATCGAAAAATTTATCAATAAATTCTTCTTGTTCTTTTTCTGACAGTTCATCGAAAGATTTACCAATATTTATTATATCTCCCATTTCATTGAACCTCCATTTTTTGCTTTCTGTATCTTAAAATTCCTATAACTGATGAAATAATTCCTGCAATTTGTGCGAAGATTGAAGTTGAGAACGGAGCAATAAAATAAATTACCCAAGAGGACATATTGCCAAGTAAAATATAACGGATTTTTTGCGGATCCTTCTGGAACATTGCAAACATATAGAATATTGCAGCAATAATAGGAAGAATTTCTTTAGGACCTGTAAGCCCAACTAAGCCGCCTGCAATGTAAAGAACCAAAAAGATTATTTTTTCAAGGAGTGGAACCGCTGTGGCCTTTTTGTCGTGAATATGAGAAACAATTATTTGAACAATAGCAATCAAACAGATTATTACACCTGAATTGAACTCACCTTTAATAAATAACACGTTTGCCGCAACTGCTGCATTAGATACTATATTCACTAAAAGCATCTGGGTTTTGTTTTTTAACTGAAACATTAAAATAGTCATAACAGTTGCTAATATTCCGAGTCCCTGTCCTATAATTTCAAGCATTTTTCTTCTTCTTTCTTTGGTTTTATTTTTCAATGAATAGAATAATACCACATCACTTTTATTTATTCAACAGTTTAGTTTAAAAAGATGTGTTTGTTTCCCGAATTGTAGGGGCAGACCTTTGGTCGCCCGTAGTAGTGGAATAAATTCAAGTTTACAATAAACCAATTGAGTGTAATATAGTTTTTGTTCCTTTTTGGTATTATATAAAATCATACTTTTTGTAGCGGGCGACCAAAGGTCTGCCCCTACGATAATAAAAACAAAAACATCCAATCATTTTTCATTGATAGATAAAACCAACTCTAAAATGATAGGATGTTGTCATTTATATAGCTCTTGCAACTATTTTATTTCTACCGAATTTATAATTTTATAAGCAAGGTCGGTTGAAGCAACTTCTTCAGGTACTCGAACCATTAATCTGCAATCGAGCCAATCTGAATCACATTTATTAAAACTAAAGATATAACTATAACTAATTTCGTCAGTTTCTTCATTCGTATTTATAAGAATATCAACATAACCTTCGATTTCTTCTGTTTCGTAAAAATACGACTCATCATATATCGGTGTTGCTACTGCATAAAAAATAGCCAGACACACAAAGGAATTAACTTCTTGTTTATCCCAATAATTTATATCATCTAAATCAATCATTCCGCTCAATTTTCTGCTTTCATAGTCATTTTTGGGATAAAAACCATATTTTTCTACAAGTACATTTTTTACCATTTCTCCATATTTTGAAACACCTATAGCTATTGACTCATCAAACGTACTATCTTCGTCTGTTTCCGAAGAAGCAAAAAAACTCTCATCATATTCAAATATAGATGGATATGGCTCATCTATTGGTTGGTATGTTGAAATTACCATTATAGTTTCTGCTTCATTTTTATAAGTCAAAATTTCATTGCTTTCACTTTGTATTTCTTTATTTGTTTTATCTATAAGCTCTGCTGGAATTTTATAGGTAAATTCACCCATTTCAACAGTTATCGTTTCGTCTTCTTCTGTAAATTCAATGTTGCTCTTATTATACTCTGAATGTTTTTCAAATTCAAAATTACTACCCATATCAGCTAATGCATAATCCATTGATGCTTTTATAATAATCAATTTTGCAATATGAACTCCACCCGCAACAATAATTGTTACAAGTAAAACTGAAAAAAGTGAGCGCAACACCTTTTTCTTTTTCAAGCATTTTTTATCGTTGAGCATTTGGAATTTATTTGAAAATTCAGATAAATCTTTAATAGCCCAGTAACAAATATGAGTTGCAACCAGAACTAAATTTAAAACTGCAGGAATAATTCCAAAATACATTTCACGGTTTGTTTCAGGATAACCAGGAATTACACCTATGACAAAACACGCCGCAAAAATTAGAACTGTAGATAATATTTTAATTTGCTTTTGATTGAATTTTTTATTGTTTTCAAGAATTAAAAATACTAAAGGAATGAAGGTGCCTATAAGCCCACTAATAAAAAAGCCCCAATGATTTGCATTTAAAACAATAATACTCATTAAAGAAATTAAATTTGCAACGATTATAAAATAGTAATATAACTTCACTCTTTTAACTTCATTAAAATTCACTTTCTTTATTACTTTAAAGATTGGCACTATTGATGCAAAGCCTAACAAGTAAGGAACCAACGTAAAAAATGCTGAAAATGTTGTGCTTCTATCAATATTTTCAATAAATGCGGAATAAAAAGCACAACCAACAAAAATTGAAAGAAAAATCAAAATAAAATAAACGAATAGTTTTAATAAAAATAAACCAGTAAATTGAAGTTTAAATCTATTTCTAATAAAATCCTGAATTTTTATGGTGTTCTGAATTTTTACAAGTTCTTCATTAATAAACACTACACCTGTATTTTGTAAATCTGGTAAAGTAACTTCTCCACTTTTTATTAGTTCTTCTGGAATCTTTGTGAATTGTGAAATATTTTTAATTTGTCTTTTTGTAAGCAACAATTCACCATTAAGAGTTCTTTCAAGGTTTTTCTTTCTTATTCCAAAAAGTTTTGCCAAATCTTCTTTTTTAAGTTTCTCTTTTTCGAGTATATAATTTAATAATTCACTTTGTGTCATTATTTGTTATCTCCCTTATATTCTAAAACTTCACTTGGTAAATCAATTATATCTGTGGCTTCTTCGCCTTGTTTTGTATGGTATTCAATTTCAATTTTTGTACCATCTTCATTAAAATACGCACTTATAACAGACTCTACATGGTCTGCAATTTCTTCTTTAAAATCGTCAATTACCAGTAACTCTTTTCCACTGAACATATCACTTATGGTTACAGACCTACTGTTTGTACTACTGACCAAATTACCAAAACTATCTATTTGTCCGTAATAATCGGGAGATTTTTCACCAGTTTTAAAGTTATAAAAATTACCCCAGCGTGAAAGCACCCCTGTTCCACCTTGAATCCATTTGCAAATTATATTTTCGCTTTGTAAATAAATATATGGATATTCGCTTGTTTTCTCTTTTTCTAAAACATTTCCTTTTACATCATAAATTTCGTATTCTTCTAAATAATCTTCAGTTGATTTTATTGAGTAGTGTTTATCCTGATACTCTAACTCTGATGCTAAAAAACTGGTAATTTCATCAAAAACACCTTTGCATTTATAATATTTACTTTTTGTAAAATTATAGCGCACTTGTATTTCATCATCCTGATTTATGCAAAAAGCAACACCGCTATTCCAACCAGATTCTTTATCTAATGAAAAATAATAATCCTGAACATCTTTATTGTAATTTTCTATTTCAATCTCTTCTAATCTGTATCTGTCCAATTCATCACAAAATCCAGAAACAAAATCATTTGCATTGTTAATGCGATATCTTTTATTATCAATCGATATCATGAGTTCATCAAACTCATTAAGTTCAGAAACTGGTGTCGCTGAATGTAACTTTAAAACTTCTTTTAAAGTTGCTTTTTCTCCCTTTGCACAACTTACAAGCACCACAATTAAAGTTATGCTTAAAATTAAACTTATCATCCTTTTCATGTAATCACCCAAAGAAATAATAGCATGCTCGTTTAATTTATTCAACAGTTAAAATTAAATTCAGTTACAAGTATGCAAGTGTCAAGTGTCTAAATATAAAATCACCCTACCACTTAAAGTTGATATAAAAACCAACTGAAAATGATAGGATGAATTAACTCACTATAGTTCCTATTTCCTAATTCCTATTTCCCAATTCCTATTTCCTAATACTACTCCAACGGAGACAAATTAAGACTTTCATCTGCAATCATAAACTGCGGAAATTCTTCGAACATATCAATATGCGGTTGAACGTTGCTTTCTAAAAGTGTGAAAGTAAACACGCTGAATTCTGTGCCATAGTCTGCTGCAACGTGTGGTGCATCTTTTACAAACCAGGTGTTATCTGGGAAAAGTGCTGGTGTTGCATCGATTACGTAGTCAGGTGAAAGATATTTTTTATTAGCCGCTAACATCTGCTCACCAGAAAGCTTTTGCATTAATGGTGCAACAGCTGCAAAGTTAGAAGTTAACTCTGTTTCTAAAACACCGTCACCATTATAATGTGCTTTTGGGTGAACTGGTGCAAGAGTTCCGTTATAGTTTGAAACAAACGAGATTTTAACGCCGTTATTTCTTGCATTTTTAAGAGTTTCTTCTGTAGCGAAAACAAATTTTTTAGTTTCTTCTATTTTTTCTAAAAGAACTGGATATTCGTCTTCGTGACCGCCGAAAATAGTCTGCACTCCGCTTTCAAAGTCAGCGTCAGGGCAAAGTGCCCAGAAGCCACAAAGTGTACCAAAGCAATCACGGAGAACTCTGTCGTTTGCCTCGTCGAAACTTTCTGCTACCATATTATTAACAGTCTCAGTAACGTTATCTAAAACACCGAGTGTATTTAAAACGTTCAAAAGAATTGTAAGTAAAAAGTTACCGTTTGTTGTTTTCTTTAAAAAGTCCACAAGAACTTTCTTCTCAAAAACTATTCTGCCGTTTAAGGCTTCGCCACAAACGTAAGTACCATTTTGTGCGCCTGAAAGGTAAACTGCAGAATTTATATTTTCCGTGCCGTAATAATACATATAAGCAGTTGTAACCATACCGCCCATTGAAGCACAGATTATATTAACCTTTTCTTTGCCGGTTGTTCTTTTTGCATCTTCTACAAATGAATTTAATTCAGTTGCAATATCCTTAGGCTGCTTACGCCAGTCATAAGTGAAATAATATGTATTTTCTGCACCATATTTTTCTACTGCAGTTTTCACAATACCCTCTTCGCCACTATCCACGAGATTTGCAACAAATTCAGGGTGATTTGCCATTGAACCATGATATTGTACCATAGAAATATCTTCAATAGTGTTACCGCTTTTGTCACAGGCAAGTGGTGACAAAATATCGTTAGCAATAGTAAAAATACTATCTGTAAGCTTTCCCTTACTCATAAACATTGAAGAAAGAAGTGTAGAAATTATTGCTCCAGCATCTACCTGCAACGCCTTTGTGCCGTCAGGGTATGTAAGCCCAGCAAAATCAATACCTCTTACAATAATTACAGGTAAACCATTGTAATTGCTCTCACTTTTCTCTTCAACTGCAAATGCTGGAATACACATTGAGAAAAGCAAAGTAATTGCTAAAATTACAGAAAAAACCTTTTTCATTCTTTTATCCCTTTCAAGTGGTAATATATGGGTATTATATTACTTTGTTGTGTAGATTGCAACTATTTTGTTTGTAGGTGTTAGATGTTAGGTGTTGGGTGTTAGGAAACAAAAAAATTAGCTCCATCCTATTTTACTAACACCTAAAATCTAACAACTAATAACTAATAACTAAAATCTAAAACCCAACACCTAAAACCTAACAATTAACGCATCGCAAAACAATATTTCCATCTTTACATATATCCACTTCTGTAACAGAAATATTGTCGAGTGCAAAGAAAAAATCACGGGTTTTAATTCCTAATGCAGTTGGAATTAAATATTCTAACATTCCGTGGTGGCTGAAAACCGCAACAGTCTGACCACACTTGTAATTCTCTTTTATGTAATCTATGAGTTTCTGTGCTCTCAGATTATTATCTTCTATACTTTCGCAACCGAAATCATATTTTTCTGTACCAAAAAGCTTTTTAAGCATTTTTGCATTTTTATAATATTTTTTAAGATATTCTTCACTGCAACCGTAATACCCCGGTGTACAGCCACACTCTATAATTTCAGGGCAGATATTAATTACTGGGTTATTACCCTGTGCTTTGCAGACACCAACACAAGTTTTAAAAGCACGAAGTAAAGAGCTGGAAATAAATGCATCTATTTTTTCACTCTTTAACTTCTCGCCTAAAATATTACATTGCTCTTCACCAAAAGGTGTGAGTTCACCATCACTCGGGTCACGCCCTTCCCAATCATCGTAATTAGTTTCGGCGTGACGGATAAAAAGAATTCTTAAAGAATCATAATTTTCCATATTTTTTACTCCTAATTAAAAAGACTTTCGACCTTCATTTGCCATAATTTTATTTTTTCTTCATCGTAATTATGTGGTATTTTCATCGCCTGATTTTTTGCTTTTATCCCCTTCATTAAGGCTGAAAGGATGGTTATTACAAAACCTGATTTTTTCAAACATTTTTGTAATTTTAATACAAACTCTTGCGGTGTAAATTTTAACCCATTTCCACTTGAAAAATTACACAAATCATTTTCTGTAATAATACCACTTTCAAAAATATATTTTATATCTTCATTATCTGATGTAAGTAGTGTGCGTTTTATATAATCAACAAAAAAATGCTCGGCACCTATTTTTTCATAATATCTTACCTGATATTTCCACAAAACTTCAACAGAAACAGAATTGTTTTTAATAATTTCTTCTGCCAGAATCTGCCCTGCTCTTAGTGAATTTGAAATCCCACTGCCAGTAAGCGGAATTGTCATAAATGCGGCATCACCAACCGTTACGTAGCCTTTGCCGACCATTTTTGTTAAAGGGTATCTTACAGGAATACGCCCAAATTTACCACCCATTACAATTTCATCACCTATAACTGGGTTTGATTTTTTAAGCTTCGTAAGCGCATTTTTAAATTCACTTTCGGCCATTTCTCCAACTCTGCCTATAAGAATATTAATGAGCCCATCTGGCTCGCAAATACACCACGAAATTCCTGGCATTCCTAAATATTTTAAATACACTTTCTTTTTATGATTTTCTGGTAATTTTTCACCATCTGCTGTTTTCACAAATGCCCTGTAAACTGTAAAAACATCATTGTCATCTAATTCTTCTGTTATATTAAATATTTTTGCTACTTCTTTTCTGAAGCATGAGTCAATCCCACTCGAATCTATTACAAGATCAGAAAAAATTTTTTCATTTTCTACTACAACGCCTTTTACTTCATTGTTTTCAATAATTACACTCTGAACAAGTGTATTAAATTTAATTTTCGCCCCGGCTTCTTCTGCTAGTTTTACAAGTAACAAAACAAAACTATTTCTTTTTATGCTCCACTCAACTGCGTTTTCTTCATTTTCCATATAAAGCGGAGTTTCAGAAAATGGCGCAACAAAAGATGTTCTTCCTGTTTTTCTGCTATTATCGGGAAGAACTATTTTTAATTCTTCAAATACAGTTGGCTCAACATCATCACGCCAGTCGTAACTTACTTTTTCTGATGAGTTTTTTTCGTAAACAGTTACATCAAATCCATCTTTTGAAAGCTCTTTTGCCGCCTGTAATCCACCATGACCTGCACCAATAATAACTATCTTCACAAAAACATCTCCTGTAGTTTTTGTGTTTATTATTGGTGTTTTCATTGTCATTATAACAAATAAAAATAATATAATCAATAAATTAAAATTTCTATTGATTATACTTTTATTATTTGTTAAAATTCGAAATATAGGTGGTGTTATTATGAAAAAATTCAGAATAGGTATTTTAGGTGCTGGTCGTGGGCTTAATATTGCACAGAATTTAAATCTTATTAACGATTGCGAAGTCGTTGCTCTTTGTGAAAACAATAATGCAAGAGCAAAATGGGGACTTAAAGAATTCGGTTTTGAAAATGCAAACATACCTGTTTTTGAAACTTTCGACGAATTTTTAAAACAGGATTTAGACGCCGTTGTAATTGCTAACTATTTTCACGAGCATACACCTTTTGCAATAAAATGTTTCGAGAAAAATATCCACGTATTTTGCGAATGTATAAGCAACTCAACATTAGCAGAGGGTGTAGAGTTAATTCGCGCTTATGAAAAATCAAACTCAATTTTTATGCTTGCTGAAAACTATCCGCAAATGATTTTTAACAGAGAAATGAAAAAAGTTTGTGATGGTGGTAGCTTGGGTAAAATTCTTTATGCAGAGGGTGAATATAACCATCCAGCGTCACCGAGCGACAAAGAATTCACTATAAACTACTGTTATTTCCCAGAACACTGGCGTCACTATTTGCCGAGAACTTATTATGTAACGCACTCACTTGCACCTATAATGTGGGCAACGGGTGCCACACCAAAAAGGGTTTCAGCAAATGCTGTTTTTGAACCTTTCACTGATAAAGCGAGTGCTCGTCAAGTTGGTGATAGAGCGGCAATTATAACTACCTTTAATGACGACGGCTCTGTTTTTAAGTTTACAGGTTGCGGTGGTTTTGGTGCTCACAGTAACTCTTACAGAATCTGTGGCGTAAACGGACAAATTGAAAACCTTCGTGGTATGGGTGACAAGATTATGCTTCGTTACAGCGACTGGGCGATTCCTGAAGGAAAAGAAGAAGTTAATTTTTATGAGCCCGAGTGGAATGACAAGGACGAAGAATTCATTAAACAAAGCGGTCACGGTGGTGGCGACTACATAGTAGCAAGAATGTTTATTGATTGCTTAAAAGAAAACAGTGAACCTGAATTCCCTTACGATATTTATTCTGCTATAAATATGTCTTCTGTTGCAATTTTAGGTCATCGTTCAGTTTTAAATGGAGGCATTCCTTACGACATTCCCGATTATCACAATGAAGAAACAAGAAAAGCGCTGGAAAATGATAATGACTCACCTTTCTATTATTCAGATGGAAGAGAACCTACCATTCCTTGTTGCTCTCACCCTGATTACAGAGTAACAGATGAGCAGATGAATAATTATCTGGAATTTATAAAAGATTAAATAAAAGGGGCTGTAAAAAAACGTTAAGTTTTCTACAGGTCCTTTGTAGGGGATAGGAAAAAAAGATGCAGAACGGACAAATCAAACAAAAACAAGGCTTCAGTCTTGTTTTTGCTTGCCCGAAGGCGTACATAGGTACGTCGAGAGGTGAGATTTGTTCGTAGTATAAAACGAAAAAATTTTGAAATTTTAGTTTTTTCATAATCTATAGGGGTTCTTACAGCTATCCGCCCTGTAGGAACCCCTTGAACTATATAGTTTTATGCGGTCTGCGCTTTTTTTACAGCCCCTTTGTTTATTAAAACTCATAATTCGGCTTTACCTTTTCGCCTGTTTTTGCTGATTCTACTATTGCAAGACATACTGCAACAGTTTTTGCACCCTCTGTTGCATCTGTTAAAACTTTTTTATCATTGAGAATGGCATCTGCAAAAACCTCAAATTCTTTAACTGCATTATGATTATTAACCTGAATTTCTATTGTTTCTGCTTCTTTTGTAATTTCATTTTCATCAACGGTAAAGAGAGTCATTGTTGGTGAAGTATTATCACAAATAAGTGTACCCTTTGTACCATAAATTACAGTTCTCATTGTATAGTCACGCTTACAACCTGTTGAAACGAATACCTTACCCATAAGATTTTCATTGAATTTCATAATAGCAACTGTTGCATCATCATAAGTAACATGTGGCAAGAGTCTGTGTGTACCATAAGCAAAAACCTCCTGTGGGTCACCTGCAAGCCATCTTATTAAGTCAATTGCATGACATCCGCCGCCGATAACACCGTGACGAAGTGGGTCACATCTCCAAGGCTCCTGAATCAACATATAATCGTGAGCATATTCTGATTCAATAAAATAAAGTTCGCCTAAAGTACCTGCTTCAATGATTTCTTTTGCTTTTTCAAATGCAGGGGTAAAGCGACAAATCTGACCTACCATAAATTTTGCTTCTGATTCTTCTGCAACCTTTACGATTTCACTGATATCTTCACGGGTTAATGCAAGAGGCTTTTCACAAAGCACGTGTTTACCTGCACGAAGCAAATCACAAGAAACCTTTTTGTGTTGCTGGTCAGGAATTGCAACTGTAACTACATCAATATCTTTATTATTTACAATATCCATATAGTCAGTTACCCATTTTTCCTCTGGAATGTTGTAGCGTTCCCCTGCAAAACGAAGATTTTCTTCGTTACTGTCACAGATTATTGCAATTTCTGCATCTTTGCAGTCCATCGCACCTTCAACGTGGCTCATACCAAATTTCATACCAATGTTTGCAACTTGTAATTTCTTTTTCATAAATCTTACTCCTCATTTTGTTTTTATTTAATATTGTTCTTTACTAACTATTATGCTATAATCAAAACGTTATTTCAAGTATTGTTTGTGTGATTTTTTCGTCATTTTGTTGGGAGAAGTGGTTTATGGATAATATTTATAAATATATGGGCAGACAAACCCCTGCTGTGCTTTATTGTGAAAAGGAATTTGATTTATTGCCTGGCGAATGCTACGGACCGATTATCCGCAACGTATTTATTATAGAATGTTGCGTTGAGGGCTTTGGCTCAGTTATTATTAACGGAAATGAATTCGAGGTAACCCCTGGTGACTGTTATATTCTTTTGCCAGGTGACGCTATAATTCATACCGCCGACAATAAAAATCCCAGAAAGGGTTACTGGTGTGCTATTGATGGTCTCGACCTCGGGTTTATATTTAAAGAAGCGGGCATATCTTCAAACTCGCCTTTTGCACCAAAGGAATTATTTAATGAGCTTTGCTCGTGTCTTAAAAGAATGGTTGCTGAATGGGGCAAGGGTGATGGTGGTGAAACCCTGCGAGAAACTGCTTTATTATATGAATTCTTAGGTATTCTTCTTAAAAATAAAAAGCCTTCTGCTCACGACGACAGAATTGAAAAGGCTATTGGCTTAATGGAAACAAAATATCACGAGCACCTAAATATTGACGATATTGCCCGTGAAATCGGACTTGAGAGAAGTTATTTTTCTGTTCTCTTTAAAGAAAAAACAGCAGTTTCTCCACACAAATATCTTACCTCTTTAAGAATCCGCAAGGCGTGTGACATTATAGAAAAAGAGCATTGCAGTATATCAGAAGCGGCAATTGCAACTGGTCTTGACCCCTGTAACTTCGCACGAATTTTTAAAAAAGAAACTGGTGAAACACCTTTAACCTACTTCAAAAAGAAAAAATAAACCGTCATTTAAGACGGTTTATTTTTTGTTATATAAAGAAATATTTTCTTTTTTTATTACAACATTTTCCATAATAATATTTACTTCGGGATAAATAAGCCCCTTTGCATTCTTTTCTTTTTCAAAGCAAAGTTTTGAATTTTTAAAATCTATATTTCTCAAAACAACGCTTTCTGTCGGATAAGTTGAGTGAAGCAGTGTTTCAACCTCATTTTCAACCGAAATATTTTCTAACGTTATATTACTTTGTGGTACAGCTTCGCATCCCTCATAGTAGCTTCTTGCATAATTATCGTAATTAAGACTTATTGCAATGGCACTACTGCGTTTTTTCTGTAGCTTACAATTTTTTATTGTAATATTACGACAACCGCAATTAAATTCTTCGGTATCTCTTACCACAACCCAGCTTATGCCGTCGTATTCCTTTATTCCACTTTCATGTGTCGGTGGTGTGAGCGAAGTGTAAAGCTTTGGCTCTTTCGGATTTAATACCGCTCTGTATGTTCTGCCATTTATGGCAACTGTATCTGAATGCTGAACCTTCATACCTTTTTGCCACTTACACCAGGCGCCACCAAGAATTCTGCAGAAAAACCCCGTAGTAGTGCTATCATCGATATCACAACAGTCTTCTATAACACCATTTTCAATCCAACCAACATGGGTATTTGAGGTTGAATAATCAAATGCGTTAAGTGCTATAGGGTCATCGAAAGTACAAAATCTGCCATTTTTTATAACAAAACCGCTACCCCAACCAAGATGAACTCCGTCTTTGTCGCCTGTAACAAATAAATTCTCAAGGTATATATTTTTAAATGCACTGACCTGAATAGCGTAATCCTTTTCAAGTAACCCGTGGCACCTAAAATCTGTAATTTTAAGATTTTCTACGTAAATAAAAGCAACCTGAGCACGAAGACCTACAATTCTGCTATCTACTCCGTAATCATCACTCTCAACTAAATTGCATTCAAGATGAAGCCCTTTTATTTCTATATTTTTGTTATACTCACTTCTTTTTGCACCTTTATTTATAAAAGCGTTACCTGTAGCACCAGTTCTGCTGAAAAAACGGCGTACAATTACACCTTCTTTAAAAATAAGTGTTGTATTATCGCCAATTTCAATCTGCTCTGAAAGTGGATATACCCCCGGAAGTGAAACTACTATTTCACCACCAGAATCCACCGCCTTCTGCAAGGCAACAGAATTTTTATAGCAATCGTTTTCTGGCAAAAAGCCGTAATCATTAGCATTAATCATTATGCTACCTCTGTTTTAATACTCTTCTTTTCGTTTTGTTGTTCTTTATAAAATTTTTGTACGTTTATAAATGCTACAATTACACAATAAAGTGCATACACGCCATAAATTAAATATGTAGTTTCTTTAGGATTATTTATAACCATCTGAATGTTTACAATCAATCCTGTAAAGGCAGATATTATCCAGAGATAAGTGTATTCTATATATGCTAACATTGTTAAAACTGACACCGCAAGACCCAATAAAAATGTAACAGTATCAAATATTGCGTATTCATATTTAAAATAAGTCAGCACGCCTGCCGAAATGCCCCATAATACAAAAAGTGAAACAAGAGATATCACCCTCATCTTTACCGACATTTTCTTAAAAATAACGGTTTTTTTGTATGCATTCTTTTTCCAGTTAAAGAAAGTGGCAAGTTGTAACGGAACACTCATAAAAAATGCGGAAGCCGCTGAAACGTAAACACCCATATATAAATACGCCGCTGTATAAATCACTGCGTTAATTGCACCTATAAGTGAGCCAATACGATTAGCCTCTGACTGAAAGGACATAACAAAAAGTGACACAAATAAGGGTATCATCAGGAAAAACTCTTGTTTGAAATAGATACCACTCACAAGAATTGCAAGTCCCGTTAAAATTATAATTATTTTTTTATAAGTTTTCATATTTTCATCCTCAGAAGCCTTTATAACACTGCACCGTTTTCCAAAAGTTTATTTTGTAAAGACTTAACGTCAACTGTATGAGCATTTTTATCAGACTTAAATGCTACTGCAACTGCAGTACCAGCCGCCTGACCAAGACACGCACATGTTGGCATTATTCTTACAGATGCCTGTGCTTCGTGAGTTGCAGAAAGACAACGCCCTGCAACAAGCAGATTATTATATTCTTTTGGTAAAAGCGAACGATATGGAATTGTGTAGAATTCGCCATCACCAAAAAATCTGTGACTTGTTCCTGTGCCTGATGGGTTATGTATATCAATATCGTAATTGCAAAGGGCAATTGAATCTTCAAATTGAGTGCAATTAATAATTTCATCTGCAGTGAGAATATGAACACCTTTAAGCTTACGGCTTTCACGAATTCCTATATTAACTGCAATCGAAATAAGTGCGCTTTCGTCGAAGGCTTTTGAATGCTCCTTTAAAAATGAAACAAGCTCGTGAACCTGACGCCTTGCAATAACCTCTGCCCTACTTACATCAAACGGATCTGTTGGGTCAAGCTTAATTACACGTGTGGAATTAAAGTGCAGAACGTCTTCACCAACACCAAAGAAAACGAGTATATTTTCTCTTGGATTTGTAATTTCACCTTTAGCCTGTTTTTCTTTATAAAGCTCCTGTAATTTCGGTCTTTCTTCTGTAAAAAGGTCAAGGTCTACACCGCTCATTCTGAAACAAGTTGTCATTGGCTGACAAAGTCCATCACTTTCTCTGCCGAGCTGAAAGTCACACCCTGCAAGGTAGAATAAATCTCCGTCACCAGTTGCATCAACAAAGAAATCTGCTTCTACTGTAAAATGCTGACTTTTAGCAATTATTTCTACTGCAGTTATTTTTTCACCCTGCTTTTTAACATCTGCTAAAACACTGTGAAAAAGCACATTTACCCCTGCTTCAGTGGTCATATCATCAAGCACAATTTTAAAATATTCTGAGTTAAATTCGTGGTCCTTGCAATCAGTTACATATTTATCGTGGCGTTCTTTCATCTCTTTAAAAATACCTTCTGAAAGATATTTTTTATTTTTTGCCGCTTCACCCCAATATGGTTTTGTCCAATAAGGCATAAATGGGTAAACAAGACAATTTGAAATAGCTCCGCCAAGGCAACCTGATTTTTCAACAAGTAAAACTGTTAAGCCTTCACGTGCCGCACTTACTGCTGCCGCAACGCCCGTAAGTCCTCCGCCTACAACTACAAGATTGTATTTCACAATTTCCACCTCAAATTTAAAGTTTTATAAAACCCTTCAAAAATTTTCAATCACAATTGTAGCACAACTCATAAGCCTTTTCAATCTGTTTGTTATTTATCAACTTGCTTTTATATATTTATAAATCAACAATCCTTTTATTATTAAAAATAAAAACACTAATATTAAAGCATAGACCTCTCTTGTTATTGCAAAAAGGAAAATAATTAAAATATTTAAAACAACAGAAACCATTGTTACCACTTTATTAACTTTTTCTTTTCTGATTTTTACAAATATTATTTTTGTAGCACCAATTAAAAGAAGTTCTAAAAACATCACCCAGTAAATCGTTTTGTTAAATGATGAAATTTCGGTATAATTCAGTAAGCTTACAGAATAAATAAAACCATTAACAGTATCAGGGTAAAGTGGCAGAAATATAAGCAAAACATAAAACAAATCAACTGCACCAAATAATAACTCACATATATTTTTTATATTGGTTTTATTTTCCTTTTCTGCTATAAAAAGCAATTTTTCACCTGATAACAATTCATCTATGCTGATTGAAAAAAACTTAGAAATTTCTTTTAAGGATTCTATATTTGGGTAACCTCTGCCCGACTCCCACTTTGAAACTGCCGTTCTTGAAACATATAAGCTTTCTGCTAATTCTTCTTGCGTAAGACATCTGTTTTTTCTTAATTCCTGAAGCTTTTCGTTAAATTCCATTTTATTTACTCCAAATTTTATTTAATAAAACTACTGCTTTATAAATGTAAAATAAACCTGCACTTAAAAAACACGAACCGATTATATCGGTAAGCCAATGAACACCCGAAGCAAGTCTTCCGACTACCATAAATAGAGAAAAAACAACTGTTATAAGCTCTATAAGTTTCTTGGTTTTTTGACTTTGTAATCGTTTATTGCATAGAAAAACAACTGTTGGCATAACCGATAATACAAGTAATGTCGTCGACGATGGGTAAGATGCTTCCATAAAACCATTTATTAAAATCGGTCTGTAATTTATAGGTATCATTTCAAATACAAGATACCCCAATATCACTATAACATAATATACCCCTAAAACTATAATGTCAAAATCGACTTTTAATAAACTTCTTCTTTTTATAAGCTGAAATAATCCAAGCATACCAAAAACCATGCAGATAAAAACAGGCACTAGCCCTGCCCAGTCTGTTATATTATAAAGTGTCATATTCACTTTAGTTAAATTGTGAAACCACAAGTTAAGTGTAGCAAACCCTACACTTGTTTCATTTACTCCGACTGGCTTTACATCTACTGAAACAACTGCTAATGTCCACATAATAAACAATGTAATAAATATTAAACCTGAAATAAATCTAATTTTACTTTTTCTTTTCATAAATTAAAACCACCTTTTCTTTTATTAACTTCACAGTAGCAAAATCAGTAATAAAAGTAAAGTTTCCAAAAGTATTTTTCGTGATACTTTTCGTGTCATTTATGTTTTTAATTATTGTTATTTACTTGACTATAAACTTAAAACATTTATAATATTCTTGGTGATTAAATGAACACATATTTTAACGAATTTACAAGTAAACCTGAAAAGCTTCAGGGTAACGGAGCTTATGAAAAATTGCCTGCCGGTGCTCTTTGTGGTAACGGTGACCTTGG
>JAZNUL010000139.1:0-21506 GCA_045592285.1 Acutalibacteraceae bacterium
TTATTAGCAGAACGCGCAGCGGCAAAAAACATCAAAGACGTTGTTTTTGACCGTGGCGGATACATTTATCACGGCCGTGTTGAGAGCTTGGCCGAAGGCGCTCGTGAGGGCGGCCTCAACTTCTAAGAGAATGGGAGGAATAACTTTTGGCTAAATTCGAAACAGCTCAGAAAGAAAACGAACTTCAAGAAAGAGTTGTCGCTATTAACCGTGTTTCAAAAACAGTTAAGGGCGGTCGTATCTTCAAGTTTGCTGCTCTCGTAGTTGTTGGTGACGCCAACGGAACAGTAGGCTTCGGTCTCGGTAAATCTGGTGAAGTTCCAGACGCTATCCGTAAGGGTATCGAAGATGCTAAGAAAAATCTTGTTAAGGTTTCTCTTAAAGGTACAACAATTCCACATGAAGTTATTGGTAAATTCGGTGCAGGTGTAGTTCTTCTTAAACCTGCAGCACCAGGTACTGGTGTTATCGCTGGTGGTCCTGTTCGTGCAGTTGTTGAAACAGTTGGTATTAAGGATATTCGTGCGAAGGCTCTTCGTTCAAACAATCCTTGCAACGTTGTTCGTGCAACAATGGACGGTCTTAAACAACTTCGTAATGCAGAAGAAGTTGCTAACATCCGCGGTAAATCTGTAAAATATTTTAAAGATTAAGGAGGGTGGCTTAAATGGCTAACTTAAACGTTAAACTTGTTAAAAGCCTTATCGGTAGTAAGAAAGACCAAATTGCCACCGCTCATGCATTAGGTCTTCGCAAAATTGGGGATGTATCTTCACAACCTGATAATCCTCAGACACAAGGCAAAATCAGAAAAATTGCCCATCTTATTAAGGTGACAGAAGAATAAGCAAGGAGGTGCTCAATATGAAGCTTCACGAGCTTTCACCCGCAGCTGGCTCTAAAAAGTCAGTAAAACGTATCGGTAGAGGTCCTGCTTCTGGTCAGGGTAAAACTGCTGGTAAGGGTCACAAAGGTCAAAAGGCGCGTGCAGGTCGCGGTATGCGTCCTGGATTTGAAGGCGGTCAAATGCCTTTACAAAGACGCCTTCCAAAAAGAGGTTTTGTTAATATTTTCGGTAAAGAGTTCGCTATCGTTAACTTAGCTGCTCTTGAAAACAAGTTCGAAGATGGTGCTGTAATCGATATCGAAGCACTCAAAAATGCAGGACTTGTTAATAAAACACTTGATGGTGTTAAGGTACTCGCTCACGGCGATATCACAAAGAAATTCACTGTTAAGGTAAATGCTTATTCTGATGCAGCAAAGGCAAAAATTGAAGCTGCTGGAGGAAAGGCAGAGGTGATTTGACGTGTTTCAAACTCTTTCTAACGCATGGAAAATCCCTGATTTAAGAAAAAAACTTTTATTTACTGCTTTCATCATCTTCTTATACAGAATAGGTTCAAACATTCCTGTTCCGTTTATAGATATGCCTGCAACTGGTCTTCTTGACCCAACAGCAGGAACAACATTCTTAAACTACTTAAGTATGATGACAGGTGATGCATTTAACTACGGTACAATTTTCGCGCTTTCAATCACACCTTACATCAACAGTTCAATTATTATTCAATTATTAACTGTTGCTATTCCTTACCTTGAAAGACTTTCAAAGGAAGGCGAAGAAGGTAGAAAGAAAATCGCAAAAATTACCCGTTACGTAACAATTGCACTTGGTCTTCTTCAAAGTACAGCATACTTTATCTACCTTAATGCAAAGAACTATGTTCTTTACACAGGTGATAATAAATTTGTACAAGTATTCCAGGCACTCGTTATTATCTTTGTTCTTACCGCAGGTACAGCACTTGTTATGTGGCTCGGTGAACAAATCAATGATAAGGGTATCGGTAATGGTATTTCAATAATCCTTTTCGCAGGTATTATTTCAAGAATTCCTACCGAAGCTTCAATGCTCTTCAGTACAAATCCACAAGTAGGCAGTTACTTCTCAAGAGGTGGTATTTACTACTTCCTTGCTCCATTTGTAGTTGTTTGCTACATCCTTATGATTGCTTACATCGTTTGGATGGATAATGCAGAAAGAAAAATTCCAGTTCAATACGCAAAAAGAGTTGTTGGTCGTAAAATGTATGGCGGTCAAAGCACACATATTCCGATTAAGGTTAATATGAGCGGTGTTATGCCAATCATTTTCGCAAGCTCAATTCTTTCATTGCCACCAACAATTGAACTTTTCGTTGCTAACAAGCTTTCAGACGATAGCTTCTGGCACACATTCTTTGGTTGGTTCAGCCCAACATCTGTTGTTTACGGCGTTCTCTATTTCTTAATGATTATATTCTTTGCTTACTTCTATGCAGCAATTCAATATAATCCAGTTGAAATGGCTAACAACATCCGTAAAAACAGTGGTATGATTCCTGGTATCCGTCCAGGTAAACCAACTTCCGATTATATCGGTAAAATTATTTCAAGAATTATACTTTTAGGAGCATTACTTCTCAGCGTAGTTGCATTGTTCCCAACAGTATTCTCACAATTAACATCTTTGGCTGGTGCTGAAATGAACATTACACTCGGTGGTACTTCAATCATCATTATGGTTGGTGTTGCTCTCGAAACTGTTAAACAGCTCGAAAGCCAGATGATGCTCCGTCACTACAAGGGATTCCTTGATTAATTAAGAAAGGAATAAATGCTATGAAACTTATATTTCTCGGCGCACCCGGTGCTGGTAAAGGCACTCAGGCGGAAGTTATTTCAGAAAAATTAAGTATCCCAACCATTTCAACAGGCAACATCATTCGTGCTGCTCTTAAGAATGGTACTGAAATGGGACTTAAGGCTAAAGAATTTATCGAAGCAGGTAAACTCGTTCCTGATGATGTTGTTATCGGCATCATCAAGGAAAGATTAGCTGAAAGCGATTGCAACAACGGATTCATCCTTGATGGTTTCCCACGTACAATCCCTCAGGCTGAAGCTCTCGATAATATGGGAATCATTATTGACAAGGTTGTTGATATTGAAGTTCCTGATGAAGACGTTGTAAACAGAATGTCAGGCAGACGTACTTGTAAAGGTTGCGGTGCTTCTTACCACATCCAGAATAAACCTTCAAAGGTTGAAGGCGTTTGCGACAGCTGTGGCGGTGAGCTTACAATCCGTAAGGATGATGCTCCTGAAACAGTTCTTGACAGATTAAATGTTTACCACGAACAAACCGAACCATTAAAGGATTTCTACGAAAAATGCGGCAAGCTCCGTATAGTTGAAGGTACAAAACCAATCAACGAAATTACAGCAGAAATTCTTAAGGTATTGGAGGATTAAGCATGATAGTGCTGAAGAATGAACGCGAAATCAAGCTTATGCTTGAGGCTTGCAGAATTTCTGCTGAAGCACTTAAGATTGCAGGTAATGCGGTCGAACCAGGAGTTTCTACTTTTGAGATTGACCAAATCGTTAAAAAGTTTATAGAAAGTAAGGGCGCAACCCCGACTTTCTTAAACTACAACGGTTTTCCTGCTTCTGCATGCATTTCCATAAACGATGAGGTTATTCACGGAATTCCGAGTAAATCCCGCATTATAAAATCAGGCGATATAGTAAGTATCGACCTCGGAGCCTGTATCAACGGCTTTACCGGTGATACTGCCGCCACTTTCGGTGCAGGTGATGTTTCACCTGAAGCGAAGCGGCTGATGGAAACTACAGAAGAAAGCCTCTATGTAGGCATTAAAAAGGCGGTTTCCGGCGGCAGATTGGGTGATGTAGGATATGCCATTCAAAGCTATTGCGAAGAACGTGGCTACGGAGTGGTTAGAGAATATACTGGTCACGGTATAGGTACTAATCTCCACGAAGAACCTTCTGTACCAAACTACGGCACAGCCGGAAGAGGAATCCGTTTGGTACCCGGCATGACAATTGCCATTGAGCCCATGATAAATCAGGGCAAAGCATCTGTAAAAAATATGTCTGATGGTTGGACTGTTAAAACATCTGACGGCAAACTTTCCGCTCACTTTGAGCACACAATTGCTATTACAAGTGACGGTCCGTTAATTATGACGAGGCTTTAAGATGTTTAAACGAGGTAACATAGTTCGTTCAATAAAAGGACGAGATAAGGACAAAATATCAGTCGTTCTGAGTTTCAGCGATAACAAAGTTTATATTTCAGATGGTAAGGAACATAAATTAACTGAACCCAAGTTAAAAAATCCTAAGCATCTTGAAAAGCTTAATATTGATATCGACGAGAGTTTCTTAATAGGAAACGAAAGACTCAGAAAAGAATTGAACAGATTGAAAAACGAGATTTAATCAACGGAGGTATTTGTTATGTCTAAAGACGATATGATTGAAGTTGAAGGTAAAGTTTTAGAAGCATTACCTAATACTACATTTCAAGTTGAACTTGAAAACGGTCATAAAATAATTGCTCACATTTCTGGAAAGCTCAGAATGAACTACATTCGTATTCTTCCAGGTGATAAGGTTACAGTCGAAATGTCGCCATATGACCTTACTCGTGGGCGTATCACATGGCGTTCAAAATGATTTATAAAAGCGAAAGCTAAATTTTAGGAGGTATTCAAATGAAAGTCAGACCTTCTGTTAAGAAAATTTGCGAAAAATGCAAAGTAATTAAACGCAAGGGAAAAATCATGGTTATCTGTGAGAATCCTAAGCACAAACAGCGTCAAGGCTAATTGACGTAAACCATATTTGGAGGTGCAACTGACAAATGGCGCGTATTTCAGGTGTTGATTTACCAAGAGACAAAAGAATTGAAATCGGTCTTACTTATATCTATGGTATAGGTCCAAAGACTGCAAGCGACATTATTGCTGCTACAGGCATTAATCCTGACACAAGAGTTAAAGATCTTTCAGAAGATGATGTAGCAAAATTACGTGAATATATCGACCACAACGTTAAGGTTGAAGGTGACCTTCGTCGTGAAACAGCATTCGATATCAAAAGACTTGTTGAAATCGGTTGCTATCGTGGTGTTCGCCATCGTAAAGGTCTCCCTGTAAGAGGTCAGCGTTCAAAAACAAACGCTCGTACTCGTAAGGGTCCTAAGAAGACGATAGCTAACAAGAAGAAATAAGGCTGGGAGGTATTAGAATGGCTACAAAAGCAACTGGCAAAAAAAGTGCAGGAACACGCAAACGTCGTGAGCGTAAAAATATTGAACGTGGTGCGGCTCATATCCAATCTACATTCAATAATACAATAGTTACTATTACTGATACTCAAGGCAACGCAGTTTCTTGGGCAAGTGCTGGTGAAATGGGCTTCAGAGGTTCTCGTAAGTCTACTCCTTTCGCAGCACAAACAGCAGCAGAAACAGCAGCAAAGGTTGCTGTTGACCACGGTATGAAAACTATTGAAGTTTATGTAAAAGGCCCAGGTGCGGGTAGAGAGGCTGCAATCAGAGCATTACAAGTTGCAGGACTTGAAGTTACTCTTATTAAAGACGTTACTCCTATTCCTCACAATGGTTGCCGTCCACCAAAAAGAAGACGTGTATAACATATAGGAGGAACGAATTATGGCAAGATATACAGGTGCCGTATGTAAACTCTGCCGCCGTGAAGGTCAAAAACTCTTCTTAAAGGGTAGCAGATGTTATACAGGCAAATGCGCATTAGAGCGCCGTTCTTACGCTCCTGGTCAGCATGGTCAGGCTCGTAAAAAGATTTCTGGTTACGGTCTTCAACTTCGTGAAAAACAAAAAGCAAGACGTTACTACGGAATCCTTGAAGGACAATTCCACAAATATTTCCTTATGGCTGAAAAGAAACCAGGTCAAGCAGGTGAAAACCTTCTTAGAATTTGTGAAAGCCGTTTAGATAACATTGTTTATCTTCTTGGTTGGGCAGATTCTCGTGCAGAAGCAAGACAACTTGTTACTCACGGTCACTTCTGTGTTAACGGTAGTAAGGTAGACATCCCTTCTTACCTCTGTAAGCCAGGCGATGCTCTTTCAATAAAAGAAAAATCTGCTTCAACAGATTCTTTCAAAAACATTCTCGAAGCAAATGGTTCACGTCCTGTTCCAACATGGCTTGAGAGAAATAGCGATGCTAATACAGCAAAGGTTATCAACCTTCCTGATAGAGAGCAAATCGAAGCTCCTATCGAAGAGCACCTTATCGTTGAGTTCTACTCAAAATAATAAAGCTCTTTAGGCCAGAGCTTTGCTCTGGCAAAGAACTACTAATCAACATAGTTAAACTGTGTAAAATTTAGGAGGGTTTGGTATGATCGGTATTGAGAAACCAAGAATTGAGTTCTCTGATTCAATGGAAGAAACAGCACATGGTGTGTTTGTAGTAGAACCACTTGAAAGAGGTTTTGGTACAACTTTAGGTAACAGCCTTCGTCGTGTACTTCTTTCTTCATTACCGGGTTATGCAATTACATCTGTTAAAATTGATGGTATTCTTCACGAATTCTCAACAATTCCAAACGTTAAAGAAGACGTTACAGAAATAGTTCTTAACCTTAAGGGCGTTATTCTTAAAATTCACGGAGACGGTCCTAAGATTATGTATATCGAAGCAAACGGCTCTGGTGAAATCACTGCTGGTGATATTAAAACAGATTCTGAAGTTGAAATTCTCAACCCAGACCACCATATAGCTACACTTGACAATGGCGCTCACGTTGCTATGGAACTTACTGCTGACAAAGGCAGAGGTTACGTTTCTTCAGACAGAAATAAGCAACTTTTAGCTCCAGAAATCGGTGTTATTGCTATTGACTCAATTTATTCACCAGTATTAAAAGTTAACTATACTGTTAACAATACTCGTGTTGGTCAAATTACTGACTACGACAAACTTTCAATCGAAGTTTGGACAGATGGTACAATTTCTGCAAAAGAAGCTGTTTCATTTGCTGCTAAAATTCTTACAGAGCACCTTAATCTCTTTGTTGACCTTTCTGATGAGGTTTCAAACACAGAAATTATGGTTGTTAAAGATGACAGTGCAAAAGAAAAAGTTCTTGAAATGACAATTGAAGAACTCGACCTTTCAGTTCGTTCATTCAACTGTCTCAAGAGAGCAGGAATCAACACTGTTGAAGATTTGATTAACAAAACAGAAGACGATATGATGAAAGTTAGAAACCTTGGTAGAAAATCTCTTGATGAGGTTGTAAACAAGTTAGCTTCTCTCGGATTTACTCTTCAAGACGAGGACGAATAAGTCCCTATTTTCGGCAAAGGAGTGTTATAGATGCCCGGAACAAGAAAACTTGGCAGAGCAACTGACCATAGAAATGCTATGCTTCGTAACATGGTTACATCACTTATCGAAAACGGTAAGATGACAACTACTGTTACTCGTGCTAAAGAAGTACGTGCAATGGCTGAAAAAATGATCACTATTGCTAAGGAAGATAATCTTCACAATAGAAGACAAGTAGCATCTTATATTACTAAGAGTGATGTAGTTAAAAAGCTCTTTAACGAAGTAGCTCCAAAATATAAAGATGTAAACGGCGGTTATTGCCGTATTATCAAGACTGAAGCTCGCCGCGGTGACGCTGCTGAGATGTGCATTCTTGAGTTAATCTAATAGATTAATTTTGTTTCGCCCCGACTTGTAGTCGGGGCGTTAGTTTTTATATCAAGTTTTAGGGGATAGATGTTAGGGATTAGTTGTTGAAATATGTTTGAAATTATGATAAACTTTACAAAAGGTGATACTTGAATGAAGAAAAAGAAACTATTATCAATACTTCTTGCTATTGCGATTATAATTTTTGGTGGAGTGTATGTAGCAGATTTGTTTTTAGGCTATGAAGCACCAGAAATAAAAAAATTAAGCGATAGTAATTTAGAAAATATTGAAGACGTTAAACTCACAGCACATCGTGGGTTTTCTGGTATTGCACCCGAGAATACGTTAGTTGCATTTGAAAAGGCAGGGGAATATGGCTTTTACGCTACAGAATGTGATGTTCACTTAACCAAAGATGGTGTATGGGTAATTTATCACGATGATAATATATTTAGATTAACCAATGGTTATAAAAATATTGAAGATGCAACTTATGAAGAGTTACAACAATATGTAATTGATAACGGCGTTAATGTTGATAACTACCCTAATCAAAAAATTCCAACGTTAGAAGAATATCTTGTTATCTGTAAGGATATGAGAATTATTCCACAGATTGAAATTAAAAACGGAAGTAAAGAGAAACTTCAGGAAATATTAGATTTGTTGCAGAAATATGAGTTGAAAGAGAATGCAATTATTATTTCTTTTAAAGGTGAAATGATAAAAAAAGTAAGAGAGCTTGATGCGAAAATAGAACTCTGGTATTTAGTAGAAGAAATTACAGAAGAAAATATAAAGATAAGTAAAAACAACAATTATAAATTAGCATTCAATCACAAAAAGAACGATGAAGAAGTAATAAAAAAAGCAATTGGTCAGGGTCTTACACTTTGTGCCTGGACTGTTGACGATTTAACAGTTTTAGAGGAACTTTATAATCTTGGTGTGAAATTCATAACCACCAATGCAATCACACCACAATAAATTTACTTTTTAGAAGAAAAAAGAAAATTTTGTATATTGATTACAAAAAACGACTGTAAATTTATAATATTTACTACTTTTATTCACTTATTTTACTCTTTTATTTTGTACTTAAAAGTGATATAATATTAAAAGTGACTTTGTGTGTCATTTTATGATTTAACTTTGAATTTTACTTATTATTGATATATAAAAATAAATTGATTGGGGTGCCGCACGTGGAAAGATTTGTAATCCGTGGTGGTAATAAGCTTCACGGCGAAATAAAAATCAGCGGTGCAAAGAATGCAGTTTTAGGAATTATGCCTGCTGCCATTCTTGCTGATGGTCCTTGTAGAATTGAAAATATTCCTGATATCAGTGATGTCAGAATGATGATAAAAATTTTACGTCATATCGGTGCAGAAGTTGAAACACCAGAAGAGGGTGTAGTAATAATCGACGGTAAAAACGTTGATGCTTCTCAGAATATTCCAGATAAAATGACTCGTAAATTAAGAGCGTCTTATTATCTTTTAGGTGCTCTTTTAGGTAAATATGGCAAAGCAAGTGTTTCAATGCCTGGTGGTTGCTATTTTGGTGAAAGACCAATTGACCAGCACATAAAAGGCTTTGAAGCGTTAGGTGCTACTGTAAGCACTGAAAGTGCTGTTGTAAGCGCAACAGCAGATGATTTAATGGGTTCATCTGTTTATATGGACGTTGTTTCAGTTGGTGCAACAATTAACGTAATGTTAGCAGCAGTAAGAGCAAAAGGTCTCACTGTTATTGAAAATGCTGCAAGAGAACCACATATAGTTGACCTTGCAAACTTCCTTAACTCAATGGGTGCTGACGTTCGTGGTGCTGGTACTGATGTTATCAAAATTCGTGGAACACAAAATATGCACGGTTGCACTTATTCTATAATTCCTGACCAGATTGAAGCGGGTACTTATATGGTAGCGGCGGCTGCAGTTGGTGGCGACGTTACAATTCAGGACGTTATCCCTAAGCATCTTGAGTCAATTACAAGCAAGTTAGAAGAATGTGGCGTTACTGTTATTGAGGGCGACGAGAGTGTTCGTGTTATTTCAGATTTGCAGAGAGTAAATCCTTGCAGAGTAAAAACAAGACCACACCCAGGCTTCCCAACAGATATGCAACCACAAATAGCAGTTCTACTCACAACTTGTAAAGGTACAAGCTATGTTGTAGAAAGCGTTTGGGATAATCGTTTCAAATACACCCAACAGTTAAAAAGAATGGGTGCAAACATAATTGTTGATGGTAAAACTGCAATTATCACAGGTGTTGAAAATCTTAAAGGTGCACCTGTTGAAGCAGATGACTTAAGAGCTGGTGCTGCAATGGTTATTGCGGGTATGATGGCTAAAGGTACAACAACAGTTACCAACGTTAATTTAATTGACCGAGGTTACGAAAAAATTGTCGAAAAACTCAAAGCTGTTGGTGTTGATATTGAGCGCGAAGTATTCGACGAGGAGTAATTTAATATGATAAGATTTTGTCCGCTATTTTCATCAAGTAGCGGCAATTCTGTTTACATAGGCGAAAGTAAGAGCGGAATTTTAATTGATGTAGGCAGAAGTGCCAAGCAAACGAGAGAAATGCTAAGTAAAATCGGCGTAGAAGAAAGTGCAGTTAAAGCAGTTTTTTTAACCCACGAACACGCTGACCACGTTGCAGGGCTTTCAGTATTTTTAAAAAGAAATAATATACCAGTTTACGCTTCTTCTGGTACACTTTTAAATTTAAGAAAAAAAGGTGTTTTAACTGATTGTCACACAGATTTTACTTTGAATGACGAGGGCGTGGAGATAAACGGAATGTTTGTAAAGCCTTTTAAAACATCTCACGACTGTGCAGATGGCAGAGGTTATACAGTAACTAATAGTGATGGTAGTTCAAAGGTGGCTGTTGCGACAGATACAGGAATTGTAACGCCAGAAATTATAAATTCAATTACAGGCTGTAATCTTGTTTATATTGAATCAAATCACGACGTTAATATGCTTAAAAACGGCAGTTATCACTTTGAATTAAAAAAGAGAATTCTCTCAGATAAAGGGCATCTTTCAAATGATGCTTGTGCAGAAGTGTTGAGAGCGTTAGTAAATAAAGGAACAACACAATTTGTTCTTGCTCATTTAAGTGAAGAAAATAACACGCCACATTTAGCTTACGACACGTCAATAAATGCACTTTTAGAAATGGGTGCACTTGTTAACAGAGATTATCTTCTTAAAGTGGCAGAACCCGAGAATACGGCGAAGCCGATTCTTGTATGATTTTCAATTCAAAATACCGGAGGTATAGTTATGAAAACTTTTCTTTTTCAAGGTGATTCAATTACAGATGCAGAAAGAAAACGTGAGGATGTTAACAATTTTGGTTTTGGCTATCCGAATATTGTTGCGTCAAAATATCTCAGCGAGAATATAGGTGAATATCAGTTTATAAATAAAGGTATCAGTGGTAACAGAGTTGTTGACCTTTATGCAAGAATAAAGTGTGATATTATAAACTTGAAGCCTAATTATATGAGTATATTAATCGGTATAAATGATGTATGGCACGAGCTTTCTTCGCAAAATGGTGTTGATAATGAAAAATTTAAGAAAATTCTTTCTATGCTCATTGAAGAAGTGAAAGAGGCTTTACCAGAAATTAAAATAATTATGCTTGAGCCATTCGTTTTAAAAGGACCAGCAACAGAGGAACAATGGAGTGAGTTCAGAAGTGAAACTGAGTTAAGAGCAAAATCAGTAAAAGCGGTTGCAGAAAAATATAATTTAAAATTTGTTCCATTACAGGAAAAATTTGATGAATTATCAAAGAATATTGAAACTACATACTGGCTCGCTGATGGTGTTCACCCAACAGCAGCAGGTCACGGTATAATTGCCAAAGCTCTTGCAGATGTCTTTGAAGAAATAAAATAATCTTTAAATAAATATTATTAAAAAGGTGGTGGCAAAGTTGACAATAGCGTTAGCGGTATTCTTATTCGCAATAGGTCTTGCTTTAACCGTAAAGGGTAGCGATGTTTTTGTTGATAGTGCTACCCGTGTTGCAACAAGTGCAAGAATACCTAAATTTATAATAGGTGCAACGCTTGTAAGTATTGCAACAACGTTACCAGAGATTTTCGTTTCTGTTTTTGCTTCAATTCAGCAAAAACCAGATATGGCTTTTGGTACCTCGGTTGGTAGCGTAACGGCAAATTTCTGTGTTATGATTGCTATTTCTTTCATTTATATGCCAACGCTTTTCAAAAGGTTAGATTACCTTTTTGAAAGTGTACTGATGTTAATATCCGTTGGTGTATTGGTTTATTGTGGCTTTAAAAGAGAAATTGATTTTGTAAGTGCAATTTTATTGTTGTTAATATTCGGTGCATTTATATTTCAAAATATAAAGTCTGGTTATGAAAATCACGTTCCGGATGTTTTTAAATATAAATCTCGTGATGATGAAGATGAAGAAGCGAGAATTTTAAAAAGAAGAAATCACGAAAAGGATGTTTTAAAATTTCTTTTGAGTGGTGTATTTATGGTAATAGGCTCACAGCTTTTAGTACATACAGGTGGTGAAATTGCAAAAATTTTCGGCGTTAGCGAACGAGTGATTTCAACAACAGTTATAGCGTTGGGCACTTCTTTACCTGAGTTTATTACGTCTATTTCAGCGTTTTCTAAAAAACAGTATTCAGTTTCTTTCGGTAATATAGTTGGTGCGAACGTTATAAATCTTACTTTAATTTTACCTTTGGCAACACTTATTTCAGGTGGATTGTTGCCTCTTAATTGGGAACAAGCGGCAATAGATATTTCAATCTGTGTAGTAGTAACTCTTCTTACCCTTGTTCCATCTTTTATAACAAGAAAGTTTATGCGCTGGCAGGGGGCAATTCTTTTGTGTATTTACCTTGCTTACTTCTGCATTACTTGTGGATTGATTACGGTAACAATTTAGAAGTGCTGAGTTTCGGAAGGCTTCGCCTTGATTATAATTAAATATGTATAACAATAACTACATTCTATCATTAAAAATAAATGAAAGAATGTAGTTGTTTTATTCTAATCTCTGACCACTGACTCACTGATTACCAACTTACCTATGTGCTGACACATTCAATTTGTAAATACACTAATAATATAATGCTGACCGCAGGTCCCGAAACTCAGCACTTTGCACTCATCACTAAATTTAATTTTCACTAAAAATAAAAAGTGTATTTTATAACATCTGTGCATTGTAAAATTTTAGTAACAATGCTATACTGAAAAGTAAGATAGAATAACTATCTGCTTTTTAGGAGATGATTTTATGAAAAAGACAATGTATTTAGCGTTAGCGGTGTTGTTCTTGTGGGGCGTGTGGTTCAGCACACCTTTAACAGCATTAGCGGCTGAAGGTGAGCCAACTATTACAGCTGTTGAGCTTACTGCGACAAAATCGCTTTTGGAAAACTATAATGGTTGTGAAGATACTGGCGATTTAGATAACCCTTTTTGGTATTATAATATTGCAGAAACAGAGCCAACTATGTTGTTGACATATTCTGATGGTAGTACTAAAGAAGTTGCTTGGGAATATGTTTACGAATACTTTGATTCGTATTATTTTGAAGCAAATCAGAGCAAGTCAAATGAATTGGGTGTAGGTTCGCACACAGCCGATGTGTCATTATATACTTATGATGAAAGAACTATTGAAACAACAATAAACTTTACTATTGAAGAAAATCCTGTTGAAAGTATTTCTGTTGTTGCAAATAATAGTTTAACTGAAAATATTTCAGGTGATTTTATTGATGTGACAGATGAAGAGGGCAATATTGTAGGTAGCGATTTTGCCTATGATGTATCTCTTGCTGATATTAAAGTTACTGTAAATTATAAAAATGGTACTTCTTCTACTTATGATTACAGTTATAATTCTGAAAACAATCTTTTAGAAAAAACAGGTGAAGATTTATTATTTGATTATAATAACCTCGTTGTTGGAACTAATACTATAACTGTCAAATATATGGGTGTTGGAACAACCCTTGAATTAGAGATTGTTGAAAATCCATACCAGAGCATTTCTTTAGAAGCAACAGAAGATTTAATTTATGAACATAACTGCAAAGATTATGGTGATTACTGTGTCTATAGTTTGAGTGATACTAATCCTGTTGTTACTGTTACATATACAAATGGAACGGTAAAAGATTACAGCTATTCTCAATGTGAAGAAGTGTTTGGTAGCTTTCCAGTTTTTAAATGTGAACAAACACCATCATATCAGTTTGTTAAAGGTGAAAACACTCAGCTTGTAACTTTTTTGGGATGCGAGTGTATTTATACATTTAATATTGTAGAAACACCTGTTGAAAGCATTACAGTAGATGCACCTCCTTTAGAACAATATAAATCGGGTCATTTTACAGGTAATGGATATTGGTATGAGTTGGATGAAACTGAAACTAAAGTTACTATCAATTATAAAGATGAGAATAAGCCTGCTGAAACTTATACATTAGATTATATAAAAAATGAATACCCGAATGATTTCTATTTGTTACTTAATCAGAGTGGAGAAAACAAGATTGGTGTAGGTACACATAAGGGTTCAGTTTATTTTAAGGGCTGTGAATGTGCTTTTGATTATACAGTTGAACCAAATGCTATTAAGTCTATTTCAGTGGTGGCAACTAAAAAATTAATAAAAAATGAGTCTGGCAGTTTTAATGGAGAATATTTTGAGTACGATGTTTTTTCTACATCTCCAGAGGTAACAGTCACTTTTTCTGATGGTAATGTTCAAAAATATAATTCTTATGAAGTAAGTCAGCTTGATTATACTTTTTCTATTGATTCAAGGCAAAGCTCAGAAAATATTTTAACCGTTGGTAAGCATACAGCTTATGCTTTTTTAAATGGTGTTGTGTGTGAATTTACTTTTGAGATTATAGAAAATCCTATAAAAAGTTTTTCTCTTAAAGCAACTAAAGCTTTAGTTGAAAAACAAAATGGTCATTGGGACGAATTATATGACGGAACAGAAGTGTTCTGTTATGATGTGGATGAAACGTTACCAGAGGTAACTGTAAACTATACTGATGGAACATCTGAAACTTATTCTTATAGTGAATACTTCAGAGTTTTTGATTACGATATGAACTTAGACCAGTCAGACCAATTTAATTCGCCATTTAAAGTTGGTGAAAATACTATAAAAGCATATATTGGTAATTTTGAGTGTGACTACACATTTAACATTGTAAAACCAGAGGTTGCAATTACTGGTATTACAGTTGTTCCTGAAAGTACACTCCTTGAAGCGCATTGTGGTAATTGGGAATGGGATTCTAAGTGTGAAAAAGAGTATTTCTGTTATTTACATGATGCAGTAAATTACACACTTATTGTAAAGTATGAAGATGGTACTCAGAAGACATATAAAAATGTTTTTTATAATCAAACAGTAGATGGTGGATATTTCTCAGCCTATTTTGGCGATTGGACTTATGAAAACAGATATGTTGTTGGTAAAAACAAAGCCTATGCTGAATATAAGGGTGCAAGAACAACCTTTGATATTGAAGTTGTAAAAAATGATATTAAAGCTATTGAAATCAGTGGTGAAAACGAATTTATTTTAACTACAACTGCTGCCGACGGAACCAAAACAAAATATACAGCAAAAGATTTTGTTATCGGCAGTGGCGGTGAAAACTTTTGTGGTGGCAAGTTGTATACAGATAAAGGTACCTTAATGATTTCTGTAGGCTTTAACGTTAATGATGACAGAACTGCATATAAAGATATTGTTGCTTACTTCACATTACCTGACGGTACAGTTCTTGAAAGTAACAAACTTTCTTCTAATAGATGGTTTGATATGATTAATCACGCTTATAATCTTGACGAAGCTTCAGTTTGGCTTTACAAAGGTTATTCAGAACAATTCTTCGGCACAACTTTCCACGGATTAGAAGGTTCTGTAATTAAAGGTTCAGCGGTAGATAAGGCGCTTTCTATTTGTACCACTATGGATTATATCGGCGAATACGAGAATACAGGCGAAGATGAAAAAGGCGATTATGCAATTCTTTCACTTGCCCAAGCGAAAAAATTAGCAAACGTATTCTTTGCTGACGGTAAACTTGATATTGAATCATCACCACTTTATAACGCTCCTGCAAAAGAAATAAAGGTTTATTTCTTCAGTTGTGATGGTTTTGGTATAAATCGTGAATTGAAGTATGAAAACGGCAATTTTGTTATGACAAGTATTTGTGAAGATTACTATACTTACGAAGCAATTCCAGTTAAAATGGTACTTGCAGATACTGGTTACGTTGAAGCAGTTTACGTTTCTGAACATAGCTACACAAGTGAAATTATTAAGCAACCAACAGCAACAGAAAAGGGTGTAAAAGAATACACTTGCTCTTGTGGTGATACATATCTTACTGATATTGATAAGCTTGTAGCTTCAGTTCCTGTGAATAAAGATAATAGTTTCTCAGCAACAGTTACAGTGACAGAAACAGAAAATATTGTTTCAAAAATTGAAGTTACTAAAGAAGAACAAGAGTTAATTGATTCAGGTTTAGACCTTAAGATTGTTCTTAAGGTAGAAGAAATCGAAAATAAGATTGACACTGAAGAGAAAAAGGCTATTGTTGAAATTCTTGGTGAACAGAAATTAGGCGCATTTATTGATATTCAGCTCGTAAAACAAATTGGTGATTACGAAAAGAATATTGAAACAACAAATGGTAAAATTTATGTTTCACTTGAACTTCCAAAATCTCTTATAAATAATGATTTAAAAGTTGAACGTATTTATAAGGTTGCAAGATATCACGATGGCGATGAAAATGCCGTAACAATTCTTGATGCAACTTATGATGCAGCAACAAGTATGTTAGTGTTTGGTACAGACCGCTTCTCAACTTACGCTATTATTTATAACGATGTTGAAGTTTCTAATGATGGTGCATCAGGCGGTGTTTCTGAAGGTGTACCAGTTATTCCAGACAGCGACAATGTAACAAACGACAATTCTAAAGACGAAGTTCCAAAAGCAGGTGTTATAAGCACAAGTGCCTTGTGGTTTGGTGTTATGGCAGCCAGTGGCTTAGGTGCATTAGTTCTTTCTAAAAAGAAAAAAGAAGACTAAAAACTAAAAAAATCGCCTTGCGAAAGCAAGGTGATTTTTGTTGCTATAAGTTGAAATTTATGCTATCATAATTGTAGTATTTTAAAAGGAAGAAGAGTTATGAAAAAACGACCATTTTTTTATGTGTTGATTGCAATATTTGTTGTTTCATTAATTGGCTTCAGCGTTAATTTTTATAGAGAATATTCTGCCGATAAAGCTTTGAAAGAACAACAAGAAGCGTTAAAAAATCAAATGACAGAGTCTGAGATAAAAGAACCTGTGAAAAATGAAATATTGCCAAAGTTTCAGGAACTTTATAAAGGTAACAATGATTTTGTAGGTTGGCTTACTATAGATGACACAAAAATTGATTACCCTGTAATGCAGTTAATTGAAGATGAAAATTACTATATGAGCCACGATTATGAAAAGAAAGAAAACATTAACGGCTCACTTGTTTTAGATAGTGACTCTGTAGCTGGTGTTGGAGCAAAGGAATTTGATTACGAAAACGGTAAAAAGCCCTCTACCAACCTGATTATTCACGGTCATACAATGAAATCAGGCGAGATGTTTGGCGACCTTAGTGACTATGAAAATGAAGATTATATGAAAGAACATAAAATTATTAAATTCTCGTCTCTCTATGAAGAAAGAGAATATGAAGTTATTTCAGTCTTTCGTTCTCAGGTTTATAATAAATCAGATGAAGTGTTTAAGTTCTATAAATTCTTTGAAGCTGAAACCTATGAAGAATTTGATTATTGGTATAGTAACATAAAACAAATGTCAGTTTTTGATACAGGCGTCGAAGCCAAATTCGGTGATGAATTTATAACGCTAACTTGCTGTGCCTACCACGTTGAAGACGGTAGGTTTGTGGTGGTAGCGAAGCGTGTTAAATAATGCAGAATTCAGAATGTAAAATGCAGAATTGTGGGTCTGCGACGCAATTAATTGAAAGTTTAAAGTTGAAAATTGAAAGTTAACGGGCAAAGCCGATTATAATTTGTTTGCTAAAAAATAAATTTATCCTATCATTTTTAGTTTAGTGTAACTTTAAATGATAGGATAAAGTGTTTTTTATTCACTTGTTTTTACAATCAAATGCAGAGCGTTTCCAAAATTTTCAACTTTCAATTTTCAACTTTCAATTCCAAGAAGTTCTTCTTCCTGAGAAGGTACCCACGGGCATTCAATTTCTTTAGCAATAAAATTAGGGTTTGCCCAATGAACTGCATTTGTAATGATTTTCTGCACTTCTGGGATATGGTAAGTAGGGTTGCTTTCGTGACCAGGCTGGAAGTAGAATACTCTACCTAAGCCTTTATTCCAAGCACAACCTGAACGGAATACCTCACCGCCATTAAACCAGCCAATGAAAATAAGCTCGTCTGGTGTTGGCACGTCAAAGCGTTCGCCATACATTTCTTCAACAGGAATAACAATCTGTTCTGGCACGTCTTTAGCAATTTCGTGAGATGGAAGCACACACCAGAGTCTTTCTCTGTCACCATCACGCCATTTTAAAGAACAAGTTGAACCCATAAGTCTTTTGAAAGGCTTTGAAAAATGTGCAGAGTGAAGAGCGATAAAGCCCATACCGCACATAACTCTGTTATAAATCTTTTCAACCAATTCATCTGGTACTTTATCGTGATGGCAGTGCCCCCACCATATAAGTACGTCAGTTGAATTGAGAACGTCATCTGAAAGTCCGCAGTTTTCTTCATCAAGAGTTGCAGTGCGGATGTTTAATTCTGCATCCTTGCTTAAAAAATCTTTAATGCAGTTGTGAATACCATTAGGGTAAACTGCCTTTACTTCATCATCTTCTCTTTCGTGACGGAACTCATTCCATACAGTAATGTTAATCATAAAAATTCACCTTTCTGAAAATGTTATATGAAATTATAACTTTTCTAAAAATAGTACAATTAAATAATAACATTTTACAAGAATAAGTCAATATAATTGTTGTTTTTATTTTCAATAAATGATAAAATAAATAATAGTGAGTTCGAAACCATCCTCACTTAAATCAAAACTATGGAGTGACAAAAAATGAAAAACAGACAAAAAATCCGCGGTATAGCGGTGGGGGCAGTAGTTGCTGCGCTTTATGTTGTCTTAACTTATCTTGCTAATACGTTAGGTCTTGCAAGTGGTGCTATTCAGGTGAGACTCTCAGAAATTCTCTGTGTAATGCCAGTCTTTACACCTTTCGCAATCCCAGGACTTTTTATAGGCTGTGTGTTAGCAAATGTTCTTACAGGATGTGCTTTGTGGGACGTTGTTTTCGGTAGTCTTGCAACTCTTATAGGTGCTATTGGCACATATCTTTTAAGAAAGCATAATTTGTTATCGTTGGTGCCACCAATTTTAGCGAATGCAATAATCGTACCATTTGTGCTTCTCTTTGTTTATTCTTTAGATGGTACTTACTTTTATTTCTTTGCAACTGTCGGAATAGGTGAAGTAATCTCTTGTGGAGTTTTTGGAACAATTTTGCTAAAAAGTTTAAAGAAATACAATAAAATTATGTGAAAAATTTGTAAAAATGGTTTATTTTTACTGGGAAATGTAGTATAATAAATTGAATAATATTTTTTAATATAAGAAGGTCTCTTTTTATGAATATAGAACAAGCATTAGAAAATGCAAAAAGAATACACTTTATAGGAATCGGCGGTAGTGGTATGTGCCCACTTGCTGAAATTCTTCACGAAAAAGGCTATTATTTAACTGGCTCTGACAATAATGAAACAGATACATTAAAAAGAATAAGAAATTTAGGTATCCCTGTTACTTTGGGTCAGAAGGCAGAAAATGTTGATGGTGCAGATATGGTAGTCTTTACCGCAGCACTTCTTCCAGATAACCCTGAATTAGTTGCTGCTAAGGTTAAAGGTATTCCTACTTTTGAAAGAAGTAAGCTTTTCGGTGCAGTTACAAGAAAATATAATAATTGTATCGGTGTTTGCGGTACTCACGGTAAAACAACAGTTACTTCTATGATTTCTCAGATTCTTATTGAGAATGACTTTGACCCGTCATTAGTGATAGGAGGTAAATTACCACTTACTGGTACTAACGGCAGAGTAGGTAAAAGCGAAACACTCGTTTGTGAAGCGTGTGAATATAAAGATACATTTCTTGATTTATCACCAGACGTAAGCGTGATTCTTAACATAGACTGCGACCATATGGAGTATTTTAAAACTCTTGATAATTTAATTGCTTCATTCACAAAATTCGCTTCTATGTCAAAGGTTATAATTTTTAATGGTGATGATGAAAACACTATAAAGAGCGTTCAAGGAATTACTGGTAAAGAAAAAATTACCTTTGGTAGCGATGCTACAAATAATTATTACTACAAAAATTTAGAATGGGTACACGGTGCATTTGCAAAATTTACTGTGTTTAAAGATGGTGAAGAATTAGGCGAAATAGAGCTTAACGTACCAGGTGAACACAATATTTTAAATGCTCTTTGTGCAGTTGCTACCGGTATGTATTGTGGTGCAACGTTCGAACAATGTAAAAATAGCCTTTATAATTTCAAAGGTGCGGGCAGACGATTTGAAATTTTAGGCGAATATAACGGTGCGGTTATTGTCGATGACTACGCTCACCATCCAAAAGAATTAGAGGTAACTCTTTCTGCGGCTATGAAAATGGGCTACGAGAGAGTGTGGGCTGTGTTTCAGCCATTTACTTTCAGCAGAACAAAAATGCTTTTAAAGGAATTCGGTGAAGCACTTTCTATTGCTGATAGAGTAGTGATGACTGAGATTATGGGCTCAAGAGAAATTAATACATTTGGTATTAAAACTCAGGATTTAGCCGATGAAATTGAAGGCTCTGTGTGGTTCCCTGAATTTTCACAGGTTGCCGACTACTTAAAGCAAAATATTAAAAAAGGCGATTTGGTAATAACTTTAGGTTGCGGTGACGTATATAAAATTGCTAAAATGATATTGGATATTGAGTGAGAATTAATACCCAATATCTTAGGGTGAATTGCCTGAGAAACAATTCACTTTATATTGAGAAAAGAGAAAAAGAGATTAAACTGATTTGATAATTTTAACGAATGGAGAAAAACTTATGAAAATGAAACTTTCATTTCGCTGGTATGGCGAAGATGACCCAATTTCACTTCAGTACATTTCACAAATTCCTGGTATGCGTTCAATAGTTTCTGCTGTTTATGACGTAAAGCCTGGTGAGGTGTGGAGCGAAGAAAGCATTAAAAAACTTAAAGACGATTGCGATAAAAACGGTCTTGTTTTTGATGTTGTTGAGTCAATCCCTGTTCACGAAGATATCAAATTAGGTCGTGGCGATGTGGACAAGCTCTTAGAGGTTTATTGCGAAAACATCAGAAGATGTGCAAAATATGGCGTTAAGTGTGTTACCTATAACTTTATGCCTGTATTTGACTGGACTCGTACACAGCTTGACAAAGAAGCAAAAGACGGTTCAACTTCACTTGTTATGTATTGGGAACAGATGAAAGGTCTTGACCCATTAAAAGATGATATTCATTTACCTGGTTGGGATTCAAGTTACACACAAGAAGAGGTTCGTGAGCTTATTACTGCTTATAGTGAAATAGGTGAAGAAGGTCTTTGGAGTAATTTAGAAAAATTCCTTAAGAAGGTTATTCCTGTTGCAGAAGAATGTGGTGTAAGAATGGCTATTCATCCAGATGACCCACCGTACCCAATCTTTGGTCTTCCAAGAATTATTACAAATGAAGCTAATCTTGACAGATTCTTAAAACTCTACGATAGTCCA
>JAZNUL010000140.1:0-3671 GCA_045592285.1 Acutalibacteraceae bacterium
ATTGGTTGAAATGAGTGTGGGCGAAAACGGTAAGGGTAAGCTTTATAACAAAAAATGCTCAAAACAAGAAACACAGGCTATTTTTTATAACTTTTTCAATGAACGAAAATCACCAAGTATTATTGGATTCAGAGAAACTCAGTTTAAGTAAAATAAAAAAATCCTATCATTTAAAGTTTTCATAAACTAAAAATGATAGGATGAATTTTTTTATTTTAATTCCGAATTATTTTTCTTCTTTCTTCTTATGGAAGAGGATTTTATCTACTGGGAAGTAGAGGAAGAATTGAAGTGCAGAGCAAATCATCATTGCTGCGTTACGAGCGAGAGCTTCTGCCCAACCGAAACCTAAGAAAAGAGTGTTGAGTGTTGGTGAAAGCCAAGCTGAGAAGAAAATAAGTGCAATTGTGAATACTATGTAGATTGGAAGAGTGATTGCTACATTTGCACCTGAGTTGAATGTTTTTTCTTTGTTTACAAAGAAAGCAACAATCTGAGCAACGATGTTACCAACGTTGAATGCGATGCAATAACCAAGACCACCAGAAATAATAGCACCTGTTGCATCTGTGTTAACAGGGTAATCTAAAATTCCGAGAATGTTAATTGGTTGTGCATACATTTCCTGAACAGCAGGAATAAGTGGAATAAGGTTTGTTAATGCGATTTGAACTACCATTGCAAGAAGACTTACAACAATAAATTTAACAAACTGCCATACTGTAACAAGCAAAGAACCCTTGCTTTCAGCAGCCTTGTCAATGTCTTTTAAATTTTTAGCCATTTTAATAACCCCTTTGTTATAAATTTTAACTTATAAAGTTTACCATATTATAAAAAAAGTGTCAACTAAAGTTAGGAGTGTAACTTTTATTTTGTAACATTTAATAAATCTGTAGCATAAAATTTATTGAAAAAGTTGAGAAAATTTTAAAAAAAGTGTTGACAACGAAAAATAAAAGTGCTATTGTAACTACATTAAATGAATATCACAAATAAAAGCGATGACGAAGACGGTTGAAAATGACTGTTTCCAGAGAGTCGGCGGTTGCTGTGAGCCGATAACAAAATTTTCTTTAAACCTATCACTTCTGAGCTGAAGGGCTGAAAAGTAATGAGTAAGCTTCTTCCGAAAAACTGCAGCGTTAGTGCAGAGGGGTTGTTTGACCTTAAAGGTGGCAATATTTTATTATTGCAATTTGAGTGGTACCGCGGATTTGTTTTCCGTCTCAAAGTTTTTCTTTGAGACGGTTTTTTTATTTGTGTATTTCTTTAAGATTTATTTTTATTTTGAAAGGAATGATTGTAATGGCAGACAGTAAAGTAACAAAAAAGTTAGCAGAGGTTGCAGAGCGAATTGAGGAGTTACGAGGCATTTACGGCTTTTCAGAAGAAGAAATGGCACAAAAATCAGAGGTATCTTTAGAAGAATACTTATCATTTGTAAAAGGTGAGGATGATTTACCTTTCTCATTTGTTCATAAATGTGCTTTAGCTTTTGGTGTTGAAATGACAGACCTTTTAGAAGGTCAGAGTGCAAAGCTTTCTTCTTACACAGTAACTCGCAGAGGTAACGGCAAGGTAACTGCAAATGAAGATGGTAAGTTAATTCAAAATCTTGCACCACGCTTTAAACAAAAGCTTGCTAACCCTTATTGGGTTAATTACAAGTATGAAAGCTCACTTCAATCAAAAGAAATCGAAGTAAGCACACACGCAGGTCACGAATTTGACCTCGTTATAAAAGGTTCTTTAAAAGTTCGTGTTGGTGACAATTACGAGGTTTTAAGAGAAGGCGACAGTATCTATTATAAGAGCTCAATCCCACACGGTATGATTGCTGTTGACGGTGAGGATTGCACATTCTTAGCAATGGTTATGAATGATGAAGAAGAAACTGCAGAATTCGTTTCTGAAAATGTAAACGAAACAAAACAGGTTGAAAGACCACTCGTAAGCGATAAGTTTGTAAAAACCTTTCTTGATGAAGATGGCGTTTGCAATAAAATTGAATTTTATAATGAAGATAAATTTAACTTCGCTTTCGATATAGTTGATGAAATCGGCAGAAAAACACCTGAAAAACTTGCAATGCTTCATATCTCTGATGATATGACAGAAAGACGTTTTACTTTTAAAGATATGAAAGAAATGTCTTCTCAGGCAGCTAACTACTTTAAATCTTTAGGTATCAAAAAGGGCGACAGAGTTCTTTTAGTTCTTAAAAGAAACTATCAGTTCTGGGTAGCTATCTTAGCACTTCATAAGTTAGGTGCGGTTGCAATTCCCGCAACAAATCAGCTTGTTGTTCACGACTATGAATATCGTTTCAAGTCAGCAGGCGTTACTGCAATTGTTGCTACAGCAGATGGCAAAGTTACCGAAACTGTTGATGAAGCACAAAAAACTTGCCCTGATTTAAAAGTTAAAATTGTTGCTAATGGTGCAAAAGATGGTTGGCATAATTTCGATGAAGAGTTCCCACTCTTCTCACGTCGCTTTGTTCGTGACGAGAACTCTGCTTGTGGTAATGACCCGCTTATAATGTTCTTTACATCTGGTACAACAGGCTACCCTAAAATTGCGGTTCATAGCCACAAATATCCTTTAGGTCACTATATCACAGCAAAACACTGGCACAACGTTTATCGTGATGGTATTCACTTCACAATTTCAGAAACCGGCTGGGGTAAAGCTCTCTGGGGTAAGCTTTATGGTCAATGGCTCTGTGAGGGTGCAGTATTCACTTATGATTTTGAACGCTTTGACGCTTCAAAAATTCTTCCTATGTTCGCAAAATATAATATAACTACATTCTGTGCACCACCTACAATGTACAGAATGTTAATCAAGCAAGATATTTCTCAATATGATTTATCATCAATAAAACACGCTACAACAGCTGGTGAAGCACTTAACCCTGAGGTGTTCAAACAATTTAAAAAGGCAACTGGTCTTAAGATTTTTGAGGGATTTGGTCAGACTGAAACAACACTTTCAATTGCTAACTTAGATGGTTCAAAAATTAAAATTGGTGCTATGGGCAGACCATCTCCACTTTATGATATCGATTTGGTTGACCCTGATGGTAAACCAGTTCCAGATGGTGAAACGGGTGAAATTGTTGTTCATACAGAAAACGGCGCGCCTTGTGGTCTTTTCTTAGGTTACTATAATGACGAAGAAAGAACAAAAGAAGTGTGGCACGATGGTCTTTATCATACAGGCGATACCGCTTGGCGAGATGAAGACGGCTACCTCTGGTATGTTGGTCGTGTTGATGACGTTATCAAGTCGTCAGGTTACAGAATAGGACCATTTGAAATAGAAAACGTTATTATGGAGCTTCCTTATGTTCTTGAGTGTGGCGTTTCTGCTGCTCCTGACGAGGTTCGTGGTCAGGTTGTTAAAGCAAGCATCGTTTTAACAAAAGGCACAGAGGGTACTGAAGAAATAAAGAAAGAAATTCAGGAATACGTTAAAAAGAATACAGCACCTTATAAATACCCAAGAATTGTTGTATTCCGTGATGAATTACCAAAGACAATCAGCGGTAAAATCATCAGAAATAAATTATAATTTTTGTTAAATATTCTTTATTGCAATATTTACAAATTTTAATATTGTTTTTTATAAAAAATTCCAATTATTTTCTTGACAAATAACAAGAG
>JAZNUL010000141.1:0-40745 GCA_045592285.1 Acutalibacteraceae bacterium
ACAGGTAGCGGTAAGTCAACTACTCTTGCTGCAATGATTAACTATATGAATACTCATTTTGAGTATAATATGGTTACCATTGAGGACCCGATAGAATTCTTGCACTCACATAAAAAATCAATCGTAAGACAGCGTGAATTGGGCAGCGATACCTTGAGCTTTAACAACGCCTTAAGAACAGTTCTCCGTCACGACCCTGACGTTATTATGATTGGTGAAATGCGTGACCCTGAAAGTATTTCAATAGCATTGACTGCTGCTGAAACAGGTCACTTGGTGCTTTCAACATTACATACACAAACAGCACCGCTTACTATTGCACGTATTATCGACTCTTTCCCTTCTTCACAACAGAATCAGGTAAGAAGTCAGCTTTCAAATACACTTAAAGCAGTTATTTCACAACAACTTTTACCACGTCTTGGTGGTGGTCGTGTTGCTGCTATTGAATATATGATTGATACACCAGCTATCAAGAGTATGATTCGTGAGGGTAAAGACCATCAGCTTTACTCAACGATGCAGACCGCTCAGAAAGAGGGTATGCAGACTATGGACCAATCTCTCTTAAAGCTCCTTCGTGAACAGAGAATTTCAAGAGAGAGTGTTCTTGAAAACTGTATTGAACGTGCGGATATTATCCGTCAGATGCAAGTTTATTAATGTATAATATTTGGATTTTGAATTATAATTCTTAATTCTAAATTCTTAATTCTAAAACTCAGGGGGGACACTCTTGGAATTTATATACGAAGCCTTAAATAAACAAGGCCAGCCTGTTACAGGTAAGGTTACAGCTGAAAATATGGCAGAAGCGAATGAAAAACTTCGTGGTGCCGGTGTTATAGCAACTAAAGTTGAGCCTGTAAAAGAAGGCACGAAAAAGAAAAAGGGTAAAAAAGTCCCTCTTGCTGATATGTCAATGTTCAGCCGTCAGTTTGCTGCGATGCTTGATGCAGGTATTCCTGTTACACAGTCACTTTCTACATTGGCTTCACAGACAACTCATCAGACTCTTGCAAATTCTGTAAGAACTATTGCAGAAGATGTTGAGGGTGGTGCAGCTCTTTCAGATGCATTCCGCAGTCAACGTCCGGTGTTTACAGATTTGTATTGTTCAATGGTTGCCGCTGGTGAAATCGGTGGTATGCTTGACAAAACATTACTTGCTATGTCAAACCAGTTACATAAGGATAAACAGCTTAAAGACTCTATTAAGTCAGCTACTTCTTATCCTAAAATGGTTGGTGGTATGGCAGTTGTAATTTGTTTGGTTATGATTATCTTTATGGTTCCTATGTTTAAAGAAATGGCTGCAACTGTTGAAGATATTAACCCAATTACTCAGATGATTTATAATCTTTCAGACTCATTAAGAGCCCACTGGTATTTTTATATCGTTGGTGTTGTAGTAGCTATTTTTGCAATGAGATTTATAATCAAATCTCCACCAGTGCAGAATTTCTGGGAAAATCACAAAATGAAATTCCCGCTTATTGGTGAACTTTTAACAAAGACTGTTCTTGCTCGTTTTTGCCGTATTTTTGCTACTCTTTTAGCGGGTGGTGTTACAGCGGTTAAAGCACTTGAAACAGCTGGTCCGACTTCTGGTTCAAAGCTTGTTGCAAATGCTGTTTCCAGTGCGATTGAGCAGATTGAAAATGGTAGAACAATTCATGAAGCATTAGATGAAACAAAGATGTTCCCTCCAATGCTTATAAGTATGATAGCAATCGGTGAAGAGGCTGGTACATTACCTACTATGCTTGACAAGGTTGCAGAATTCTATGAGGAAGACGTTACAGCAATTTCGAAAAATCTTGGTACAACCCTCGAGCCATTAATGATGTTATTACTTGGTGTTGTAGTTGGTTTCCTTCTTATTGCTCTTTATCTTCCTATTTTCCAGGCATCTACTGCAATGCCATCTTAAAACAAAAAAACAAAACACTCAAAAGATATTTATCCACAGGGAGTTAGAACTAATGGCTAATAAAGTAAACAGCGCAATCGGAATTGAATATAATTCTCATGAAATAAAAGCAGTTGAGCTTGTTAAAAAGCCTGATGGTACTTTAGCAGTTACTGCATTCAGTAAAGAAGAAATTCCAGAAGGTGTAATGCTTGAAGGTATGATTTCAGAACAAGAAACATTCACAGCAATCTTAAAAGACCTTTACACTAACGGTGGTTTCACTGATAATGCACCAGTTGTAGTAGGTGTAAATAATGAAAACGTTATTTTGCGTTATGCTACATTCCCAAAGGTTCCAGATGATAAATTAAGAAACGTTATCACTATGCAGGCGGGCGACTTTATCCCTGTTCCTGTTATGGAGTTAGGTCTTGATTACGTAGTTGTTAACGAAGCGGTTGATGATGATGACCAACCAATAGTAAACGTTCTTTTAATTGGTGCAAGAACACCAATGCTCGAGAATCTTATAGGTTGCTTTAATGACACCCAGTTTGATGTTATGGATATTGACTCTTCATTCTTAGCTTGGTGTCGTGCAACAATGGAAAAAGCTGTTCCGGATGAAATTTATGGTTTCCTTAATTTAACAGATGACGTTCTTAACTTCGTTGTTATTGTTGAAGGCGATATTAAAATGGTTCGTTCTATTACAATTCCAGACAGAGCAGTGTTAGACGTTAAAAAAGTGTTTGAAAAACCAGCTGAAGTAACAGAAGAAGAAATCGCTTCGGTAGTAGATTTTATGTACTCAGAGCTTTCATCTTCAATCAGTTACTTCCAGATGCAATATGGTTTCCAGATAAATAAAATTTTATTGACTGCTTCAACTGCAGTAGAAGGTGCACTTCTTGAAGCTCTCAACCAGAAATCTTATGTTCCGGTAGAGTTACCAAAGCTTTACGATGAATATATGAATAATAACTTCGACCCTGTTGGTTACTCGGGTTGCATAAGTCTCGCAAAAGTCGCATTGGAGGGTTAATAGAGTGAAATATAAAGTTAGTTTGCTTCCTGAAAGCAGAAAAAAACAAATCAATGCGCGTAATTCTATTAAGAAGATAACATCAGTTTCTCTTATATGTCTTGCAGTTTTAGGTGCATTTTTAGCAGTTGTAGTTGCAGTTGCTCTTTTTGCAAATAGTCAGCTTAAAGAAACAGAAAAGTTAGATAATGAATGCTTAGCAGAGATAGAACAGCTTTCTTCTTATCGTGATATTCACTCTGCATTACAGCAAAAAGTAAATCTTTTCGAAAAAATTCAGGTTAAAGAGCCTCAGCTTTACAGTTTTATTGTAGAGTGGAGTAATATTACTCACCCTGGTGTGAGTATAGACTCTATTGAATGCACTAACTGGAAAACAGATCGTTTGTGCACAATTGTTGGTTCTTGTGACTCAAGAGATGAGTATTTAGCTTATGAAAAAGCATTAAGTAAAATTACTGGTGTAGTTTCAGTAAGCTGTGTAAGCTATAAAACTAATGTTGGTGGCGATGAAACCGACCCAGCAACGTTTACTATAAGTGTTTCAGTTGAAGGTGGCGTTCAGGTAGTTGAAACAACTGCAGCAGCTGCTACTGAAGCAACTACTCAGGCACAGTAAGGAGGGGCGATATGAATAAAGATTTAAAAGATATTAAATTTGAAGATTTAAAAGAGTCGCCTTCCTTTATTTTAGGTTGCTATATATTTGCTGCTCTTGTGGTAGTTGGTATTATTGCTTTTTCTATTTATTCAATTATAGGTATAAAGGCAGACCTTGTAACAACACGACAGTCTTATCAGACTCACTTGCAAGAAATTGCAACATTAGAAGAATTAAGAGCACAAAGCCAGAAGGCTGAGGAACAACTCTCAGCATACAAGGAAGTTCTTCCAGATAGCTTGGGCGATATATATCTTCACGCTGAAGGTACAGAACAACTTTGCAAAAACTTTGGTCTTAAAATTGTTTCTTTTCAGGACCCTGTAGAAGAAGCAGCGGACACTAAAGAAACCAAGTTCACAATGTCTGTTGAGGGTTCTTTTGAAAATATAGTTTTATTTATGCAATATGTTTCAACATTACGTCAGATTCACAGAATCGACTCAATAAATCTTAAAACAACAGAAGCAGGAGTTTATACTGCAGATTTAACTATAGCAATTCTTTCACAAGATGGTTCAACTGGTCTTGTGGGCGTAGCAGCACAGTAATATAGCTGTTTAAATCGTTACTTTAATGTGGAAAGTTAAAGTCTAAGGTGGCAAAAACAAAGGTGGTTTAATTTTGTTACCGTAACGAAGGAGAAATTTGTTTTGGCAGATAATAATGTTGTAATCCCTGGTAGCATAGGTTACTTTTTGATTAAAGGGAAAATAATTACAGAAGAACAGCTTGCTGAGGCTCTTGAAGTTCAGGCACGTGAAAAAGGTCTTTTAGGTCAGATTCTTGTTGATATGGGCTTCTGTACAGAAGCAGACATTTCAAGAGCTATCGAGCAGAAAACAGGCTGTAAATATGTTTCTATTGAAGAAATTGGTGTCAACTTTGCTATTGCAAATATGGTTCCAATTGAATATAGCGTTAAAAAGGGTGTTTTACCTCTTTATGAAGAGGATGGCAGACTCTTTGTTGCTATGAAAAATCCTAATGACGTTGTTACACGAGATAACTTGTCAGTTCTTACTGGTGGTATGGAAATCGTGCCAGTTATCGTTACAGATACTGAGCTTGATGCCGCTCTTGACACAATTCTCAACAACGTTAACGTAGATGAATTTGAAGATGCCGACGAAGAGCAGAATGATGCTCTCGAGTCACTTGATAATGACCTTGATGAAAAACCAGCAGTTCAGCTTGTTAATCAGGTTATTACAAACGCTGTACGTTCAGGCGCATCAGATATTCACTTTGAACCAATGGAAAAAACCCTCAGAGTTCGTCTTCGTATAGACGGCGTTCTTCACGAGATTATGTCTCAACCAGTTAAGCTTCACGCTTCAGTTGCTTCTCGTGTTAAGGTTATCGGTGGTATGGATATTGCCGAAAGAAGAATTCCGCAGGACGGTCGTACAACTGTTAAGGTTGACGAAAGAACATTCGATATTCGTATCGCTGTGTTACCATCAGTTTACGGCGAAAAAATCGTTATGCGTCTTCTTGAACGTGGTTCAAAATCTGTTCAGCTTAAAGATATTAACTTCTCAAAAGATCAGGAAGAGAAGTTCTTAAATACAATTCATTTGCCTTATGGATTCTTACTTGTTACGGGTCCTACAGGTAGTGGTAAGTCAACAACACTTTATGCAACACTTGCAGAAGTTAGTGATATTACAAAGCACGTTATTACACTTGAAGACCCTGTTGAACGTCGTATGGCTGGTCTTTGTCAGGTTCAGATGAACTCAAAAGCTGGTATGACTTTTGCAGCAGCTCTTCGTTCTGTTCTTCGTGCTGACCCTGATATTGTCATGGTCGGTGAAATTCGTGACGGTGAAACTGCGAAAATCGCTGTTGAATCTGCTCTTACAGGTCATATGGTTTTCTCTACATTGCATACAAACGATGCTCCTGGTGCAGTTACCCGTCTTGACGAAATGGGCGTTGAGCCATTCCTTACAGCGTCTTCACTTGTTGGTGTTTTAGCGCAGCGTCTTATTCGTGTGCTTTGCCCACGTTGTAAAGAGGAGATTGAAATTACTTATGAGGAACTCTTAAAGAGTTTGCCAGACTTCCCACATGACGGCAAAAAGCCTACCGATACAATCAAAATTCATAAAGCAAAGGGTTGTATTGCTTGTAACAATACAGGCTACAAGGGTCGTCAGGGTGTATTTGAATTCTTGCAGGTTACAAACGAAATGCGCGAACTTATTATAAGACGTGCAAGCTCTGCAGAAATCAAAGAACTTGCAATTAAACAGGGTATGCACACACTTCGTCAGGAAGGTATCGACAAAATTCTTGAAGGTACAACTTCAGTTGAAGAAGTACTCCGTGTTCTTGTATAATTCATAGTTTGTTCACCGATAATGCCTAAAAAGCATAATATTGGTAATAGAAAATGTTATTATTATGTTGGGGGACGAACTGAATATGTTTGTTCCCCGATTTTGCCAATTTTAGGGATTAGGAACTAGGAAATAGGAATTAGGTGTTATAATGGAAAGTGTAACAACGTACAAAGACTTGGTTTTATGGCAAAAGGCTATGGAATTAGTTGAATTAACTTATTTACTAGTTAGAAAATTACCTAAAGAAGAAACGTATGCTCTTTCTGACCAAATGAGAAGAGCAGCTATTTCAATTCCATCCAATATAGCAGAAGGTAAGGGAAGAAAATCCAAAACAGAGTACATAAGGTTTTTAGATATTTCTCGTGGTTCGCTATATGAACTTGAAACCCAATTGCAAATAGGTGTTATGTTGCACTTTTTTAATGAGAGCGACACTAACGAAATATTTGATTTAATAATTGAAATTAAGAAAATGATAAATTCATTAATAACTAAATTAGGGGAATGATGTATTTGGAACTACTTCCTATTTCCTAATTCCTAAACCAACTCTACTTTGAACATACGAAAGGATGATATATTATGAAAATATTAAAAGCTCGTAACGGTATAGCACTTGTGGCTGTTCTTGTTATAATGCTTATATCTTCAATGTTTATCCCGTTAATGTTCAATTTATCTGACACTTCATTGATGATTGCTGTTAAAGGTACTGACCGCCAACGAGCTTCTTACCTTGCAAGAACAGTAACAGAAATGTCAGTTGCAGCGTTCAAATCATTTGAAAGTAACGATCACGTAAGGTGCAAAAATCCTACATATACGAATGGTGTTTGTAATAGTTGTAGTAACACCATATCTAATGAAACGAATAACATAATTGCTCAGTACAACAAATTAATTGATAAAAACGACACTTCTGTAACTTCATTTAAAACAGATGTTATAGTTATGTTTCAAAAAGATAATGCAAAAGACCAACCGGTTTATTATCTTGAATATCTCGATGAAAATGGAGACCCGATAAGTGAAAAAACAAAAATCTCTAAAGACAGATATATAGACCTTGCCAAAGCTTTGATTGAATTTGAGGAAAAGCATTCATCAGAACCTGTACCTTATAGACTCTATCCTGAAATTAATCGTGGTGACGTCAATAATCCGACAGAGGTTTTAACCGAGAAAATAGAAGATATAAAATATGTTTCTTGTAGTGCAACAAAATTAAATCAGGATGATGCGAATGAAATTCCTGATGTAAAAAATCACTCCGAATACACAGCGATGGTGTCTGCTGGTTACAAAGAAGTAGGCAGAGGCTATTGCACAATTACTTACGACTCAGAAGTAACTTATTATAGAACTAACGTTACAACTAAAGCAAATACGGTTATTACAAAAACTGATTATGAAGCTGGTATAGCTACTCTTACGGACCCTACTATCACTGAAAAACAGAATTATTCATATTCAAAGAAAGAAAACAGAAACGTAAAATTTGTTTCAACTGCTGAGGTGAATGGTTTTAAGTCATCAAGAACCTGTATTCTTGTGTTGCCGACCTACCCTTCAGAAGAAGGTTGGCTTCAGTTTGGTATTGTTGGTCTTGAAAACTCCGGCGGTAACCAGGTTTTTGTTGATGCTTCTAAAGCAACTTCACTTGTTCCTGTTAGTTTTGAACATATCAGTGGTGATTACATTAAACAAAATCTTCTTGTTTATTCTGCCGTTGGTAATATGTTAATTCGTCCTACTTCTTATAAAAAAGCTGGTACAAATGAAACGGTTAGTTCCGGCGAACAGAATTCACAATTTGTTTTAGGTGTTCAGCCGGGTCTTAACACCACACCAAATAATGACCCTACTTACGAAATTATAGATGCTGTGAACTATAATAGTTCTACAGAAATAGCACAAATGAATAACTTCGTAGCGTTTGCGGCAACAAATGCAATTCAGGTAGATATGCCTGTTAACTTGCTTCTTAACCCTTGCCGTGCTAACCGTGTGGGTGATAACAAGTTCTTCCAGAGTGTTCCTAATGGTTCACTTTTCAAAATAATGATGTTCCAGGCGCCGACTATTCAGTTCAACGAAAGATTAGATATGATGATGTCTTTCTATGTAAGGCAAACTACTGAGGCAGACAAAAACGCCCGTAGAATGAGCTCTGTAGTTCTTTCTGCACCTGAAAGTACACCTTACAGCTATTACAATGAAGATAGAGAACAAGTAGTAAAAGCAGGTATGGTTTACTTTAGTGAAGACAGCTACCTTTGGATTATTGAACCAATGGATGATGGTAGTTCATCATCTGGATGGGGTTTCTTGGCAGAAACTGTTTATGAGCGTGACTCAGACTTTAAAAAGATTAAAATTGCGAGTGCTGGTGACGTTTATTACTTTAACTCAGATATCGTGCAGAATGGTGAAGATGTAGGTTTTTCGTTAACAGCTTACTTTATAGAAACTCAGTATTTAGAAGAGTTGAGTTCTAACGATAAAGGCTTCTGGCAAAGAATGAAAGACTCTTTCTTCGAAGGCCAAATAACCGGTGGCGGCTACACACCAACCTACAAAGAAGACGACTGGGTATATTTGGGCAACCTTAACGATAAAACATTTAACGCCGAACCACCTGCAACTGATGGGTATTACACTTATTGGGTGAACTAAAAACCGCTTGCGGTTTTTAGGAATTAGGAACTAGGAAATAGGAATTAGGTGTTATAATGGAAAGTATAACAACATACAAAGACTTAATTTTATGGCAAAAGGCTATGGAATTAGTTGAATTAACTTATTTACTAGTAAAAAAATTACCTAAATAAGAAACATATGCTCTTTCAGACCAAATGAGAAGAGCAGTTATATCAATACCATCTAATATTGCAAAAGGTAACGGAAGAAAATCTAAAACAGAGTACATAAGATTTTTAGATATTTCTCGTGGTTCATTATATGAACTCGAAACTCAATTGCAAATAGGTGTTATGTTGCATTTTTTTAATGAGGGTGACACTAACGAAATATTTGATTTAATAACAGAAATTAAGAAAATGATAAATTCATTAATAACTAATTTAGGAAAATGATGTATCTGGAACTATTTCCTTCTTCCTATTTCCTAATTCCTAAAACACACGAAAGGGTGGAACTACCTCTATGAAAAGACTATTAAAAAGTAAACGCGGTATGTCACTTATGGAAATACTCGTGGCGCTCTCACTTTTAATGATTGTTATAGTGGGAACTACTCCTGTTATGCTTCAGGCTTATGACGGTCTTTACACAGCGGGTGAATACACTCAGAACGTTTACAATGCAAAAACAGAGGTTGAAGACCAGCTTGCTACAAGAAGCTCTACGTTAAACTACAAAGGCTTCGTAGTTAACTTTGAAGGTTTGGGCGAGGTAGCCAGGGTTAACGCAAAAAGAGCGGTTTCTTCACTCAAAAACTCTTTAGAAACACTTTTTACAGGTGCCAAAGTTCGTATTTATATTTCTTCAGGTAGCGAGGTTGACGACAACCAGTCTAACCACTCTATTACGTTACAAACAGTAAACCTTGAGTTTGATTCGAAAGACGATATAGGTACTAACGGAGCAACTCTTACAGCTAATGGTAAAAGAATAGATATTTCGGCTTATCTTCCTGACAAAGATGCTGTTGCAAACACAGCGGCTGCGGTTTACACTAATAACAGAAAAGCAAATGTTACCATTGTTGACGGCACAACGATTCCGACAGTTGGTAGAATTGGTATAAATATCTCAAGTTCTACTTACCCAATAGATTTTACAACCTCACCTATAAAAATTGTTGTAACATACCTTGATGAAAACGATAACGAGAAAAAGGTTCACACTTACCTTACAATTAAAACACCTACAATTATGCTTGTTGGTGAAACAAATGAAAACGTTCAGTATTATACTTCTGCAGGTGTAGTTGAAACTAAAGATAATAATGGTAACGTTATAAAACGTCAATTAGAATTCGAAGGCAGAAGAATGAACATCGGTTACGATACAAAAACAGGTGCTCGTTCAGATACTTTAGGTGCAGCTTCAACTCAGGCAGTTCCTGCTGGTACTGTGTTTAAATCTGTAAACTGGATTACCGAGTATGCAAGAACAACCGGCGGTACAGGTGCCGGTAGTGAAAACGTTCAATATGCTAATACTATTTATGAACCGGAATATTACGTTTTAACAGGTACAAATGGCGCTATTTACAGAACTTATTCATTTGATGACCCAGGTGTTATTAAAGGAAAGGTTGATATTAATAACAGTATTTCAGACTTCGGTTTAAACGGATTGTTTTTAAATTCACTTACTCATCAAAAACAAATAGGTAAGGACGTTATGGGTATCAGAGATACTGAAATTTACCTTGACGACCGCGCTTCAACCGTTGTTTACCCTGCAGTTTGGGGCGGTGATTTCAGCCACATTTTCGGTTGGTCTGCTTATGGTGAAGAGGCTGGTTATACTGAAAGAGTAAATCCTGCTAATACAAATGGCACTTGGTACACACAACACAGCAGTGATGTTACTACAAGTGATAGTGATAGAAATGGTTCGGGCGATACAAGAGTTAAAGGTATAGGTTCCGCTGGTTTTTATAGTAACTTGGCGTGTTATGGTTATTATTATAATGGTTATGCTCTTGATGCACCATATTTCAGTATGAACTCAAGAAAAATTTCGTATATTCTAACGGAAGTTCCAGAGTCTCTTAGAGTTGGTGGGTATATGGGCGACGTTGGTAGTGCTTCTAACTATGGTTATGATGGTACCACATTTGACAGAATCTGGGAAAGACCTATGGACCCTGTTACCGGTCAATCACAAAAAGAGTTAGGTTGGTCTCTCGGTGACACAGATGGGGGCGAATGGTTTTATGCTGCTACAAATGAAAGTATTCCGCGTAGCGCAATTCTTAGAATAAAGATGAAGGAAAGTACTACGAGCAGTACAACTAAAATACCAATATATCTTACTAAAGATGGCTCTGTTAATACGAACAGAGCAGATAATGGTATGGCACAGATTAGGATTAAGGCATTAACAACACTTTCACCTACAATAGTTTATAGTCGTGGTGAGCATGCAGATGCTGCTTCAGATATGCGTGTTGCTTATGATAATGACGCTAACTATTCAAAAATCACTGTAACAGATGCTGTTTATATTCCTGCAGTAGGTGATGTAGAGGCTCAGGTTTTCTACGTAGGTACAGTTGCAGCTTACAGTATGATAAATCAGGCTGACAACGTTGGTATGAGCGATGATTCGCCTGATGTTAGTTCGGTTGGTGGACATCAGACAACTAATGCAGGACGTTTAACTTCTTATTGGGTTGTATCAAATGATGAAGGTACTTCTACAACTATCTATAAACATTCAACTAAGGATGAATATTCTGATTCCTATTTTGATTATAACCCGTTGGTACTTGCAGATATAAAATTTAACGATCTTCCGCATTCGGATATTCGTGCAAGATTAATGGATGCAACTACGAGAAATAGTAGATTGTATAGTAGTTCTAATACTTACGGTAAAAATTCATACGATTTAACTAATGCAGTTAAAATGAATTCTACTAAGTCACACCAATTCTTTATTTCACAACCTCTTACTGCAAATAATGGCACGTATACTGAACAGATTTCTGGTAGAATATTCAGCGACGTTAGCTTTACAATGGGCTACACTTCCAACAGAGAATTGCTTTATACTAATATTGTTTATGGTAAGGAAAAAGATGCAAATGGAAATGACGTTTTAATTCAATCATTAAAATTCTGTGAACCTTACTATTTCTTGTCACATTATAATGATGTTAATCACAATCCTAATCTTTATATGAACTGGGTAGTAGATCCAAACGAGACTGCTGGCGATTATATGAATAAATCAGATAACGATTACTATAATGTATGGTTCCCTGGTGAAATGTATAACTTGACCAAAACAGCTACAAAAGATAACGTTACTGTTGCAGTAGGTTATGCAGTTGCAGGTTCGACTTATTCTTATTTGAATACGTTCCAGAACGGTTCAACAGGTTTGGGCTCAATTTATAACGACGGTGTTATTTCAGGTATGGTTTTGGGTGAAGATAACGCATTTAAGAGTCTTCTTTACTTTAAAGATAATGCTTCGATGGATAAAACATCTCTTTCAGATGGTAGTGTTAAATTTGAACAACACGGTACGTCAGGTCAAAGTGGTAGTTGGGTTTCATATTCGGATCTTGGTTTTCCATGGGATTACGGTACCCACGCTCGTGATAGCGTACAGTTCACCTGTGTAGATATTTCTGTTGTTCAATCAGGCGATACATCTTATTATTACGCTTATTATGCTGATAATAAAGGTAGAGTTTTCCGCTCTCTTGTTGCAACACGTGGTAAAGATGATGCGGCTGCTGAAATGGTGGAGTACATTTCAGACAAAAGCACTTCACCAGGGATTGAGGACGTTAGCTATATGGAAGAGCAAACCATTCTCCATAATAGCAAAACAGAAAAAATCGGTTACTTTTTTGAAAGTATTAAATCGATAAACTCTTATGATGATGTAATTATTATTACCGGTCATTCAAGAGGTGTAGACGAAACGGATGGCACGCTTAAAGTTGCAGTAGGTGTTATAGATAAAGCAGATCCTACAAAGGCTCCTGAATGGAAAATTGTCAAATGGTTGTGGGCAAACTATGTTGTTTACGATACGTTGATTCAGGATGGTTATGTATATTTGGTTGGTGAAAATATACATACCGGAACAGCTTTTGTTTTTGCAGTTGCTCTTGATATGTTAAAAAGTGAAGAACATTATAGTCAATTAGATTATGATAATACCGGCGAAAAAGACGTAATTTTCTGGGAAAATTATTGGACTTCTAACAAAGTGGCATTATACGCTATAGCCGGTAAAAGCGGTAATTAGTCGTTAGGTGATAGGTGTTAGTTGTTAGGAATTAGGAATTAGAAATTGGTAAAAATGAAACAATAAATTTAATTCCATAACCGTAGGGGAAGACCTCTGGTCTCCCACAACAATGCATTAGTTAATTTCAACAATGTAAAAATGAAATGAAAAATCATCTCAAACAACTGTAGGGGAAGACCTCTGGTCTCCCGCAACAATGCATTAGTTCGTTTCAACAATGTAAAAATGAAATGAAAAATTGTCTCAAACAACCGTAGGGGCAGACCTTCGGTCGCCCGCAAGTAATGGAATAAATTAAAAATTCATAACAAATTCGATGAATGCAAATGATATTGTTTAATTTTAAAATTACCACTAAAAATTAATTTATCGTAGCGGGCGAGCAAAGCTCAGCCCCTACGGAATACGTAAATGACGAAGGGGGATTTTGCCAAATGTTCAATTTTATGCTAAAAAACAAAAGAGGCTTTTCACTTGTGGAGCTTCTTGTAGTTGTTTTATTAATGGGATTTGGTGCGGTTGCCCTTATGAATCTTTTTCAGGTTGCACTTAAAGCTTTTTATGCATCTGAAGAACGCTACATAAAACAAGAAATGGTTAAAGAGGTTTCTGAATATTTACAAAATTCAGTTACTGTTATTTCAGCTACTATGGCAGAGGTTTACCCTGATGCTTCGGTTGTGCCTACTGATGAAAGCAACACAACAGGCTACGCTTATATTTACGTTGAAAAGCAAGACCGTGACCGTGATGGCAAATTAGACGGCTATTACCTTTATATTTTAAATCCTGGTGAGGGAAAAGAAACTGCCGAGCCTCTTAATGTGGATGCGCCAATTTATATTTCAATCGATGTTTACGAAGAGGTTGACGATCGTTATAAAGACAGAGATGTTGTAACAAATCAGTGCGGTGTTAAATTCAGAATTGCTGCTGTTGATGAAAGATTTAATTATATGACAGATGATGAGCTTCAGTCGCTTGCAGACCAGGAAGGCGAGGGAAAAACAGCAAGTCAGTATGAAGCTGAAATGATTGAAGATAACATTTTCTATGATGTTGATGTTTCTTACCATTTTCCTAATATGGTTGATAAAAGCGAGGATGTAAGAGTTAACCTTACAAGTTCTGCTATAAACGCTGGTAAAAAATATGACGTTCAGGATGATGGCTGTTATCACGATATTGGTTTTGAGCGTGTTAAGACTAACCGCTACGGCGAAGGCGGTACGGTTGTAGGTGCTCCTATTGAGGCTGTTGATAAAGCTGGTAAAGCCTTGAGAGTTGCTACAGATACTACTATAGTAGGTGAGGGTGCAGGTAATGCCCTTTCTGTTTCAAGCTTCTGCTTTATTGCTACTGCAGGGTTTGGTGAAGCAACAGGCGAAGTTGGTATTCTCTGCGATTTCAGAGACCAGTGCTTAAAAACCAACCCACTCGGCAGAATGTTTGTAAAAGCTTATTACACAGTTTCACCACCTATTGCAGATTTTATTGCAGAGCACGAAACTCTTAAAGAAGCAACCCGAGTTGCTCTTAAGCCACTTGTGGCTGTTGCAGTTTACGCCCTCGAGCCAGAACTCCTTATTGACCAGTTACCATTTGTGATTATGGGAATTGGGGCATTCGGCGGAATTGTGGCGGTTGCTGTTGTAGGTGTGAAGAGGAAAAAGGAATTAGGAATTAGGAATTAGTTTTAATTTGCCTTATCATTTTTTGTTGGTATATAAATCAACTTTAAATGATAAGGTAATTTTATTTATTGCGAAGCCCTATTTCCTACTTCCTACTTCCTATTTCCTAAAAACCTTTGCAACTTTGTGGAATTTTTATTAAAAAATTGTAAATAGACTTGAAATACTTGAAATAATGTGTTAAAATTCAATTTGGATTATTCCATAATTTAAAAAAATTGGTGTATTATGCTACACCGAAAAATTAAAACTAAGGAGAAATACTTATGAAAAAGGCATTGAGTGCAGTATTAGCAGTAGTTCTTGTACTTGGCGTATGCTTTAGCGTACCTATGGTAGTAAGCGCTGCTGGTGCTAACGATTTCACTTACGAACTTGATAATGCTGAAAACCCAACAGGTTACATTATCACAGGCGTAAAAGATGGTGTAACAGGTCCAGTGGAGATTCCTGCTACATACCAACCTGCGGAGGATGTTGTTTTATTTCCACCAACAGATCCTGCAGAACACAATGAAGGTGAAACTTTAACTATTACACTTCCAGGTACAGAAGGCGTTGTTACTGGTGGTAAAGTTAAATTTGCAGTTGCAGATGATGCGGCTCTTGCAGAAGGTGTAACAGTTAATGTATTAATAACACCTGATGAAGGTTATGAATTAGAGACATTAACTTATACAGCTGAAGGCGGCAACGCTGAGGATATTAAAACTGCGAAATCTTTTGAAATGCCAGCTGTAAATGTTACCATTTCTGCTACATTCACAAAGGTTAATTATACAATTACAGTTTCTGAAACTATTGAAAATGGTTCTGTTGCTGTAGTTGATAATAAAACAACTGCAACAATGGGTGAAGAAATTGAATTAACAAACACACCTGATGATGGCTATGATTTTGTTGCATATTCAGTAAACGAAGGTGCGGTTACTGTTACTGATGGCAAGTTCACAATGCCAGCTGGTAATGTTACAATTTCTGCTACATTTGAAAAAGAACCAGAACAATATGCAGTTACAGTTGCTGAAGGTATCCAGAATGGTACAGTAACAGTTGCTCCAACAACTGCTATTGCTGGTGCTGATGTTGTAGTTACTGCAACTCCAGATACTGTTGAAGGCAAAAAATATGTTATCGATACAGTATCATATACATACGGCGAAGGCGAGTCTGCAAAAACTGAAACAGTTGTTGCAAATCAAGGCGTTTATTCATTCAAAATGCCAGCTGCAGCAGTTAAAGTAACAGCTACTTTCGTAGAAGTATTTGCTGTTACTGGTGTAAATACAGCCCAAGGTAAAGTTACAGCTAATGTTACAGAAGCAGAAGCAGATGCTACTGTTACTTTAACAGTAGACCCAGAAGACGGTTATCAATTAGTTGCTAACTCATTAAAGGTTAACAATGGTGATGTTGCACTCGCTGCTGACAATTCATTCACAATGCCAGCTGCAGCAGTTACAGTTACAGCTGAATTTGAAGCTATTGAGTACAAAGCAACAGTTGCTACTGGTATTATCAATGGTAAAGTAGAAGCTACTGCAAAACGTGGCGAAACAGCTATTGCTGATTTAACAAAACTCAACATTGGCGATACAGTTACTCTTGCATTAACAATTGACAAGGGTTGCGAATTAAAAGCTGACTCACTTAAAGTTTCTTATATAGATGGGGAAGAAACAAAAACAGTTCCTTTAACACCAGTTAAAGCAAACGAAGAATATACATTCTCAATGCCTGCAGCTAATGTTACTATTAGCGCTCAGATTATCCCATCATCATTACCAGTTGTTGGTATCAAAGCTGGTGCATTCCAAAATGCAAAAGCAGCTAATATTACAGCATTCACAGTAGCAGCAGGACAGACACGTTTTGTTGCTAAAGACGGCGTATTATTTGAAAAAGTTGTAACACCTGCACAAGGTGAAACACCTGAAACAACAACTCTCAAACTCATCGCATTCCCAGCTAACTACACAGTAGCTGAAAATGCTGCAAAAACATACACAATTCCTGCAAGTGTTACTGTTGAAGGTCCAGAAGACGGTGCAGCAGATGATGTAACTTACGCTGTTACAGCAGTTGCTGACGGTGCATTCCAGGCTCTTGGTAACGTAGAATTTGTATTCTGCGCCGGTACTGTAACAATTGATACAACAAAACAACCTGCTTTTGCAGAAAATAAGAAATTCCATACAACTGCTGGTCATACAGCTGGTGACTTAAAAGTAAAAGACGGTGAAGCAGCAACTTGTCAAACTGAAGGTACAAAAATTAAAGAATGTACTCATTGTGGAGAAGTTGTTCATACTGAAAAATATTCAGATGCAAATGCTCACAGATTCCTTACAGAAAATGAAGGTTGGGTTGTTGAAACTCCAGCTACATGTATTTATGATGGTATCCAAAGAAGATATTGTCAAAACGGACCTTGTAACTATGTTGAAACAGAAACAATCGATGCAACAAATGAACACGTTGCTGGCGAAGGCGTAATTTTGGAAGGTGACGAAGCAACTTGTACAGAAAAAGGTACAAAGACTTTCTACTGCACAGGTTGTAATACAGAAGTTGTTAAAACAGAAGTTATTCCTGCAACAGGTCACAAAATCTCAGACCCAGATGTAGTTGTTAAAGCTACATGTACTGAAGACGGTTACGTTAAAGGTATCTGCGATAACTGTGAAACAGAGTGGACAATTCCTGAAACTAAAAAAGGTCACAAAATGATTACTGTTGTTGATGCTGAAGCAACTTGTACTGTTCCAGGTTCAAAGCACCAAGAATGTGAAGTTTGTGGCTATATGGATGAAGATGCAGTAATTGAAACAATTCCTGCACTTGGTCACTCAAAAGCAGAAGAAGTTGCTTGGACAATCGTTAAAGAAGCTACTTGTGCAGAAGCTGGTTTACTCCAGAAATTCTGTGACACTTGCCGTGCTCCATTAACAGATGCTGACGGTGAAGAAATCACAAGAGTTCTCGAAGCAACAGGCGAACACGAATATAAAGATTATAAAGAAACTAAAGCTCCTACTTGTACAGAAAAAGGTGCAAAAACAGGTACTTGTGCTTGTGGCGCAACAGACGTACAAGAAATCGCAGCTATAGGTCATAAATTTGCAAAAGAATTTACAACAGATAAAGAAGCTACTTGTACAGAGGCTGGTTCAAAATCAAAGCATTGTACAGCAGAAGGTTGTAAAGAAAAATCAGAGGTTACTGCTATTCCAGTAATTGCTCATACACTTCCAGCTGATGCTGAAACAGTTACTCCAGCTACTTGCCATAGTGTAGGTACTAAAAAGGGTACTTGTACAGTTTGTAAAACTGCAGACGTAACAGTTGAAATTCCTATGATTGCTCACACTTGGGCTGAAGCTGCAGTTCCAGTTGTAGGTACAATTACAAAAGAAGTTGAAAAACTTGACAAAGATGGTAAGCCAGTTCTTGATGAAGACGGCGAACCAGTAATGGAAACAATTACTTACAAAGCTGCTACTTGTGAAGCTGAAGGCTATACAGTTAAATATTGTACAGTTGATAATTGTGGCGCTTATGACGAAGCAAGCTTAACAAAGGTTGACAAATTAGGTCATGACTTTGACGAAACTCACGATACAGATAAACCATCAAACATTCAACCAACTTGTGATGAAGTAGGTTATAAATTCGTTTGGTGTAAGAGATGTAGTGAAGCTAATAAAGACAACGAAAACAAAGGTTACGTAAAAGTAGAAGTTGCTGCAACAGGTCATAATTGGGAAGAAAAGGCTAAGAACTTAAAAGAAGAAATCGAAATTGAAGTAGATGGCAAGGAAGTTACAGCAAAGGCTCCTGATTGTGAAAATGCAGGTTATACAGCAATTTATTGTGCAACTTGCGGTGATTATAAAGACGTAACTCCAGTAGCAAAACTTGGTCATAGTGTTCTTGAAGAAAACTGGACTACAAAATCAGAAGCAACTTGTGTTGCATTAAAAGTTGAAAAGAATACTTGTAACCGTTGTGATGAAGAAGTTACTCGTGAAGTAGGCAAATTAGCAGACCACGATTTCTCAGAAACAAAAACAACAGTTTACCCAACTTGTGAAGAAGATGGTGTTGAATACTTCGCTTGTACAGTTGAAGGCTGTAAGGCAAGAGACCAGGAAAAAGTTCTTCCTGCTTTAGGTCACATTCACGCTGATGATGCTGAATTTGAAGGTACAGAAGCAACTTGTATAACAGATGGCGTAAAAGTTAAAGTTTGTACAAGAATGTTCTACTACGATGCTGAAACAGGCAAAACTCTTGCTGAATTCACATTCTCTACTGATGACGAAGAAGCAGGTGACGATAACGCTGCATCAGGTGGTACAGAACAAGGTGGCACAACTCCAACTCCAACAACTGAAGGCGACGAAACAACAGGCACAGAAGATGACGAAACAGAAGTTGTTCTTCCTGCAGGTGTTAAATACTGTGACGGTGCAAAACAAGTTACACCAAAAACAGGTCACGCTTTCTCATCTGAATATACAGTAGATACAGATCCAACTTGTACACAGGATGGTGTTAAATCACGTCATTGTACAAACAAAGGTTGTGCTGAAAAGACAAATATTCTTCCTGTTAAGGCTCTTGGCCACGAATATGGCGAAACATATACAGTCGATACAAAAGCAACTTGCTCATCAGTTGGTTACGAATCAATCCATTGTACACGTTACGCTGATTGTAAAACAAAGAAAACTGGTAGCACAAGAGAAATTCCAACAACAGACCATACTTACCCAGATACAACTTGGAAGACTGTAACAGCTCCAACTTGTGAAGAGAAGGGTGTTCAAGAAAACTTCTGCTCAGTATGTAATACTGAAAACAAAAGAGTTGATGCAGAAGGAAAACCAATTGCTGGTTACACAACACGTGAAACTAACGCTCGTGGTCATAGCTGGGCTATGGACTACGTAACAGTTAAAGCAACTTGTACAACAGATGGTAAAACATATCTTCCATGTGAACGTGCAAATTGTGATGGTGAATCAGACGTTACTGTTCTTCCAAAAACAGGTCACACTTGGGCAACTGAAAATGATACAGTTCCAGAAAGAGTTCCTGCTGAAGGTGACGAACCAGTAGTAGAAGTTACTTGTACTACTGATGGTTACGAATATAAATATTGTAAGACTTGTGAGGTTTGGATTGGTGAAGTAGTTAAGGCTGAAGGTCATAAGTACAGCACTACACCAGTAAGAGTTGAACCAACTTGTCATTCAACAGGTTCACTTACAGGTGAATGTACAGTATGTAAAGCACAAGATGCTGTTCAAGTTCTTCCTAAACTCGACCACACTTGGGGCGATTGGGAATTAGTTGATGGTGCAAAAGATTGTACTGCAAATGATTCAATGATCAGAGCATGTACAGTTGAAGAGTGTAACGCTACTGAATTAGGCAAAAACGAAGAGCATACAGTAAGCTCATGGATTATCGGCACAAAAGCTACTTGTGGTGATGCTGGTGAAATGCACACAGAATGTAAAGTTTGTGCAAAGGTAATTGAAACAGAGGCTATTGCCGCAACAGGCAAGCACGACCTCAAAGAAACAATTACAAAAGCTCCAACATGTAACGAAAAGGGTACAAAAACTGTTGAATGTCAGGCTGAAGATTGTGATTACACAGCAACAGTTGAAATCCCTGCAAATGGTCACAGCTACACAGAGTGGAAAGTATTTGTTGAACCAACATGTACTACAAAGGGTATCAGACAGAGCGTTTGTGAAGTTTGCTTAACAACTCAATCTGAAAAAATCCTTGCTCTCGGTCACGACTTAGGCGATTATATTACAGATACTCCTGCTGCTTGCGGTAAGGTAGGTTCTAAACATAAAGAATGTTCAAGATGCGACTACAAGACAGTTGCAGAAACAATCGCAGCATTAGACCATAACTTTGTTGGCAACGATTGTGCTAATAAGTGCGGTGCTAAGATTTATGAATATGCTTTAATCGAAGGTAGCACAACAGATATTATCATCACAAAGTATAATGGTAGCGATGAAAACCTCGTTATCCCAGCTGAAATTGATGGTTACGTTGTAAAAGCTATTGGTAACAGAGCATTTATGAAGACTGAAATCGAAACTACAACTTCAGAAGTTGTTGGTGAAGATGGCGAAACAACAACAAAAACAACAACTACAATTAATTATGTAGAATCAGACTTCACATCATTAACAATCCCTGCAACAATCACAACAATTGGTGATTATGCATTTGCTAACTCAAAACTTACTCTCGTTAACATCCCTGCAACAGTTACTACTATTGGTGAATGTGCATTTGGTTTCGATGTAGAAATTACAATGGTTCCAGAAGTTGATGAAGACGAAGAGGAAACTCAAACACCAGCAGAAGGTGAAACACCAGCAGAAGACGAAGAAGTTAAATTGGTAGAAGATATTGATGCTACTAAGGTTGCAAACTTCACAATCTACGGTGTTAAAGGTTCTGCAGCAGAAACTTATGCAAAACAAGATGCAGAAGATGCAGATGATGACTTTACATTCGTTGAAGTTAAAGACGTTTATGAAGTAGTTATTGACGAAGAAGCAACAAACATTGAAGAAGTTGCTGGCGGCGTTCTCTTCAAAGAATTCGTAACAGAAGATATTGACGAAGATACTCCAGCACCATCAATCGAAGCTCAACTTAAAGCAATTGTAGTTCTTGAAGAAAACTCAACATATACATTAGCTGTTGAACCAAGCCAGAGCTACTCTTACGAAGTTGAAGACGAAACTGGTAATGAAGTAACTAAGACAGTTAAATCTTACGGTACAGGTACTAAGGTTCTTGTTAAGGATGCTACTGGTAACGTAGTTGACGAAATCGTTATTATTGTTGAAGGTGACGTTAACGGCGACGGTGCAATTGACGCTATTGACTGTATGTTAATTCAGTTAGCTGCAGCTGCTAATACTAACAGACCACTTGAAGGTATTTATTACACAGCTGGTAACATTACTGCAGATACAGCTCTTGATGCTAACGACCTTTCAGCTGCTGTTCTCAAAATCTTCGGTGAAGATCTTGTAGTTGAAGGAGAAGAGGAAACAACTGTTACTACAACAGCTCCTTCTACAACAGAGCCAACAACAGAGGCTCCTGCTTCAACAGAACCTTCAACAGAAGGTACATCTGATGAAAGCACTCCAGCAGAAAGCACACCAGTTGAAAGTACTCCAGCTGCAACAGAAAGCCAACCAGCTTCATCTGAACCAGCTGCAACTACTACAACTACACAGGCTCCTGCTACAACTACAACAACAGTTGCTCCATCAGAAGCTGCTTAAGTTGTAATAAACTAAAATTAAAACCTTTCACAGTGAAAACTGTGAAAGGTTTTTTAAAATAATTGAGAATTAAGAGTTTCTGAAGGCTTCGCATTGATTGTAATTATAAGTGAATAAAAAATACTTTATTATTACTGACCACTATTTAAAAGAATAAAGAATACAGAATAAATGAAAACAGGAAACGTAGCATAATTGCCACGCTTCCTGCTTCTTATTTTCTGTTTCCTGATTCATAGTTTCTAAAACCCAAAACCTAAAATCTAACAACCAATTTTCCCTTCAGCAATTCTTATCAAGAGTTCTGCAAAAAGGCTGTTAGACCAGGCAAACCAAGGTCTTGTGAAATCGGTTGCATCGTGTTTATAAAATGACTCGTGCATTAATTTTGTACCTGCATCGGTAGTAGTAAGCATATTTATGCACTCTTTAATTTCCTCGGGATTGGAGCTTGTGAGAGCCTGCATTGAAAGTGCAATATGCCATATTTTATCAATACCAGTATGAGGACTACCGACACCTTTGGCTGCTCTGCCTTCAAAATACCAAGGGTTATCATTAGAGAGAACAAAGCTTCTTGTATTTTTATAAAGCTCGTTATCTGCTTTTATGTAACCCAAATATGGTGCGGCAAGTAAACTCGGCGAGTTTGCATCATCCATTAAAACATAATTACCCTTGCCATCGGTTTCATAAGCGAACATTTTGCCGTGGCGTTCATTCTGGATCACGCCATATTCTTTAATACCCTCGTCAATATCAAATGCAAGTGAACGACATTCGCTCTCAAGCTTAATATCTTCAAAACCAATACTTGCCATTTCTGCAGCCTTTTTCAAAGCACATACAGCCATCATGTTAGCAGGTATTAAATAACCTAATTTACAACGGTCGTCAGATGGTCTGAAGCCTGACCACGTCATACCTGTGTATGAAACGTCTTCACCTTTGCCATTATTTGAGAGTGTATCAATAACAGGACAGTTTTCTCTGTGGAAGAAATATGTAGAGTTAGCAAAATGATTCTGCTCTTTTTTGAACGTTTCATAAATTTTTATAAGCATTTCGTGAAACTGCTCTGTGAAAATTGAAGTATCAAGAGTTGTTTCATAATATTCGTGTGCTAAGTAAAGTGGAGCACACAAAGAGTCAACCTCATATTTTCTTTCCCATATAAGCTCGTGGTAAAAGTCGGTTTCATCTTTTGCAGAGTCTGGGTTAGCCTCTGAATTGAATGCATTTGAATAAGGGTCAAGGCAAACGTAAAAAGCGTGTTTTTCAATAATGCTTTTTAAAATGTTTTTTAAATCCTCATCTTCATTTGCATAGCGAATATATGGCTTAACCTGTGCGGCGCTGTCTCTTAACCACATAGCAGGAATGTCGCCTGTAATAACAAAGTAGCTACCGTCAGAAAGCTTTTTTACAGTTGTTTCAATCGTATTTAAAAAGCAACCTTTAAAAAATGGCGCCGCTTCGGGACATTTTTTTTGAAGTTCTGCTTCAATTTCATTTGCTTTGTTTAAAAGTATCTTTGGAATTTCCATAAAAAATCTCCTGTGAAAATATATTTTCATTATATCATATTATACTGATAAAAACAATATAATAACTTAATATATATTTATAATATGTATATTGACAATAAACTAAAAATAGTGTAATCTATTATTAGATACTTATAAAAGTTATCTAAATTATAAAACATATTTGTGAATAATTTACAAATACATTGTTAATTTTTAGGAGGAGATTCCCATGGCACAAAGAATAGTTTTAAACACAATTTCATATCACGGTAAAGGCGCTATAGCAGAAATTCCTAACGAGATAAAGGCTCGTGGTTATAAAAAGGTTTTTGTTTGCACTGATCCTGATTTAATTAAATTTGGTGTTGCAGCAAAGGTTACAGACGTTTTAGCAGAAGCTTCTGTTCCTTATGAGATTTTCAGCAATATCAAGGCAAACCCTACTATTGAGAACGTACTTGACGGCGTTAAAGCATTTAAGGATTCTGGCGCAGATTCAATAGTTGCTATCGGTGGCGGTTCTGCGATGGATACTGCAAAAGCTATTGGTATTATTATTGAAAATCCTGAATTTTCTGACGTAAGAAGTCTTGAAGGCGTTGCACCTACAAAAAATCACGCTACATTTACTATTGCGGTTCCTACAACTGCTGGTACTGCGGCTGAGGTTACAATTAACTACGTTATTACTGACGTAGAAAAGAAACGTAAATTCGTTTGTGTTGACGTTCACGATATTCCTGAAATTGCAGTTGTTGACCCAGATATGATGGCAAGTATGCCAAAAGGTCTTACAGCAGCTACAGGTATGGATGCATTAACCCACGCTATTGAAGGTTATATTACAAAAGGCGCTTGGGAAATGACAGATATGTTCCACCTCAAAGCTATTGAGCTTATTTCAAAACATCTTCGTGGAGCTTGTGAAAATACTGCTGAGGGTAGAGAGGGTATGGCTCTTGCACAATACGTTGCAGGTCAGGGCTTCTCAAACGTTGGTCTTGGTATTGTTCATAGTATGGCTCACGGCTTAGGTGCTCTTTATGATACACCTCACGGCGTAGCTAACGCTATTATTCTTCCTACAGTTATGGAATATAATGCAGAATGTACTGGTGAAAAATACAGAGATATCGCTAAGGCAATGGGCGTTAAGGGTACTGAAACAATGACAATAGAAGGCGCTCGTATAGCGGCTATCGCAGCAGTTAAGAAGTTAGCTATTGATGTTGGTATTCCTGAGGACCTTAAAGAAATCGTTAAGGAAGAGGATATTCAATTCCTTGCTGAAAGTGCTTATGCTGATGCTTGCAGACCTGGTAACCCAAGAGATACAAGTGTTGAAGAAATTGTTGCACTTTACAAGAAATTAATGTAATAATAAAATATATCGCCCTGTATATACAGGGCGATTATTTTTTACTTGTTTATAAAAAAAGTGACAACCTTAATGGCGGTGTAGGTTATAAGAAATATAGATAATAGTTTTTTTAAAACATAAATAGATTTATATGCTTTTGTGAGTTTTTCAATGTTTTTTAAGGTTTTTAAACAATGGTTCATATTATAATTCCTTTCAGTCAGAAGTGAGTAAAACGCCGTGTGCAATACCAGGTATGCTCTCACCTTGTAATGAGGAGGTCGGGGAGAGTAGTGCGCCGGTGCCAACAAAAAACACTCTGTTCAGTTCTTTTTTTCGTAGTTTATTTATAATGTATGAACAAAGTACAGTTGCACTGCACCCACAACCAGAACCACCAGCGTGAACATCCTGAGCGTCAGCATCATAAATCATAATACCGCAATCATTATGAACGGATGAAATGTCGATATTGCTTTCTTTTATTAAAAGCTCTTTAAGAATATCGCTTCCGACCTTGCCTAAATCACCCGTTAAAATTAAATCAAAATCGTCGGGTGTTGTGTGGGTTTCGTTTAAAAATTCACTTATAAGAAGTGAAGCGGCAGGAGCCATTGCTGCACCCATATTGTTAGCATCGGTTATTCCTAAATCACGTATTTTTCCGAATATCACAGCGTTTACACGAGGGTTAAGAGGAACATTGTTTTTCAAAACAAGTGCACCTGAGCCGGTAACAGTCCATTGTGCACAAGGTGGTCTCTGGCCACCATATTCTAAAGGGTTTCTGTATTGGCGTTCGGCAGAGCAGAAATGCGAAGATGTTGAAGCAATTGCGGTTTCCAATGCTCCAGAATCAATAAGTGTTGCTGAAAGAGCAAGAGAGAGTGCCATTGTGGAGCAAGCACCATAAAGCCCCGAAAAAGGAATGTTGAATTCACGTAAACCAAATGATGAGCCGATGCATTGATTTAAAAGGTCACCTGAAAAGCAACAATTAATATCTTCAGGCGAAAGATTTGACTTACTAAGAGCGGTTTTTACGGCTTCTTTAACTAATTCGCTTTCAGCTTTTTCAAAGGTTTCTTTCCCTAAAAATTCATCTTCGAAAATTTTGTCGAATTCCTGAGAAAGAGGTCCTTCACCTTCTTTTTTGCCTACAACGGCGGCATTTCCAATAATGCTGGGACGATTGTTTAATAAAATTACATTTTTTTCAATTCTTTTGGGACTCATATTTATCACCAGAATTATTGTGTCCAAAAATAACAAAAAAACCAGAAACTTTTTAAAGTTTCTGGTTTTTTGTTATTTATGAGTTTCTTTGTAAACACGATTTAAAACCTCGATAAGCTTATCAATATCAAGTGGTTTCGGAACGTGTTCATTCATACCTGCATCAAGTGCATTTTTTCTATCCTCAGTAAAGGCATTTGCAGTCATCGCAACAATCGGTATGTTTGCAATGTCAGAATTATAAGAACTTCGTATTTTACGTGTTGCAGTGTAGCCGTTCATAATAGGCATCTGAATATCCATAAGTACAAAGGTGTAATAATCCTTACTGCTTTTTTCAAGCATATCGACAGCAACAGTACCATCTTCAGCTTCTTCAATTATAAAGCCTTCATCTTCAAGGAGTTCACGTGCTATTTCACGGTTTATCATATTATCTTCAACAACGAGAATTCTTGCACCTTTAAGTTCAGGAATAAGTGCAGAAGTTACTTTTGGTGCGGATAAAGGCGCCTCGGCTTTTTTTGCTTTGAATGTAACAGTGAACTCAGTACCAATACCGAGCATACTGTTATATGTAAGCGTACCACCTAAAAGAGCAACAAGGTTTTTAGTGATTGCAAGACCAAGACCCGTACCCTGAATACCACTTTTTGTTGTATTGTGCTCACGTTCAAAAGCAGTGAAAAGATGTTTCTGGAAGTCTTCACTCATACCAACACCAGTATCTTCGATTCTTATCTGGAAATGAGCAATATCATCAGGAGAATTTAATTCTGTTACCTGGAAGGTAACTTTGCCACCAGCATTTGTGAACTTCAAAGCATTGCTTAAAAGGTTGGTTATTACTTGTGAAATGCGAAGAGAATCCGTATAAATGGCAGGGGTATCTACTTTAATGGAGGTTACAAATTCAATGTCTTTTTTAGACATTTCATGAACGAACATTTCTTTAAGCTCGTTAACGAGACTGGTGAAATCAACTATATCATTATTGATTTCAATTTTGCCATTTTCGATACGTGCCATATCAAGAATATCATTTATGATACTGAGCATATGCTGACCAGAGTGTTTTGCCTTTTTGAGAGCATCAAGAGCAACTTCTTTATCTTCAATATTCTTCTCTGCAATTGTGTTATATCCTATGATTGCATTCATAGGTGTACGGATATCGTGAGACATATTGAAGAGGAAATTTGTCTTCGCTTGTTCTGCTTTTTTTGCTTTGTCAAGTGCATCAATAAGAATTCTGTGCTGTTTAACCTGTTCTTCAACAGTTTCTTCAATACTCTTGAATGCCCATACCTGCTCGTGTGGTTCACCGATTCGAGCTATAAATATCTGGAAATGAAGAAGTTTATTTTCTGCTAAAACCTCAAAATTGATTCTGTAGCATTTCTGCTCTTTTAACTTATTTGTAACGAGATTTAAATCAGTCTGTGCTTTTACATACTCACGTTGATTAGGTGCAACGTCATTATCAATATATTGATGGAAGGTTATAGTAAAAGGTATTTCATTAAATAAAAATGTTTTTTTGTATTCCTCAGGCCATAAATCTGAAACAAGGTAAGGAATAGCAAGGTCGTGATTAGCATCAACGTAATAAAGTGTTTCATATTCTGTGCAAAGACCCTCAATAACTTTAAGACGCTGGTTTGAGCTTTCGAGAAGTTTTTGTGTTCTTTCACGTTCCTCTAATTCCTGTTCAACGATATTATCGATACAACGGAAGGCGATAACGACGTTTACAGATTTCTCCGACTTTATAGGAATAAAGCGTATCTGCATATATTTTATCTCGTCGTTGTGACATTCTCTGTAATTTAATTCGAAAACTCTCTCTTCACCAAAAATACATTTATGCACGTTTGGTATCTGGGTTTCTTCTAAAAACATCGCTTTGTCATCTTTGTGAATATGAAGTTCAGCATAATTCTTCATAAGAACATCGTAATTTGAAAGAGCCATATCACCAGTTTCAAAGGAATTAGTACCATTTTGGTCGTAATATTTAGTACATTTGAAACTACCATTTTCTTCGCAAACAAAATATATTAATTCATATTCGGCGGCAAGTGTTTCAATAACAACATTTCTGTTCTGTAATTCCTGTTGTTGCAATAATATTGCCTGCATCTGGTCAGCATCTAATTTCTTAAGCATATCAGGGCTTGCAATCTGCTGAACCATTACTGAATAGCAATCTTTAAATTCTGGAGTGGTTATATTGGTAAAGGCTGCACCATAGCGACTGAAATTAGATGAGTTAAATAAAAGTCTGCCTTTTTCAAGACCATTGGCAATCGGACAAAAGGTGCAGGGTTCTTCTCTGTTTGCAATTGCTTTATAGCAGAGCCCACCCTCAATAAGCTGGGGGAAGAACTCTTTTAAAGTATCATTCGCATAGCGTACTTTAAAGTCGCTGCCAACGATATATAAACCATTTTCAAAATTTGTGGAAGCCATAAAAGTTCACCTTATTTTTCCGAGAAATTTTTCTTCGTATGCATTTATTGAATCCTCAATAATAGAAACGGCATCTAATACACCCTTAACCTCATCAATTGCGGTTTCCTTCTCTTCAAGTGTTTTATAAACTGAGAAGAAATGCTTCATTTCATCAAACACGTGAGGAGGTAATTGGCTTATATCTTTGTAAGTGTTATAAGTCGGGTCATTAAATGGAATAGAAATTATTTTATCGTCAGGTGCGCCATTGTCAAGCATTGAAATAACGCCTATAGGGTAACACTCAACAATAGACATCGGCTGTATTTGTTCAGAACAAAGAACAAGCACATCTAAGGGGTCGTTATCTTTTGCATACGTTCTTGGAATAAAACCGTAGTTAGCAGGGTAGTGTGTAGATGTATGGAGAACACGGTCAAGTCTTAAAAGACCTGTTTCTTTATCGAGTTCATATTTCATTTTACTGCCCTTGCTTATCTCTATAACTGCAGCATAAGATGAACGTGAGATTCTTTCAGGGTTGATATCGTGCCAGATGTTCAAAAAAATCGCCTTCTATTTTTAAATTAATTGTTTTCTTCTTCCTCTAAAGATTTCAAATATTCTTCAGGAAGATTATCGTAATACATAAACATATTCTTACCATTTTTCTTTGAGTAATAAAGTGCTTGGTCAGCTTTTTCCATTACTTCTTCATAAGTAGTGCCATTTTCAGGACATTTTGCAATACCGATACTTGCGTGGAAGTCAATGGATGTATCTTCAATTTTAATGTTTTCGTCCATTAAACTGAGGAGGTCCTGAGCACGTGTTGAAACAATATCATCATCAATAGGATGTGGTAAGAAAATTATAAATTCATCGCCGCCAAAACGACCTAAAATGTCAGTGTGACGGAAAACACGTCTGATACAGTCACCAAACTCGTGAAGAACATCATCACCAACAGCGTGACCATAAGTGTCATTAACCTTTTTAAAGTTGTCAAGGTCAACAAACATAAATACGCCTGTTCCACCTTCGTTTATATGCTTTGAAATTTCTCTGCCGACAGCAGCTTTATTGTAAAGGAGTGTGAGTGGGTCAGTATCTCTGTCGTGTTCGATATATCTTCTTAATGTAAGCTCTTTAGCTTTTGTTTTAATCATATATGTGTTAAGAACGCCACCAAGGAAGTAAAAACTTACCGCATTAAGAATATCAACAGAAGCAACAGACCAGTCTTTTACAAAGTAACTACAGAGGCAGAATATAACAACCTGAACAGCATTAAATGCAATAAGACGCCACGGTCTGTCAATTACTATCATAGGAATTGCAATTAAAAATACACAGAATGTTGTACTTGTTATTGTAGGGCTGTTAAAAGTGCCTAAAATGATTGCATAAGCAAAAATTGCAAAAATGGAAATGTATGTAACTGCTGTTATTAAGTCTGGTTTTTTCTTTAAAAATTTCCACGCACAAAGTAAAACTAAGAATTCACACACAAAGAGTGCTAAGTATAAAATCATATTATGCTTGTACGAATCCTCAAAGAAAGATAAAACAAACAAGGCAAAGAACACAATAGTACCAAGTCCAGACGTAACAAAAAGAATGCCTTTGTTTTTCTCTTCTCGTTGAGGTCTGATTGAGTCATATTCTTCTGGTGTAATACCTGCATAGAAGAATGTAGAAATGATATAGTCTTTAAACTTGCTAAACATAATTTTCCTCCACAATTTTATTATACACTACAATATATCAACTATATTTTACTATAAAACTATATTAAAAATCAACAGTTTACAAGAAAAAATATGAACAAAATTTAACGTTTTCGCCTAAAAATTGTGAGAAATCAGAATAATTGACGAAAAAAGCGTTTTGTGTTATAAATTTTATAGTTGGTGATAATATGAAAGAGTTAAAAATAACCCCAGTTGCAAAAATAAAAAATGGATACAAAGAAAAATTTGGTGTACCAAGACAGAGTGGTCTTGCTCCATCTGTTAAGTCAGAAATTGTTTTTGAAGAGTCTTTTAAAGATGAAAATATGATAAGGGATATTGAAGATTTTTCACATCTCTGGCTTATATGGGGTTTTTCCGAGAATATTGGCGAATGGACTCCTACGGTAAGACCTCCAAAGCTTGGTGGGAATAAACGAACAGGCGTTTTTGCCACTCGTTCACCTTACAGACCGAATTCATTAGGATTAACAGTTGTAAGACTTGATGGGGTGAAGAATACTCCTGATGGAAAGGTGCTTGTGATAAGTGGGGCTGATTTGGTTAATGATACACCGATATTTGATATAAAACCATATCTTCCTTATGTTGATTCTCTACCAGGAGCAGCAGGCGGTTTTTCAGATGAGCACAAAAATGAATTTTTAAAAGTAGTTTTTACAGATGAAGCAGAAAAATTACTTGCCGAAAATGAAAAAATAGAACTTTCAGAGATTTTATCGCTTGACCCGAAGCCTTCATATCAGAATGATGGTGAGAGGATTTATGGGTTATCATACAAAGATTTATCTGTGAAATTCAGATGCGAGAAAGATAATATTTACGTTTTGAAAATAGAAAGGGTTTAAAAATGCTTTATATAAAACCTGCATTTTATGACAAATTCAAGTGTATAGCGGATAAATGCACCGACTCCTGTTGTATTGGTTGGGAAATAAACATAGATGACGAAACTATGGATGTTTATAAAAATATGCATACAGAATTCGGTAGTAAAATAAGAGCGAATATAGTTAAAGACGAAGATGATACATACTCTTTTAAACTTCTTAAAGGTGAGCGTTGTCCGTTCCTCAATAAAAGTAATCTGTGCGATATTATAACTAATTGTGGCGAAGATAATATTTGCTATATATGTAAAGAACATCCACGTTTTTACAATGATTTTCAGGAAGTAACAGAATATGGTTTAGGTCTTTGTTGCGAAGAGGTTGTGAGATTACTTTTAGAAAATGATGAGCCACTTGAATTCGTAGCTTTCAATGACGAAGATGAATTTTTTGAGGTTGATGAGAGAGAAAAGGAAAGCTATGATAAACTTTTTGATATAAGAAATGAGATTTTTGAAATACTCAGAACAACCGAGATTTACAACGATAAGATTGAGAAAATAATAAATGTTACAGAAAAATTTTGTGGTGAAAAAATTAAGCTTTTAAATGATAACGAAATATTAGAAATGTATGAAAAAACTGAGCCTATAAATAATGAATGGATAAAATATTTTAAAGAGTTGAAAAAGAATAAAGATGAAATTCGTGAAAAAGAAAAGCCGTTCGACGAAGTGTCAAACGGCGACAGTAAGTACTCAAAATTATTAAGTTACATTATTTTCAGGCATCTTTTAAAAACTGTTTTTTCTGATGTAGTGGATTTTTCTCAGTATCTTAGTTTCTGTGTTTCTTCAGTAAGATTTATTAAACTTTGTGATATAAAAACCTATGTAGAAAAAGGTCTTGTTTCAAAAACTGACAGAATAAATAATATAAAAAGATGGTCTAAACAAATTGAATATAGTGAAGAGAATATTAATTTGTTGATATTGGAAAATTAAATAATATTCCGAATTTCTTGTAGTGTTCTGACGATGTAAGTAGGTTTTACATTGTCAGGGCATTTTTCGTTGTTTTTGTTAAACCAGATTGTTTTTATATTATAACTGTTGCCACCTATAATATCTGCAGAAAGGCTGTCACCTATAAGAATAACATTATCTTTTTCGGGGTGCTCAAGCTGGTTGAAACAGTAATCAAAAAACTCCTTTTGTGGTTTGTTTACGCCAATATCTTCTGAGAAAAACATACCTTTAAAGTATTTTTTGAAATCGCTTAAATTCAATCTGTTTTCCTGTACTGCTCTGAAGCCATTTGAAACAACATAAAGGTCGTGTTTAGAATAAAGGTAGGCTAACAGCTCTTTTGCACCTGTTACTTCATAAGCACTTTCTGAAATTCCTTTTTCAAAAAGCTCTTCAATTGTGGGTCCATCAGCTATAAGACCGAGCTTTTCTAAAATGATGTTCCAACGATTAGCTCTTAAATAAGCCTTTGTTATTTCACCATTTTCAAGTCTTTTCCAGATTTTTATATTTTCATCGGTAAATGTTTTGAAAACATTGTCGCTATAAGGCAAATTAAAATCATTGAAAATTCTGATTATACTTTGCCTTGCGCATTCATTAAAATCAATCAGGGTGTTATCAATATCAAGTAAAACTATCATAAAATTCCTTTCACCCTAATGCAGTATTAACTACGTATTGGAATGAATTAATGTTAATTTCATCCATAGGCATTCCGTTGGCAGCGTAGCACTCGATTGCCGACGGAATTTTATTTTTGTTCATAGACATTTCTGCAAGAGCAATATCAAGAGCATCGCAAACGCTGTCGCCATCTAAATCTCCGTTAATTACTATTGTGTATTCGCCGATTTTTTCTTCATCTTTATAAAGTGTAACAACAGAGCCGGTTCCAAAATATTTATGCTCACCAAAACTACTGCTTGGCTCGACGTTATACGTTATATCTTCGGCGGTTTTGCAAATTTCTTCTATATTCTGACAAATAGTATTTTCAGAGAAAATTACGTTGTTTTCTTTATCAATAACGCTGTTTTCATCTGTTGCTAAAATTGTTGGATAAAGTTCACCAGTCTGAGTATAGTTTGCTTTTACAGAGGAATTGAAATTTGGTGAAGAATAGATTTCGCAAATGATTTTGTCATTCATTAAATTCAATCCGTATATCCAGTAGTAATCACCATACATTGCTAAATCGGGTTTGAAAATTACTTCCTCGGTTTGTGTTTCAGGGTCAAATCTCATAACAGTATCAGGTGTGTTGTAATATAAAAATTTACCATCACAAAGAAGTTTTGAAAAACTTGTTGAATAAAATGAATTTGCGGAAGGGCTCCAGTTAGTTGGTAAGTTTTTTATAATTTCAGCATCACTACCATCAATGGAATTGAGCAGGTATATGTTTTTATTTGTAGTATCGAAGTAGTAAATGTTATCATCGAGCAATTGGAAAGCCGTTTGTGACGCTTGCCAGAAATAGTTGTCGTAGGTTGTGTCAGTAGGGGTAGCGGTATAATCAATTGTGGTTTTTCCTGATTTAATGTGCCCTGTTTCAATAATGCCGTTTGTAGAACGCAAGAAATTTTTATGTAACACACGGCCAGACATATCCCACGTAGGGTCATCCCACGTAACGTCAACGTGATAAGGGATGTTGTTTATGTAAACTATGTTCCAGGCGTGGTTAATATTGTCAGATGCGCAGTAATCAGACTCAATACCTACTTGTTCAAGAAGATAGTCGTATGCTAAAGCGTAGCCTTTGCACACGGCGTCATTAAGGACGAGAACGCCGTAAGCATTGTAAGAGCTTTCGGGAATGTTTCCTGCTAAATAACTATCGTAGTCATATTCGCATAAAAGAGCGAGTCTATCGTGAAGAAGCAACGCTTTTTCAATATCTGTTAAATTTTCGTTGCCTTTTATATTTGTAAGAAGTTTTTCGGCGGAAGAGTACATTTCTTCTAACATAACAATGTATTCTTCTTTGGTGTAATTCTCTGAAAAAGCTATTATTGAAAAATTGCCTGATGAGGTTGAATAGCCCATAGAGTAGATTCTGAAAAGTTCAGGGGAGTTGTACCATATCAAAGAACTAAGTGCAGACCACATTTCGCTTGAATACGGGATTTTGAATTGCGAAACGTCAATATAGCCAAAAAGGTTTGAACTTCCCTGTATGGTACGTGTACAATCAATCACTTTAAGTTGTTCTATAAGATAATCAACAAAAGCCTCAGTGTCCAGCACACCTTCTAAAGATGTGCTGGATACTGAGGCTGTATCATAATTGTTAGGTTCTTCTAAATGATAATCAGGGTAAAAAATAAAAGCAGCAAAAGAAGTGTTAGCACTTACCAGACTTATGATAAATGCTACAACAAGAGTTAATAAACTTTTAACTGCTTTTTTCATAACAATACCTACTTATAAATTTTCAATTTTCTTTGCGAGTTCATCTAACCAATCGCCTTCAAAGAGTTCAATAGCACCAGCATCTACTGCTGCAGCTAATTTGTTGTTGATTGGTAATTTTGAAACAGTATCAACTGAATGCTCTTTTGCAATTTCGTCAATATGACTTTCGCCAAAAATACTATGACGTTTTTTACAATCAGGACACTCAAAATAAGACATATTCTCAACAAATCCTAAAACAGGAATATTCATAAGAGAAGCCATTTTAACTGCTTTTTCAACAATCATTCCAACTAATTCCTGAGGTGAAGCAACAATAACAATACCATCAACAGGAAGGCTCTGGAAAACTGTCAAAGGAACATCGCCTGTGCCTGGAGGCATATCTACAAACATAAAGTCAACGTCATTCCATATAACGTCAGTCCAGAATTGCTTTACAGTACCAGCAATAACAGGTCCGCGCCATACAACAGGGTCAGTTTCGTTTTCTAATAAAAGATTAACCGACATAATTTCGATACCGGTTTTTGTCATACAAGGGAAAATACCTTGTTCGCTTCCCTGAGCTTTTTCTTTAATACCAAATGCTTTTGGAATTGAAGGACCTGTAATATCAGCATCAAGTATTGCAGTAGAAAAGCCCTTTCTTTTCATAGAAACGGCTAAAAGTGAGGTTACAAGTGATTTACCAACGCCACCTTTACCACTGACAACACCGATAACTTTTTTTACTTTTGAAAGCTCGTGTGGCTTTTCTATAAGACTTTTAGGGTCACGTGATGAGCAGTTCTGACTGCAACTGCTACAATCGTGTGTGCATTCGCTCATTTTAAATCATCTCCTACTTAATATAATAACATAGAGTAATCAAAATATCAATATAAGTTTTAATTCAAATTGCACTATAAATTGAAAATAAATCACTATATTTTGTGAATGAAAAACTATTGACTTTTTTGTTTTATTTTTATATAATGCAATGTGCGATTGTCTGTACTTATGAAAACAGACGTATAAATTTGTAAAACAGGTTGTTATTTTACCCACTTCTTACACTACTTAAATAATTTACCTGAATAATAGATAGGAGTAAATAAAAATGAAAAGAACTTATCAGCCTAAGAAAAGACACAGAAAAATGGAGCACGGCTTCCGTAAAAGAATGGCAGACAGAAACGGCCGCAAGGTACTTGCTCGTCGTAGAAGAAAAGGCAGAAAACAACTCACTTATTAAGTTTAAGTTTTAGAATTAACCTGGTATTTGGAGAGAACAAGTGTTAGACTTCGTCACACTAAAAATGAATGGCGACTTCCGTCGTCTTTATAATAGAGGTAAGGCTGTAACGAATCCTGCGTTGGTTATGTATTATATGAAGAACCGCGCGGGAATTTGCCGTATTGGTATAACCACTGGTAAAAAGATTGGTAATGCAGTTGAGCGTAATCGTTCAAGACGTGTTATAAAAGAGGCTTTCCGTTCTGTTCATAAAGACGTTGAGGGAGGTTACGATTTCGTTTTTGTTGCAAGAAGTAAAACAAAGTATCTGAAAAGCACTTATATTGAAAAGGTTATGCGCGAAATGATGCTTTCTAATGGTATAATTGCAGATAATGTAAAGGAAGAAAAAGATGAAAGAACGTCTTCTTAAAATGATAAGCTTTTATCAAAGGCGTATTTCTCCGCTTTTTCCACCAAGATGCAGATTTTACCCGACTTGTTCGCAATACGCCAAAGAGGCTATTGAAATCCATGGTATATTTAAAGGTTTAATTCTTGCCATCTGTCGCCTTATGCGATGTAACATTCTTTTTCCCGGTGGTGTGGACCCTGTTCCCCCTAAAAAAGAGAAAAAGTGTGAGCACAAAGGCAGACATTAAAACGAAAGGACTTACATCACAATGTATGATGCAATAAGAGCGTTTTTTTCGCCAATTTTGAGTTTACCGCTTAGTTTGATTTATGAGTGGACGGGTAGCTATGTGTTAGCAATTTTGTTGTTGACCATCGTTATAAAAATAGCGCTTTTACCTGTTACAATTAAACAACAGAAAAACTCAGCTAAGCAGACAAGACTTAATGCAAAAGTAAACAGAATCAGACAAAAGTATGCAAATAACCAACAAAAGGCACAACAAGAAATTCAGGCGCTTTATCAGCGTGAAGGTTTTGGTGCAGCAAATATGGGTTGTATGCCTATGGCAATTCAGATGCTTGTTATGATTGGTCTTTATGGTGTTATGTACACACCAATTTCAAGCGTTTTGAGATTCAGCTCAGAAAAAATGGAAGCTATGAAAACAATTATGGCTTCAGTTATTGAAACAGGTAGCAAAAATTCAAGAAGTGCAAATATGTATGAGATTGCTATGCTTAAAAACTACAAGGCTTACGAAGGAAAGCTTTCAGAGGTTTTAAGTGCAGAGGATTTTGCAGATTTAGCAGAGTTTGCTGAAAAGTTTAAGTTTTTAGGTCTTGACCTTTCAGTTACACCAGATGCTAAAGACCCAAGTGCATATTGGTTAATTCCAATTCTTTCTTGTGTTACTGCTTTGCTTTCATCAGTTTATATGTATTTTAAACAAAGAAAGCAAAATCCTGAAATGGCTAAAAACCCAGCTATGGGTTGTATGACATTTATATCACCTGCGATGTCTCTTATGTTTACATTTATGTTCCCAACTGGTGTTGGTGTTTACTGGATTATTTCAAATATACTTTCATTTATTCAACAAATATTTATTTCATTTGTTTATAGTCCAAAAAAGGTTATAGCACAACAGATGGTTGACGAAACTGTTTTAAGACGTTCAAAAGAAAACACTACAAAATTACGTGTAGAAAACGAAAAGAAATAAGGTGTTACGATGATTAAAGAAGCAATTGGTATTGCTGCTACTATAGATGAAGCAAGAAAAATGGCTATCCAGAACCTTAATGCACCTATTGATGCAGACGTTAAGGTTGAGATAGTTAGTATGCCAAAGAAAAAGGTTTTAGGTCTTTTTGGTGGCGCTGATGCAAAAGTTAAAGCTTTCTATGATGACGGTGTTGAAGAACCTAAAAAAGCACCAGAGAAAAAGCAAGAAAACAAAAAGTCAGCACCAAAAAAAGAAAATAAACCTGCTCCTAAAAAGGAAGAAGTAAAAGAAAAAGCTCCTGAAATTGACCTTTCAGGTATTGAAGCAAAAGAAACAGATGCAACAAATTACTTAAAGTCAATCCTTGTTGGTATGGGATTCAGTGATGCTAATGTAACTGTTAAAGAAACAGAAGAGGATTTATTCTTCGAAATTACTTGTGGCGAAGATTACGGTAACATTATTGGCAGACGTGGTGAAACACTCGATGCTCTCCAATATCTTACAAGACTTTATGTTAACCGCGCAGATAAAGATGGCAAAAGAGTTGCTCTCAACGTTGGTGATTACAGAAAACGCCGCGAAGAAACTCTTAAAGCACTTGCAAAGCGTCAGGCTCAGAGAGCTATTAAATATCGCAGAAGCTGTGTGCTTGAGCCAATGAATCCTTATGAACGCCGTATTATTCATACAGCAGTTCAGGAGATTGAGGGCGTATCTTCACATTCTGTTGGCGAAGGTGAAAACAGAAGAGTTGTTATTGTTTCTGATAATTGCGATAATCAGAAACGTGGTGGTTATTCAAGAGACCGTCGTTCTAATAACGGTGGCAGACGTGAAAGAAGACCACAGTATGTTCCTGAAACTCCAAAAGAGCCAAGAGAACAGAAGGTTGATGCAGCTACATCTTCACGCTATGGCAAAATTGAGCCAAAGCACGTTGTTACTGAAACAACAGAAGAATAATTTTCACTTGACAACCAGAAAAAACAGGTATAATATATTTATATAATTGAAATCAATGATTAAGAGAGTAGGGACGGAATGTTTCTGCAGAGAGCGTACCGGTTGGTGAAAGGTACGAGTAACGCCGTTCTGAAGACCACTTATGAGTGCTTTACGAAGCGTATTTTACGATAAGTTCAGCCGTTTGAGTCGCGTTAAGACTTTCTCGAGTGGCAGTATTATACTGCAATTTGGGTGGAACCGTGGAGTAATTTTAACTTCATCCCATATCTTTATGGGATGGAGTTTTTTTATTTTTTAATTTGTAATTTGTGAAAGGTGGAATATATATGATTAAAGTTACACTTCGTGACGAAGTAAAGGAATTTTCAAAAGGAACTACACCTGCTGATATTGCAAAAGAAATCAGTATGGGTCTTTACAGAAATCTTTGCGCTTGTACTGTTAATGGAGTAATGGCAGACGTGAGAACAGAATTAAATGAAGATTGTGAGGTTAATCTTCTTACATTTGAAAGTGAAGAGGGTAAACACGCGTTCTGGCATACTGCTTCACATATTTTAGCACAGGCAGTTAAAAGACTTTACCCAGAAACAAAGCTTGCAATAGGCCCTGCTATTGACAATGGTTTCTATTATGATTTTGATTCAGAGGTTTCTTTTACACCTGAAGCACTCGAGAAAATCGAAGCAGAAATGAAGAAAATTGTAAAAGAAGATATTGAACTTGAAAAATTCCTTGTAGAGCCACAAGAAGCAATTAAGCTTATGGAAGAAAAAGGCGAAATTTACAAGGTTGAGCTTATTAAAGAACATGCAGGTAAAAATGAGCCTATAAGCTTTTATAAGCAAGGCGAATTCTGCGATGTTTGTGCTGGGCCTCACATTCTTTCAACAGGCAAAGTAAAAGCATTTAAGCTTACTGCTTGTACTGGTGCTTACTGGCGTGGTGACCAGAACAACAAAATGCTTCAGAGAATTTACGGTACTGCATTCCCTAAAGCCTCTGAATTAGAAGAACACTTAGCACGAATTGAAGAAGCTAAAAAACGTGACCACAATAAATTAGGTAGAGAATTAGAAATCTTTACAACAGTTGATTCTATTGGTCAGGGCTTACCAATTCTTCTTCCAAAGGGTACATTTATTGTGCAGACACTTCAGCGTTTTGTTGAAGATGAAGAAGCAAGAAGAGGTTGGGTGCGTACAAAAACTCCTCTTATGGCAAAGAGCGACCTTTACAAAATTTCAGGTCACTGGGACCACTACAAAGATGGTATGTTTGTTTTAGGCGATGAAGAAAAAGATAATGAGGTTTTTGCACTTCGTCCTATGACTTGCCCATTCCAGTACCAGGCGTACCTCAACAGAGCACGTTCATACCGAGCCCTTCCAATGCGTCTTGCAGAAACATCAACACTTTTCAGAAATGAGTCATCTGGTGAAATGCACGGACTTATCCGCGTAAGACAATTCACAATTTCAGAAGGTCACCTTATGTGTACTCCTGAACAGCTTGCAGATGAATTCAAGCGTTGTCTTGACCTTTGTATCTTTATGCTTAAAACACTTGGTCTTTATGAGGATGTTTCTTACCGCTTCTCTCAATGGGACCCAGATGATAAAGATAAATACATTGGTACAGTTGAACAATGGGATGAAGCGCAAGGTATAATGAAAGAAATTCTTGATGACCTTGGTATTGACTACAAGATAGGAATTGGTGAAGCTGCATTCTATGGTCCTAAGCTCGATATTCAGATTAAGAATGTTCACGGCAAAGAGGATACATTAATCACAATCCAGATTGACCAGATGCTTGCTGAAAAATTCGGTATGGAATACGTTGATAAGGATGGTACAAAGAAAAATCCTTATATCATTCACCGTACATCTATTGGTTGCTACGAAAGAACTCTTGCACTTCTTATTGAAAAATATGCTGGTGCATTCCCACTCTGGTTAGCACCAGAACAGATGAGAATTCTTCCTATTTCTGAAAGACATCACGATGCTTGCTTTGAACTCAAAAATGGACTTGAAGCAAAAGGACTTCGTGTTACTGTTGATGACAGAGCAGAAAAAACAGGCTACAAAATCCGTGAAGCTCAGCTTGAAAAAATTCCTTATATGCTTATTCTTGGTGACAATGAAATTGAAAACAAATCTGTTTCTGTAAGAAGCAGAAAGAATGGCGATATGGGTTCAATGAAAGTTGACGAATTTGTTGCTATGGCTTTGGAAGAAGTAGAAACAAAGAAGTTATAATAGTTGCTAGTGTGGCTGGTATGGCTAATTGCTAGTAAAGTTAATTAAAATAAAAAGTTC
>JAZNUL010000142.1:0-9360 GCA_045592285.1 Acutalibacteraceae bacterium
GAATTAAAGGGTCTGCGACGCTATTAATTGAAAGTTTAAAGTTGAAAATTGAAAGTTATCGGGCAAAGCCGATTATAATTTGTTTGCTAAAAAATAAATTTATCCTATCATTTTTAGTTTAATGTAACTTTAAATGATAGGATAAACTGTTTTTTATTCACTTATTTTTACAATCAAATGCGGAGCATTTCTGAAATTTTCAACTTTCAACTTTCAATTTTCAACTTTCATTTTTTTACAATCAAGCCTTCCGAAATTCTGCATTACGCATTCCGAATTATTTTATCTTCCAAGCAACGTATTAATCTCAGTCTCAGTACTCTTTGCCCAATCGTACTGCTCCATATATTTACCAAAATACTTTGTTCCGTCTTTTGTATTCACTAAGTCATAGTAATCGCAGGCGAAGGTTGTTTTATCAACACTTCGCTGGTTACGGCTATCAATAAGCATTTCTGAAATACCAGCTTCTTCAAGAGTAGTTCTTAAGGATTTTAAAACCTTTCTGAAAAGCGACTGAACAGTTTCGTTATATTCTCTGCCTTCCCAGAGAATGCTTACAGCTTGTTCTGTACTTACAGTACCGCCATTTCTGTCAATAAGAAGCGCTAAAAGCTCTTTAGATTTTGCACTTGAAAATGTGAGAGACTTGCCATCAACAAAAACATCAAAATAACCGAATGTTTTAACAAAAATATGACTTGTAACCTCAACGTCTTTTATAAGCAACGCCTTATCATAAGCTTGTCTTATTCTTTCAGGTTCATAAGGTTTTAAAACATAGTCAACTGCATCTGCCTTAAACGCTTCAAGAGCATATTCTGAATAACCCGTTGCAAAAATTATTCTTGTATTTTTAGAGGTTTCTTTAATTCTTCTTGCAAGTTCAATTCCCTTAATAACTGGCATTTCAATATCTAAAAATGCAATATCCACCTTATTACAAGCCACAAAACCCAAAGCTTCTATTGGATTATTGAATTTTACAATATCATCTGTAATACCAACTTCTCTGCAGGTGTCTTCAAAATCTTCCAATGCAAGAAATTCATCATCTACTGCCATTATTAACATTCTTCTAACCTCGTTTCATCATTTTTAGGAATTTTAACAAGAACTTTAGTGCCTACGCCAACTGTACTTTCCACCTCAACAGTAGCTTTCAGCATTTCTTTTAGTCTTGTTTTTATATTACTCACGCCAACGTGTGAACGTTCATCGTTTTCATCTGGCTTCTTATTAACATCAAATCCGACGCCATCATCTGTAATATCAACGTAGAAAAATTCTTCATCGTCATAAGTTTTAATTGTAACTGTACCGCCCTCAGCCTTCTGGTTTATACCATGTTTAATAGCGTTTTCTACTATCGGCTGAATTGTAAGTGGTAAAATTACAAAGTTCTTACAACCAATATCGTAAACCACATTAAGTCTGTTACCAAAACGATGCTTTTCAATATCTGTATAGTTAGCAACATGGTCGAGCTCTTTTTCTACTGGTAATGGCGTTTTTTGTGTTAAAGAATCCATATTTGCTCTTAAATATTTTGAAAACTTAACAACAACCTGTTCTGCAGTTTTCGGGTCTTTTTTTATAAGATATTTAATAGTATTAAGTGCATTATATAAGAAATGCGGCTTAATCTGGCTTAACATAAGTCTCATATTTATATCAGCAAGCTCTTCCTTTAACTCTGCTGCATGCATTTCAGCAACATAAGCTTCACCTATTCTTACAATCTGAACCAAAAGAACTATAAGAATAAATACAGTACCTGCTAATGGAAAAACAAACTCAACGTTTTTAGAAATATAACCGTTAATGAAATAATTATCTACAACAAGACTTGCCATAAGAATACACGTTGCAATTAAAAATGGTACTGAAAAGCGTTTTTTCTTTGCAACTTCAACTGAGATTTTATAAATAAGATAAATATCTATTATGTAAGATACAGCCTGCAAGAACATATAATTTGCAGAGTCATAAATAATTTCAGTTACAAATTGTGGTACAAATACACATACTAAAAATAATCCTGAAACAAACACCATAAAATTATCTGAAATTTTAAGCTTCAAAGACCTTGATATGTGCATAAGAAGTGCCAGTTTTATTATATATGTAGTAGCATATATAAACGAAAGAATTATTTCATAACTTAACCCAAAGAAAAAGTAATTTGCAACCAGATAGCCATTGCCACTTATCAAAACTCTGAACATAAATGTCAAGCACAACAGAACGAGCCAGAAAAAACGACTATCTTTAAAAGCTACTATACTGAGTGCTATCATAGAAATCACAAACATAGCAACTATGCCGACAAGAAAAAATCTAAAAACAAGAAGTGCCGTCATATTACTCATATAATGTTCATACTCAATCAGCACTGGTAAAACAGTTATACCACTTGAATACTGACACGAAACTTCGATTATAATTTCATATTCGCCATTTTTGGAATAATCAAAGCTCATAGGATAATTTTTCGTTTGGGCATTCGAAAGATTGGTGTTTCGTATATCACCTTCCGTGCCACAGTTTGTAGAAACTAAAACCCCATCTACATAAACTCTGTAAGCACCGGGCAGGTTAGGAAGCGTTATAATCATATTTTCAATTGATTCAACATTTTTCAACACTTTTCTGTAGCTTGCGTAACCGCCACTATTAAGGCGTTCGCCATTTATTTCATAGGTTGTCCACGCCGAAGGTAAATCAACAGTTAAATCGGGAATATATAATTTATGACCCTCGCTAACCATAAGTTCTTCCCAATAAAATTCCCAACCGTCAGTTATGTAAACTGCCTTATCAGAAAAAACAGTATATATTGGGTTTTCTTTTTCTAATCCTAAATCCATTGCTTCGGCTGCCTTAGGTATAAAATAGTTAGACATCGGAAGCCAGAAAGCAACTATTGCAGTAAGTATAACACTGATTAAAAAAACGGTTATTTTTGTAAATTTAATTTTAAATCTCATATTTTTCTTCATACACTCACCGCCTATTTTATATTATACTACACTTTCCGTATAAAATCAATAAAAATATTCCCGAAACATTTTCGAAACATTCCCGATAATCTATAAAAATTTATTGAAAAAAAGCTTTGAATATGTTATATTTAAAGGTAGGTTTGAAATAATAGATATTAGGAATTAGGAATTAGGTGTTAGGTGTTAGGTGTTAGGTGTCAGATATTAGATTATCAGGAAAGTAGGTATTATTATGATTAACAATGATGAAAGAATTGCAATAATAAATAAACATTTAGAAAATGGTGTAGAAATTCCTTGTTTTGATGGTGTTATAATTGAAGAAGCAGTTAAATTAGAAAAAGGCGTTGTAATTATGCCAGGAACTATACTTTTAGGCGAAACAGAAATCAAAAGCGGTAGTGTAATTGGCCCTAATTCATATATTAAAAACAGTAAAATCGGTAGTAATACTACACTTAATAATACACAATGCTATGACTCAACAATCGGCTCTGATGTTTCAGCTGGTCCGTTTGTTCATATAAGACCAAATTGTAATATAAAAGATAACGTTCACATTGGTAACTTTGTTGAAGTTAAAAACTCCACTGTTGACAAAGGTAGTAAATTACCACACTTACTTTACGTTGGTGACTCTGACGTTGGTAAAGACGTAAACTTCGGCTGTGGCTGTGTTACTGTTAACTATGACGGCAGAAATAAATCAAGAACCACAGTAAAAGATGGTGCATTCATAGGTTGTAACACTAACTTAGTAGCTCCTGTTACTATTGGTGAAAATGCGTTTACTGCAGCAGGCTCTACAATTACAGAAAATGTACCTGACAACGCACTTTCAGTAGCAAGAGCAAAACAAACCAACAAAGAAAATTGGGTTAACATTAAAAAGCCATATAAAAGACAACATCAGGAGTTAAAATAAAAATGTTTAAATTCGCAAAACCAAAAAGCTCAGGAAACGTAGAATTTTTAATAGTAGGTCTTGGTAATCCAGGCAAAAAATATGAAACTACACGTCACAATGCAGGTTTTATGTGCATTGATAAAATTTCCGACGAAGAGCGTATTGATGTAAAAAAACTTAAATTCCACGCTCTTATCGGCGATGGTTACATAGATTCACACAAGGTAATTCTTATGAAGCCACAGACTATGATGAACAACAGTGGTCAGGCTATTAAAGAATGCGCTGACTTCTATAAAATACCTGTTGAAAATATCATTGTAATTTATGATGATATTTCTCTTGAACCAGGTAAATTAAGAATAAGACGAAAAGGCTCTGCTGGTGGTCACAACGGAATTAAAAGCATAATTTCTCACTTAAGCAGCGAAAACTTCCCGAGAGTAAAAATCGGTGTAGGTGCAAAGCCACACCCTGATTACGATTTAGTTGACTGGGTTTTAGGTTCATTCCCTAAAGACCAAAAAAAATCAATAGATGAAGCGTGCGAAAATGGTTATAACGCTATAAAAATAATGTTAAGTGGCGATATTGACGCCGCTATGTCAAAATACAACAGTTGAGGTTAATATGTCTTGTTACTCAAAGCTCTTAAAAAATTCAACTGAATACAATGAGCTTTTAAAGGCAATAAATGCTGATTTGTTGCCATCAGGTGTTACGGGACTCCCCCCATCACCAAAAGCACATTTGATACATTCGCTTTGCGAGGATACTTCTCGCAGAGCTCTTGTCATTTTACCAAATGAGGCAACAGCCTCAAGACTTGTAAATGATATAAATGAATTCACTGGTAACGGTAAAAAAGCCTACCTTTACCCTGCAAGAGATTATTCGTTCAACTCCTCAGAGGGTCAATCAAGAGAATTTGAACAAGCAAGAATTAAAACGCTTTGCAAAATTATAAACAACGATTATTCTGTTATTGCTTGCTCTGCAGAAGCAGCATTACAGCTTACAATCCCACCCGAAGAATTAAAGAAACGAACAAAATTCATTGACCTTAATACAACTATTTCACCTGAGGAGCTTATTTCTGTTTTAGTTTCTGCGGGATTTAAGAGAGCAGATATCGTAGAAGGTCCTGGACAATTTGCACATCGTGGTGGAATTGTTGACTTTCACCCTGTCAATTCTGAAAAACCTGTAAGAATTGAACTCTGGGGTGACTCTATTGATAACATCTCAGAATTTGATGCTTCAACTCAACGAAGAACAGATATATTGAAATTCACAGAAATCACACCAGCAACAGAAATTCTTTTTGATAGTGATGAAGCGCTAAAAGAAAAGTTAGAAGAATTTTACAACAAGGTTTCTGGTAAGGGTAGTGTTAAAGTAAAACAAAATCTTTTAAAAGATATTGATAGTTTAAGTAGTGGTGTAAGAATCGCTTCGTTAGACAAATATCTTAATTTAGCATACGAAAAACCTGCTTCAATCTTCGATTTTTGTAAAGGTAATTCACTTTACATCTGCGAAACTGCAGGTGTAAAAGAGAGTGCCGTGAACACTCATAAATTGATGCTTGAAGAGATAAAAGCACAGTTCGAAAATGGCATTTTAACAAAAGGGTTAGACCGTATAACCCTTGATATACATGAGTTTTTCGGACTTTACGAAGACTGTAAAGCGATTTACCTTGACAGTCTCCCAAGAGGCAGTTTTGACACCCCTGTAAAGACACTTACAACCTTCAACACTCAGCAGTTACCTATTTGGAACGGTACTCTTTCAGTTTTGCTTGACGATTTACGCCCAGCACTAAAAAAAGGTGTTACATGCATAGTAAACGCTGGTACAGAAAAGGCTGCAAAAGGTCTTGTTGAAGCACTTGAAGCAGAAGATATTAAAGCAATTTATTTAGGCGCACTCCCCTCTGAATTCCCACAAAAAACTGTAAGTGTAACCACAGGTGGTATTTCAAGTGGTTTCACCTACCCTAATGAAAAATTTATGATTTTCACATATGGCAGAGTTACAAACTCCACCAATATGAAACGTAGAAAATCATTTAAAGCGGCTGATGTTATTCAGAGTCTTGAAGAATTAACCCGTGGCGATTACGTTGTTCACTCTGTTCACGGCATTGGTATTTTTGAAGGCATACAAAAAATGGAAGTCAGCGGACTTATTAAAGACTACATAAAGGTTAAGTACGCTAAAGGCGACACACTTTATGTTCCAGTTACTCAGCTTGACTTAATATCAAAATATATTGGTCCTAAGGATGAGCAGAAAACGCTTAAGCTTTCACGTCTTGGTGGTCAGGATTGGGAGAAGGCAAAACAAAGAGTAAAAGCTTCTGCTAAAAATATGGCAAAAGAGTTAATTCAGCTTTACTCAAAGCGTTTAAAGACAGATGGTTATCAATTCTCAGAAGATATTGATATGCAGAATGACTTTGAAAGACGTTTTGAATTTGAAGAAACCGAGGATCAGCTTCGCACTATCAGAGAAATAAAAAATGATATGCAAAAACCACACCCTATGGACAGACTTCTTTGTGGTGACGTTGGTTTTGGTAAAACTGAGGTTGCACTCCGTGCCGCATTCAAATGTATTGCAGATGGCAAACAATGTGCAATTTTAGTACCAACAACAATTCTTGCATTACAGCATTACAATACAATAATGAAGCGTTTTGAGGGCTTCCCAATTAATGCTGATATGCTTTCACGTTTCAGAACACCAAAGCAACAAACTGAAATCATAAAGAAATTAAAACGTGGTTCACTTGATATTATCGTCGGCACCCACAGACTTATTTCAAAGGATATACAGTTCAAAGATTTAGGTCTCATTATTGTTGACGAGGAACAACGTTTTGGCGTAGGTCAGAAAGAAAAGTTAAAAGAACTTTATCCACAGGTTGACTGCCTTACACTTTCTGCAACGCCTATTCCAAGAACAATGAATATGGCAATGTCTGGTATTCGTGATATGTCTGTTATAGAAGAAGCGCCACAAGATAGATTCCCTGTGCAGACTTACGTTTTAGAACACGACTGGGGAATACTCGCTGAAGCGATGAAAAAAGAACTCAGGCGTGGTGGTCAGGTTTATTATCTTCACAACAAGGTCGAAGATATTGAAAGAACTGCTATAATGATAAGAGAGTTAATTCCAGATGCTAACATAGGTATAGCACACGGTAAAATGACTGAAGATGCTCTTTCGGATGTTTGGCGGTCACTGCTCGAAGGTGATATTGATATTTTAGTTTGCACAACGATAATTGAAACTGGTGTTGACGTTCCTAATGCTAACACACTTATTATTGAAAGTGCAGAGAATATGGGACTTAGCCAACTCCATCAGATTCGAGGTCGAGTGGGTCGTTCTTCAAGACGTGGTTTTGCATTTTTAACATTCAGAAAAGATAAAAGTCTTTCAGAAGTTGCTACAAGACGACTTGAAGCAATTAAAGAATACACTGAATTCGGCTCAGGCTTTAAAATTGCTATGCGAGATTTAGAAATCAGAGGTGCTGGTAACCTTTTAGGTGCAGAACAACACGGGCATATGGAAACTGTCGGTTACGATATGTATATGAAAATACTTTCAGAAGCCGTAAGTGAAGAAAAAGGCGAAGCACCAAAAGCACTTTCAAAAGAATGTCTTATTGATATACGAATTGATGCTCACATTCCTGAAAAATATATTGAGAGTCTTCCACAAAGACTTGCAATTTACAAACGAATTGCAGATATAAGAAACGAAGATGATGCATCTGACGTATTGGATGAGCTTATAGACCGTTTCGGTGACCCTCCAAAGAGCGTAGAAGGTCTTATAAAAATTTCACTTTTAAGAAATACCGCAGCAGATTTGGGTATTTATGAAATCGGACAAAAGGCTGACAACATTCTGCTCTATTCACAAAGTATTGATATGCAGAAGGTTTCACTTTTAGGTAAATATATGCGTGGCAGAATAATGGTTTCGGCAGGTGTTAAACCATATATTTCGGTTAAGCTTTTACCAAAACAATCCCCTGTTGATGCAATTAATGATGCTCTCACTGTTATGAAAAAGGATATTGAAAAACAATCAGAAGGAGAAAAATAAAATGACTTACACTTACAAAACACAAGGAACTTGTTCAAGAAAAATTACTTTCGATTTAGAAGACGGCATTGTAAAAAATGTTAACTTTGAAGGTGGATGTAATGGTAACTTAAAGGGCATTTCTGCTCTCGTTGAAGGCAAAGAAGCAGAAGAGGTTATTAAAACTGTTTCAGGCATCACCTGTGGCTTTAAATCAACCTCTTGCCCAGACCAATTAGCACGTGCTTTACATGAAGCATTAAATTCATAAAAGAAAGGACTTTTAAATATGAAATATCTTGTTTTAATTGCCGACATTGATGAATTTAACCCTTGCAAAAACTCTTTAGGCGATTTAGTTAAGAAAGAATATAAAATAAAACATATGCCTGCTTTTGACTTCAGTTACAACAACCACGATGTTACTGCTGTTTGCTTTGGTATTGGTAAAGTTAATGCTGCTATGGGTGCTTCTTTAGCACTTACTTTAGGTGAATATGACGGCGTTATTAACACTGGCTGGAGTGGTGCCGTTTCAGGCGTTAAAAAGGGTGAAATTATTGTTTCTGACTCTTGTGCTGAATGTGACTTTGACTTGACACCAATCGGCAGATTACCAGGTCAGAAGCCTGGTCAGGATGAATACATATATAAATGTGATTCAAATTTAGCAAACAAGGTTAAAGCCATTGACGGCTTTACTCACGGAAAGCTTGGCACAGGTGACTTTTTCTTAACAGATAAAGAAAGACGTGACAAGTATAAAGAAATTTTTGATATCAAGGCATTTGATATGGAAAGCGGTGCTTTAGCTGCTGCTTGTTACCTTTTAGGCAAAATTCCTTTTGTAAGTATCAGAAAAATTTCTGATAGTGCAGATGACGTTGCAACTGATGAATATACAAATTCATTAAATAGTGATTTAACAGCGTTTAGCGATATAATCTTAAAGGTACTTAATAATATATAAACAAAACTTAAACCCTGCCGATTATTACCGACAGGGTTTTTATATTAAGCAAAATCGCCCGAGGTGGCTATTCTGTGGGTAAATTCTCATTCAAATTTACCACCGCCCCTGATTATTGCGAATTTCACTTAATATATCTTATGACAAAAATAAAAATCTGTGAGAATTTTTCCCACAGATTTTGTTTTCGTTTATATTTAATTTTTAATCATCAAACTTTGAAATAAACTCTTTGGTTCTATGTGATTTCGGATTGTCGAAAACTGCTTCTGGTGTACCCTCTTCTTCAATTACGGCATTATCCATAAAAATAACTTTTGAAGAAACTGCCTTTGCAAAAGACATTTCGTGAGTAACTATAACCATTG
>JAZNUL010000143.1:0-2117 GCA_045592285.1 Acutalibacteraceae bacterium
AAAATCGTTGCTGATAGTGTAATCGAAGCAGCAGAGAGTGAAGGCTTCAGCCTTCGTGACAGAGATGTTATTTCTGTTACAGAATCAATTGTTGCAAGAAGTCAGGGTAACTATGCTTCGGTTGAAGCAATTGCAAAAGACGTTAAAGCAAAATTAGGTGGCGAAACAATCGGTGTTATTTTCCCGATTCTTTCAAGAAACCGTTTTGCAATCTGCCTTAAAGGTATTGCAATGGGGGCAAAGAAAATTGTGCTTATGTTAAGCTACCCAAGTGACGAAGTTGGTAACTGCCTTGTATCTTTAGATAAAATTGATGAGGCTGGTATTAATCCATATAGTGACGTTTTAACACTTGAAAAATACCGTGAACTTTTCGGCGAAAATAAACACGAATTCACAGGCGTTGATTACGTTGACTATTATTCACAAATCATTCGTGATGCTGGTGCTGAAGTAGAGGTTATCTTTGCTAATCAGCCGACAACAATTCTTAAATATACTGATTGTGTTCTCAACTGTGATATTCACACCAGAGCAAGAACAAAGAGAATTCTTCTTAAAAACGGCGCAAAAGTTGTTTGTGGTCTTGATGATATTCTTAACGCTCCAGTTGATGGTAGCGGTTGTAACGAAAAATATGGTCTTTTAGGTTCTAATAAATCTACAGAAGATACAATTAAGCTCTTCCCAAGAGAATGTAAAGATTTCGTTCTTGAAATACAGAAACTCATTTTAGATGCAACTGGTAAGCACGTTGAAGTTATGGTTTACGGTGATGGTGCATTTAAAGACCCACAAGGTAAAATCTGGGAACTTGCAGACCCTTGTGTTTCACCAGCATTTACTGACGGCTTAGTTGGTACTCCAAACGAATTAAAACTCAAATATCTTGCAGATAATGACTTTAAAGATTTAAGTGGTGAAGAACTTAAAAAAGCTATTTCAGAAAGCATTAAAGCAAAGAGTGACAACCTCGTTGGTAATATGGCTTCTCAGGGTACTACACCAAGACAGTTAACCGACCTTATCGGTTCACTCTGCGACTTAACAAGTGGTTCAGGCGACAAAGGTACTCCTGTTGTTCTTGTTCAAGGTTATTTTGATAACTATACAAACTGATAAATAAATTTCAGTTTTTCCTATAATATATTTACAACGGAGGCAAAATTATGGAAATGTTAAAAAGACCTGATGATATGCAAAGAATCACCACAAAAGAACTTGCAAATGCATTTATTGATGAACAAGTAAAAAAGGTGCAAGAACAAGTTGGTGACAAGAAAGTTTTACTCGCTCTTTCAGGTGGTGTTGACTCTTCTGTTGTTGCAGCACTTCTTATTAAAGCTATTGGCAAACAATTAGTTTGTGTTCACGTTAACCATGGTCTTATGAGAAAAGGCGAAAGTGAACAGGTTATTGAAGTTTTCGGCAAACAGCTTGATGCAAACTTAATTTATATTGATGCTACTGATAGATTTTTAGATAAATTAGCAGGTGTTTCTGAGCCTGAAAAGAAAAGAAAGATTATCGGTGGCGAGTTCATTGAAGTATTCAATGAAGAAGCAAAGAAATTAGAAGGTATTTCTTTCCTTGCTCAAGGTACAATTTACCCTGATATTCTTGAAAGTGACGGCGTTAAAGCTCACCACAATGTTGGTGGTCTTCCAGAAGATATGAAAATGGAACTCGTTGAGCCTGTTGCACTTCTCTTTAAAGATGAAGTTCGTGTTGTAGGTTCTGCACTCGGTCTTCCTGATGAAATGGTTTATCGTCAACCATTCCCAGGCCCTGGTCTTGGTGTTCGTTGCCTTGGTGCAATCACTCGTGACAGACTCCATGCTCTTCGTGAGGCAGATGCAATCCTTCGTGAAGAATTTGATAAAAATGGTCTTGCAGGTAAAGTATGGCAATACTTTATTGCTGTTCCTGATGTTAAGAGCGTTGGTGTTAAGGATTCAAAACGCTACGAGGGCTGGCCAGCAATCATCCGTGCAGTTAATACAACTGACGCTATGAGCGCTACAATTGAAGAAATTCCATATAGCGTTCTTCATAAAATTACAGACAGAATTACTCACGAAGTTGATGGTATCAACCGTGTTCTCTATGACCTTACT
>JAZNUL010000144.1:0-5501 GCA_045592285.1 Acutalibacteraceae bacterium
GAAACAGTGTAAAATTACACTGTTTCGATACCAAATTATATATTTGGTATCGAATTTTCTTCGAAAATTCGACTATAATCCTTTCAATGACTGTAATGCAAAATTGTATTTACGAAAAACAATTTTGCGAAAAGCCGATAAAGTCGGCTTTTCGAAACGCAACTGCGTTTCGACTAATTACAATCATTATAACAAGACAAAAAACGGCTTAATGTGCCGAAAAATTTAAATTTTAGGCGTACGGGGTTCGACTCCCGTCACCTTAGGTGATATATTATGAAAATAAAAGTATTATCAGTAATTTTCGCTATTCTTTCTTGTGTTTCTCTTTTTATAGTTCCTGTAAGTGCAAGTGTAGAATTGCCAATTGACGTTGAAGAACGTTACACAGATATTACTTATCTTGATGAAACAAACGTATATGGCGAAGTTATTAACGCTGAAGAAGAACAAGATTTACAAACAAAGAAAACTGTTTATATAGCAGTTCTCTCAGTTCTTTTAGTTATCTCAATTATAGTTCTTATTGTAACACTTAAAAGAGCGAAGGATGATAAACTTCTTTCGGAGAAAGAAGTTTCAGATGATAGGTCTTAGATGTTAGGTCTTGGGATATTAGATAAAAATGCATTCTATCATATTTAGTTTATGCTAAACTTTAAATGATAGAATGCATATATTTTTTATTATTATTAATCTCTAAAACCTAATCCCTATTATCTAATACCTTAAATAAAAGAAAGCTTTAGTTTTCTTTTATTTCGCCCGACTTCTTAAGACAAATCTTAGCAACGGCAGGTCCAACAAGTTCATAAACTAAAGTACCACAAAGAATTATAGTTCTTATTTCTTTTGCATATTCTGGTAACACATTAGCAGCGGCAAGTGAAAGACCAATTGCAACACCAGCTTGTGGAATAAGTGCTGGTCCTAAATACTTCTTGATATTTTTATCTGCTTTAGAAATAATAGCACCGAGAGTAGAACCAAGCATTTTACCAAATACTCTGAATACTATATAAACAATGCCTGCAACACCAACCGATGGAAGAACAGAAAGCTTTAAATCTGCACCACTTGCTACAAAGAAAAGCATAAATATCGGTGGCGTGATTTTATCGCAAAGCTTCATAATATGCCCTACATCGTTAGACATATTTGCAACAATTGCGCCCATTGACATACAGAAAAGAAGTGAAGAGAAGCCACAAAGTTCTGAAAGACCTAAGCCAAAGAAAATGAAGCCAACAATAAGAGCCATTCTGTTGCCATCTTTTTTAAAGAATTTTAATGGTATTAAGAAGATAAAACCTAAAATAGCACCTGCAACTAATGCTCCGCCAATTTCAATCACCGGAGCTAAAACTAATTCTTTAGCAGAAGCTGCGGTTCCCGCCAATGCACTTGCAAGGGCAATTGAAAGTGAATACATAATAAGTGCAGTCGCATCATCAATTGCAACAACTGAAAGCAAGGTTTCACTAACAGGGCCTTTTGCTTTGTATTGTTTAATAACCATTATTGTTGCAGCAGGAGCAGTAGCCGCCGCAATAGAACCTAAAACAAGTGAGAATGTAGTTGAATGACCAGTAGCCATTAAAGCAATAACAACAACAAGAACTGCAAAGAAAGATTCTAAGCAAGCTATGACAATCGGAGTTGAGCCAACACGTTTAAAATAACTGATTTTAAATTCATTACCAATAGAAAAGGCAATAAAACCTAAAGCGCAATCCGAAATTATCCCGATTCCTGAAATGAATTCTTCTGATAAAAGTCCTAAAACACCAGGACCAATTAAAAGACCAGCTATTAAGTAACCGGTAACGTTAGGCAATTTTACGAGCTTCATAAGTCTGCCGACTGCCATACCAACGAAAATCATAATACCTAAATTCATAAATGTATTAAGAGAGATTGAAGATAACATCAGTGTGAAAGTCCCTCCAAATAATCAATAGGTAATGTGAAAAGAATACCTGTGTCAGGCTTATCTAAACCGCCTGTAACGTCATTTGTGATTTTTGAAATTTCTTTTACACGTTCTTCTTTTGTAACCATAAGAATAGTTTTATTTTCAGTGTGTTCAGGGTTAAAAAGACTTCTTAATGAGCCAATAAACTTAAATTCATCGTGCTCATATAATTCCTGAAGCATACCTTTACTGTCAATAATAGTAGCACCAGAAATATTGTTTTCTGTGAACGCCTCTAAAAGCTCTTCAAGACATTCAGTTTTGTTTAAAATAATAACTAAAAGTTTCATAATAATGTTCCTTTCGTCACCTTGTTATTTTGAATAAATTTTAGCACCGCGCACAATATTTTGCAAGATTATTATTGTATAAAGTTGATATTTCTTAAAGTGCGAATTTGTTGAAAATAACGAGAGGGGAGGTTGGGGAATAGGAATTAGGAAATAGGAATTAGGAAATAGGAATTAGGAATTAGGAATTAGGGGTGTATGATAGTTGAGCCAATCCACTTCATCACATTAAAGTAATAATGTAGTAAAGTTGCATAAACGAAATGCAATTTTTAAAGGTTTGTTGTGAGAACCTACAAAGAAATTTTATTTAATAAAAAACACTTTACTTTAGCGTGCTAATGTGATAATATGTTAGCACAATATCAAATGCAAAAAGCATTTATATATGGAGGTTAACAAAATGAAAAAAGTATTAGCATTAGTTTTAAGCCTTGTCCTTGTTGTAGGCGTTGTTGCTACTCTTGCTGCTTGTGGTGGTAAAGAAGATGCACAAAAGACAGATTTCGAGTACATTCAGGAAAAAGGCGAATTAGTAATTGGTATTACATATTTTGCACCAATGAACTACTTTGATGAAAACAATGAATTAGTTGGTTTTGAAACAGAATTTGCAACAGCAGTTTGCGAAAAACTTGGCGTTAAAGCTAAGTTCCAGGAAATCAGCTGGAGTGCAAAAGAAACAGAGCTTGCTGGTAAAAGCATTGACTGTATCTGGAATGGTATGACAATCACTCCTGAAAGAGAAGAAGCAATGGATATTTCTACACCTTACCTTGCTAACAAACAAGTTCTTGTTGTTAAGGCTGATAAATTAGCTGAAATCAAAGCTCTCGAAAGTGGTAAAGGTCTTAATATCGTAGCAGAAAAAGAATCTGCTGGTGAAGGTGTTGCAACTTCAGAAGCATTCTTCGCAGAAGCAAGTTACACAGCAGTTGATACTCAGTCAAAAGCATTCACAGAAGTAGCTTCTGGTATTGCTGATGGTTGTGTTGTTGACTACGTTTGCTCAATCGGTATGATTGGTGAGGGCACAGACTTCACTGACCTTGTAGTTGTTGATACTCTCAACTTTGCTGATGAACAATATGGTATCGCATTCAGAAAAGGTTCAGATGTTGATGACAAAGTTAATGCTGCTATTACAGAGCTTGTAAATGACGGCACTCTCGCAAAAATTGCTGCTAAATACAAATTAGAAGAACAAGTTATTGCAAAATAATTTTTAAGGTGTGAATTAGAATGACATTCAGTCAGGTTACCTTAGATTTATTAGAGGGCTTTTTAGCGAACTGTGAAATATTTGTTTTTACACTTATTTTCTCAATTCCGTTAGGTCTTATAATATCTTTTGGTTCAATGACTAAATTCAGACCGGTAAAATATTTAACTAAAACAATAGTTTGGATCATCAGGGGTACTCCCTTGATGCTCCAACTTTTTGTTGTTTTCTACGTTCCCGGTCTTGTTTTTGGTGTTCCGTTTAAATCGCGTATGACTGCGGCTTTAATCGGTTTTATAATTAACTACGCTTGCTACTTTTCTGAAATTTTCAGAGGTGGCATTGAAAGTATTCCAAAAGGGCAATATGAAGCTGGTCAGGTTTTAGGTCTTACAAAATCTCAGACTTTCTTCAAGGTTGTTCTTTTTCAGGTGGTAAAAAGAATTGTTCCACCAATGAGTAATGAAATTATTACTCTTGTTAAGGACACTTCACTTGCAAGAATTATTGCCGTGTCAGAAATTCTTATGTCTGCAGAAAGATTTTCTGGTCGTGGACTTATATGGCCACTTTTCTATACAGGTGTATATTTCTTGTTATTCAACGGCGTTCTCACAGTCTTATTTAATAAGATTGAAAAAAAACTTGATTATTATAAGGTCTGAAAGGAGCTTTTATTATGTCTATACTCGAAGTAAAAGATTTAAAAAAGAGCTTCGGTAAGACCGAGGTTTTAAAAGGCGTAAGCTTTACTTTAGAAGAAGGTGAAGTGTTAAGCATCATCGGTTCTTCTGGTAGCGGTAAAACTACAATTCTCCGTTGTATTAATCAGCTTGAAACTGCTGACAGTGGTTTTATTAAGGTTAATGGTGAAGTTTTCTTTGATGACAGTAATTACTATCAGAAAAAGAAAGAGGACCCGAAAGAAAAAAGAAGAAAACAACTTTTAGTTGGTCTTGTATTTCAGAACTTCAATCTTTTTCCGCAATATAACGTATTAGAAAACGTTACACTCGCTGCAAAATTACAGGCAAAAGAATTGCCAGATTATAAAGAAAACAAATCAAAAATTAATGAAGAGATTGACAGAAAAGCTAAAGATATTTTAGGTAAAGTTGGTCTTTTAGAAAAGTTAGAGAATTACCCTTGTGAACTTTCAGGTGGTCAACAGCAACGTGTTTCTATTGCTCGTGCTTTAATGCTTGAACCAAAAGTTCTTTTCTTTGATGAACCAACCTCTGCACTTGACCCAGAACTCACAGGTGAAATTTTAAAGGTTATTAAAAGTCTTGCAGAAGAAAAGGTGACAATGGTTATTGTTACTCACGAAATGTCTTTTGCAAAAGCAGTTTCTTCAAAAGTTATTTTTATGGATAACGGCGTAATTGAAGAAGAGGGCACACCAGAAGAGGTGTTCGATAATCCAAAATCACACAGAACTAAGGAATTTATTTCTAAGTTTGAAGATTAAAAAAATATATAAAATCCGTGAGAATTTTCTCACGGATTTTTATTTTTATCATAGTATGTAGTAAGTGAAATTCGCATAAATCAGGGGCGGTGGCAGTCCTTTAAAATAAGTCTGCCCGCAGAATAGCCACCTCAAGCGATTTTTGCTTATTATAAAGCCTCGGCGGTAAAAATCGCCGAGGTTAATTTCTTATATGTTTTCAAGAACCTTTAAAATGATGTCTGAAAAAGCGGTTAAATCACCGTTTAATGAGCTTGTATATTCATCTGTTGCAACGTCGTCGGCGCTGTCAGAAATTTTTCTGATGCTTACAAACGGGATTTTTCCTAAAAGGTAGCAGACAGCTGCTAAGGCACCGCTTTCCATATCGAAGGATTTTATGTTGAACAGCTCCTTGTAATTGTCACGTCTTACCTTATCCGTCAAGAAAAAGTCACCTGTACCAAGGTTGCCGTGGGTAAAGCCTTCAATTGCTTTTACTTTATTTGCTAAATCGGAATCACATTTGTATACGTATTCATCCTGACCGGGCTTCTGACCGGG
>JAZNUL010000145.1:0-5084 GCA_045592285.1 Acutalibacteraceae bacterium
TGCTGTTTGCGGTGACCACTGCTCACCTATTTCTGATACAACAATTATGTCTTCTGCAGGTGCTCGCTGTGACCACATCAACCACGTTTCAACTCAGCTCCCTTATGCAATTACAGTTGCAGCAATCTCTTTTGTGGGTTACATAATTGCAGGCTTCGTTCAGAATGCATTCATCGTTCTTCCAATTCTTGCTGTAATTACTGTTGGTACATTATTTGTTATCAAATTAGTTACTAATAAAAGTAAATAAAATCAAAACATAAAAAAAGTTGTCAACTCTTTTGAGTTGACAACTTTTATTTTTATGCTTTGATTTTTGTTAAAAACTCTACTGCTTTTCTGATATCAACTTCTGGCTTATCTCCTACTTCTCTTTCGATTGTAAGGAATCCTTTGTAGCCGATATCTGTTAATGCTTCAAGATATTCTTTAAATGGAACAGAACCCTCGCCTAATGGAACTTCTAAGAAAGAATCTTCTGTAACAATTACTTCTTGTTTCATACCATAAATAATTTCTGGGTCTTTATAGAAGATTTGCTTACCATCTTTAGCGTGAGTATGAACTATGTATTTTTGAAGATTGTAAACCGCTTTAACAGGGTCATCACCAGTAACCATTACTAAGTTAGCAGGGTCAAGGTTTACACCAACACCAGTTGAGCCAAGTCCATCTAAGAACTCTTTTAAAACTGCAGATGTTTCAGGACCAGTTTCAATAGCAAAGTGAGCATCAATTGAGTCAGCATATTCAGCAAGCTCGTGGCAAGCCTCTTGCATAATTTTATATCTGTCGTGATTTTTATCATTTGGTACAACACCAATGTGAGTTGTAACAACGTTTGTTTCAAGCTCTTTTGCAAGGTCTAAAATTCTTTTTGACTTTTCAATTTTTTCTGGGTTTCTTTCTTTAAATGAGAAACCACCACCACCTAAGTCACCACAAAGTGCAGAAATTATAAGTCCGTTTGATTTAACTAAATCAAGGAATTCTTTTCTTTTTGCACCAACAAGATTTTCAGGAGCCATCTCGCCAGATGTTGCATAAACCTGAATACCCTGTGCACCAACCTCTGCAGCCTTTTTTACAGCTGTAGGAATGTCAGTTCTGAAGCTGTTAATAATTACACCAATAGGAAAATTGTACATAATAATTACTCCTTTATTTTAATTTTATTTTTAATTATCTTCATCAAGATAACTTTGATATACAGAAAAATCATACTCTTCGTCGTTTATTAAACCAAATGTCTTTTCATATAATGTAAGAACATTTTTCTTTTTAAAATACTCTCTTGCAAAAACAATTGTTAAAATAATAACTGTAATAAAAGGTATTATAAAAAATATTATTGTTGTAAACACAATGGGTAAGAGCGAAACGTCTATAATTCCGTTTTCTATTCCTTTATTCCAGAGAACGTTAATTAAAACTATTAAAAGAATTACTGCTAATGAAACACTCACAGCTAAAATAATTTTTTTCTTTTTGTCTAAGCTTTTAATTTTTTCTTTCATTCTTTAATACCCTCTTCACTTTCTTCAGTTTCTGCAGAAAAAAGAAACTGAGTAAAATCTTCTTTCTGGGTATTATTTTCAGTAACGTTATATTCAGGAACAAATACTGCCGGATTATAATTGTAACTTTCAGGAGGAATGTCTTTCATATCTTCTAAAACTTCTTCTGTAAAAACCACTCCAAAAAGTTTTTCATAATATTTAATTTTTTTAGAAGTCTCTTTTATTTTTAATATAAAATAAACCATTAAAATAAATGTTGGAAAAAAGAGGAGAATAATACTTAATATCAAATCAACTATTATCATTTTATCACCTGCTTTTTATTTTCTTCCAATATTCCTTTGCCGCCTGCTCCTGTTTATTTTCACCATACTCATAATAATGAGCGTTTTTAAGAACGTCAGGTAAATATTGCTGCTCAACCCACCTGTCAGGATAATCGTGAGGATATTTATAAAACTGCCCTTTAACCTCAGCATCATCTCCATCAAAATGCTTGTTCTGAAGCTGACGTGGAATTGGGCCAGATTTTCCTTTTTGCAAATCTGCCATAGCTTCATTTATTGCATTATGAGCAGTGTTGGATTTTGGTGAGTTACAAACAAGAATTACTGCATCTGCTAAAGGAAGTCTTGCTTCTGGCATACCAACCTGTAACGCGATATCTGTTGCCGCTTTTACTATTGGTAAAATAGAAGGGTATGCAAGGCCAACATCTTCTGCGGCACACACTAAAAGCCTTCTTATAGCAGAAGTCATATCCCCTGCCTCTAAAAGTCTTGCTAAATAGTGAATAGCAGCATCAGGGTCAGAACCTCTCATAGATTTCTGAAAAGCAGATAAAATATCGTAATGCTCATCACCCTCTCTGTCATATCGCATAGTGCTCTTTTGTGTGAGGGACTTTGCATTTTCTAAAGTTATAACTCGTTTTTCGTTTTCCTTTGGTGGATTTGCAGAAAGCACACAAAGTTCAACAGCATTTAAAGATTTTCTTACGTCACCACCAGAAGCAGTTGCAATATGTAATGAAACTCCATCTTCTATCTCGAATTCTTCTTCATATTCTTCTGCTAAAATCTGAAAACCTCTTATAACAGCCTTTTCTGCTTCTTTTGGTGTAACAGCCTTAAATTCAAAAACAGAAGAACGGCTGAGAATTGCACTATAAACATAAAAATATGGATTTTCTGTTGTTGATGCAATCAAAGTAATAGAACCATTTTCAATAAACTCTAAAAGAGTCTGTTGTTGCTTTTTGTTGAAATATTGAATTTCATCAAGATATAAAAGAATTCCATTAGGAGAATTAAAGGTATTAAGCTCATCAAAAATATCTCTTATATCCTGTGTAGAAGCAGTAGTACAATTTAATTTTCTTAAAGTTCTGTCGGTTTTTTTTGCAATCATTCTTGCAAGGGTAGTTTTTCCCGTACCAGAAGGACCATAAAAAATCATATTTGGCACTGTACCGGATTCTATTATATTTCTTAATGGTTTGTTTTTACCAATCAGGTGTTCCTGCCCGACCATTTCATCAATAGTCTGTGGACGGATTCTGTCTGCAAGAGGTGTTGCCATTTTTATTCTCCTATAACAAATTCTGCTGAATCATAAGTAACTTCAAAACCAAGTTCTTTTGCAACTGGTACTAAATCGTCATAAATAAGCTTACCATTATGAGAAAAATGATGAAGACAGAAAACTGTGTTTTCTGTTGCATTTTTCTTTAAAAGTCTTTCTTTAACATCACAACAAGCTTTTAAACCCATATGGTTATTATAAGCATTTTCATTGAGAATAGATGTGCAATCAAGCGCAACAAAATCGAATTTAATATTACTTTTTTCAATATATTCCCAGGTTTCATCTAAAAAGTAACCAGTATCATGAGCATAAAGAATTGATTTGCCATCTTTTTCTATAATATAAATAACAGGGTCTAATTCTTTTGCGTGGTCTGCCTTTAATGGTGTTACCTTATAATTTAAAATTTCGTATGCTTTAAAAGGTACAATTTCATTCCAGTTTACTGATTTTTCATCACGTTTTTTTGTGTCATCTATAATATGTAAAGAGTCTTTTATAGAAGCTTTTGTTGAGTAAATCTGTAAAGGCTCTTTTTCATTTTCATTCATAAAATATGCATAACCATATGCTCTGTAATGAAAGTCATAAGGGTAAAAATGGTCGTCGTGACCGTGGGTTAAAAGACACGCTTTTATTGTTCTTAAATCAAGACCATATTTAAGAGTATGAAGATAAGAATCTGCAGAAAAATCTATCATCAATTCATTGTCAATGACAGTCTGTGAACGAGTTCTTATATTTCTTCCACCAGCTTTTCTTGCCTTTTCACACGTTTCACAAGAACAAAACATTCCAGGAAAACCCTCTGCTGCTGCAGTACCATAAAACTTAATTTTCATTTAAAAATCGCTCTCTTTTTCACTTGCTTTTATTTTAAAATCTTCCGAAAAATGTGTATTCAATAAAACCTGCAATAATCGCCACAAACATAGGTGTTACGCCATATTTACTCTTTAGATAATTTTTTAATTGTCCATCATCTAAAGACAATTTTTTTGCTTTTTCAATATTTTTTGTAAGCTTTTCTTTATAAAGTCTTGTTGCAAACATTCCTAACAAAATTTTCATTGCAATAGAGACAAATAACGTACCATAAGCAATAACAGGAGAGATAGTTATATTTTTACTAATCTCAATAAATTCAGACTGTGTTTTTGTAAAAGTAACATTCTGACCTGCATCATATAAAAGAACCTTTTCATAGAAGGTTGGGTCCTCCTGTAAACAGTTATTCATAGCTGTAATATAGTCCTCATTTGTTAAAACTGGAGCTACTGTTACACCTAAAAGAGCAATGTATATACAGAACACTAAAAGTGCAAGTTTATACATTTTTCTGTAAACTGCCCAAGCGAAAGGAAAAACAAATGCACAAACGTTTAAAAGGTGCTTTTTATTTGTCCCCTCCATAATTAAAAATCGTGGCATATAGTAATTTTGATTTTTCCCGATAGCCGCTTCATAATAGCTTGAAGGTGTTTTGTTAATAAGCACCTGATCGGTAGATTTTCCGTTGATATTATTAAATAATTCTTCAATAGTACTTTTTAAATTTTCATTATTTTTCTCATCATCACTATTGAATTCAACATTCACAACGTTTACAACATCACTTGTTTTTTTGATTTCATCATCAATTAAAATATCAATTTTTTCTTGTTTTTCCTCAATTGGCTTAAAACTGAAACCATCTTTATGAAGTGCTGCATTTTTGCATTCACCTAAAGACTTATAGCAACTTCTGTGATGTGGAGTACCGCACTCTGGGCAAACAACAATCTCATCATTTTCTTTAAATTTTTCCTGACAAACAGGGCATATCTGATTTTCAAAACGCATTAAATTTACACTTTCCTTTTTCTTTTAAAAATTTATATAAAAATCCAAAATATATATTACAAGAAAATTTTATAAATTGCAATATGATACGGTTAAAAATTATCTACATTAGGTTGAAAAATTGTAGATAATATG
>JAZNUL010000146.1:0-3621 GCA_045592285.1 Acutalibacteraceae bacterium
AGTGCTTCGTCAATAAGTTCAGGTGTGTACTGAGCATTTGTGTAAAGACGGCTACCTGCAAGAGTAACAAGGCCTTCTGCCATGTACGCTGCACCCATGTGTTGCATTTCCTTCTTTCTTTCGCTTGTAGCAGAAAGAACGCCCGGGATTTCCCAAGGTTTAGACCAGTTGATTGAGTAGTGCATTGTACCAACTGTATCAATATGACAAACAGAGCCCTGATTGAATGCAACGAATGGAAGGTCATATTTCTTGATGAGCTCCTGAAGACCCTTTGTAAGTCTGTCACCCATCTGACCAGCTTTCTGACAAGCATTTTGTCTGTCAATTTCTTCAAGTGTGTAGTAACCAGCAACGCAAGAAAGTGGAGTAGCAGCCATTGTACCACCCATAAATGCTTTCTTGACTTTTTCGCCACTAGCGTCAAGACCTGCACCGAGGTATTTCATATATTCTTTCTTACCACCGATACCGCCAGCACCTGGGTAACCACCAGCAATAACTTTACCAAAGATTGTAAGGTCAGGTGAAACACCATAGTAACCCTGTGCACCAGCCATACCAATTCTGAAGCCTGTAACAACCTCATCAAATATAAGAAGTGCACCATATTTACGGCAGAGTCTTTCAACGCCTTGGTTGAAGTCTTTATCGAGTGGTCTTGTACCGCTTTCTGGACCGATTGGTTCCATAAATACAGCAGCAGTGCCACCTTTTAATTGATTTTTACGAAGAACTCTTTCAAGTGAATCAAGGTCATTTGGGAAGAATTCCTGAGTATGCTTAAAGAGATAAAGTGGAACACCGTGAGCCTGTGTGAATTTTGAACCAGGAACACGAATACTGTAACCGAGTTGGTCAGACCAACCGTGGTAAGCACCACCCATTTTAACAATATTCTTTTTCTTTGTAGCAAGTCTTGCAACACGAATCGCTGCCATACAAGCTTCTGTACCTGAACCGAGCATACGGAACATATCTACTGTTTCAACACTGTCAGAAATTTTCTTTGCTAATTTATATTCAAATTCGTGGAAAAGACCTGTTGAAGGACCACAAGTATTAAGAAGGTCTATAACCTGCTCTCTTACTTCTTTTGGGTTAGAACCAAGAACTGTTGGGCCACCTGCCTGAAGGAAGTCGAAGTATTCATTACCATCAATATCGTAAAGCTTCATACCCTCTGCTTTAGTGAAAACGAGTGGGAATGGATAGTTAAAAGCAAGGTTGTGCTGAACGCCACCAGGAATAACCTGTTTTGCTTCTTCAATCATTTCTTTACTCTTTGCACATTTCTTGCCGAAATATTCTTCTTCATATTTTTTAAGAACATCTGGCTTGATTGTGTAAATTGGTTGTTTAATAAGATTGTCGAGTTGTCTTGTAACTTCCTGAGCGTCATGATACTCAGTGATTGCGAATCTTGTGTCCATTATAAAGCCTCCTGAAAAATAAATTCAAACACTTTTTAAAAAGTGAATACGTGTTCACTTACAATTATACTATTGTAAAATAAAAAGTCAAGGGAATTTGACTCAGTTAATTTCTGCTTTAAAAAAAGTGTAGGAATAAACAAAAACAACACTCTGTTTTTGTTTAGATTTGCAACAAAAATTCCCGAAAAATTCTCATTGTGAAAACTTATAAAAAAATCGGGCTTTCTTAATAAAGTTTTGTTGACTTTAATCTAACAGTCTGTTAAAATAAAATGGTATTGTTATGAACAAAAGATATTTGGAAAGGAGTCTTTAAAAATGCAGAATTTAATGGATTCAAGAACACTTGCATACATAAATATGTTTGGTGTTTTAGGTACTTTAGAAAATCTTTGTGAAATTGTACCAGAAGCTACTGAAATTATTAAAGACCAAAAACCTATTTCTATAGGCTTTGAAGTAAAAGGTGGACCTTCTGCTACTTTGTTCTTTAAAAATGGCAAATGCCGTATGGAGCAAGGTTGTGGTGCTTGTGACGTAAAATTACCTTTCTCTTCACCAGAAAAATTTAACGGACTTATCGATGGCACCGTTACACCTATTCCGTCAAAAGGTTTTACTCATATAAACTTTTTACTTAAAAAATTCACACCACTTACTGACGTACTCTCAAAATATATGAGGGCAACTGAGGAAGATTTAAAAGACCCTGTATTTTTTGAGAGAAGCACACGTCTTATGCTTTACACAATAGGCGTTGCTATCTCACAAATTGGTAACAACGACGAAATCGGTAAATTCAGCGCTTCACATATTATTGATGGTAGCATTTATATGGGTATCAAAAACGATATTGGCGTTGAGCTTGTTTGTAAGGATAACCGTCTTGTAACAATAAAACAAACACCTGAAAAATACAGAGCTGCTATGATTTTTGATTCAATCGAAACAGCAAGAGCTTTATTTGATGGTAAAATCAATGCTCTTACTTGCATTGGTACTGGTAAAATTGAAATGCACGGTATGGTTAATATGCTTGACAACGTTAACCGTATTTTAGACCGCGTTGCATTATACTTAGCGTAAGGGGGTTCTTAAATGTCTTTTCCATTATATACAACTACAAAATCAGACGAATGGTATGACAGAGCTTCTAAAGTCATTCCATCAGGCGTTTATGGGCATTTAGGTCCTGCAGAAGGTCAGTTTATTCCTGTTAACAGATGGCCTCGTTTTTCAGAAAAAGCAAAGGGCACTTACTTCTGGGATGTTGACGGCAACCAATATATTGACTATATGTGTGCTTATGGCCCTAACATTTTAGGCTATTGCGACGAAGACGTTGACAACGCTGCTATTGAGCAGATTAAAAAAGGTAACTGTACTTCTTCACCAGATAAAATTATGGTTGAGTGTGCAGAACTTTTAGTTGATACAGTTAACACTGCTGACTGGGCATTCTTTGCAAAGAATGGTAACGACGCTACACAAGGTGCAATTCTTACTGCACGTGCTTACACTCACAGAAAGAAACTTATTTTCTTTAACGGCTTCTATCATGGTGTTTCACCAATGGTTCAGAAAATTGACTACCCTGGTGTTACTCCTGAAGATGTTGCAAACAACCTTTATTGCAAATGGGATGACATTGAAGGTCTTAAAAAGACTTTAGAAGAAAACGAAGGCGAAGTTGCCGCAATTATTGCTCAGCCATATAACCATGGTAACTTCTTCGATAACGCTTTCCCTATAGATGGCTTCTGGCAAGAAGTCAGAAAACTTTGCACAGAAAAAGATATTGTTCTTATTATAGACGACGTTCGTGCAGGCTTCCGTCTTGACCTTGCCGGTTCTGACCATTTCTTTGGTTTTGAAGCAGATATTATCTGTTTCTGTAAAGCACTTGCAAACGGCTACAATATGTCTGCATTCTGTGGTAAAGAATTTTTAAGAAGTGCTGCTTCTTCACTTTCTTACACAGGCTCTTACTGGATGAGTGCAGTTCCATTTGCTGCTTGTATTGCTTGTATTAATAAATTAAAAGCAATAAATGCACCAAAGCTCTTTAATGACCTTGGCACAGAGCTTTTAACTGGTCTTAAAAAAGCAGGTGCAGAAAATGGCTTTGATTTAGTTACATCTGGTCCACCAGCACTTTTCTATTTAAGAATTGCAAATGATGACT
>JAZNUL010000147.1:0-17382 GCA_045592285.1 Acutalibacteraceae bacterium
CCTGCGCTCCCTTTACACCCAGTAAATCCGGACAACGCTTGCCACCTACGTATTACCGCGGCTGCTGGCACGTAGTTAGGCGTGGCTTCCTCCTCAGCTACCGTCACTTTCTTCGTCACTGAGGACAGAGGTTTACAACCCGAAGGCCGTCTTCCCTCACGCGGCGTTGCTGCATCAGGCTTTCGCCCATTGTGCAATATTCCCCACTGCTGCCTCCCGTAGGAGTCTGGGCCGTGTCTCAGTCCCAATGTGGCCGTTCAACCTCTCAGTCCGGCTACCAATCGTCGGCTTGGTGAGCCATTACCTCACCAACTACCTAATTGGACGCGAGCTCATCTTTCAGCGGATTGCTCCTTTGGTGTTCAGGCGATGCCACCCGAACACGTTATGCGGTATTAGCACTCTTTTCAGAGTGTTATCCCCCTCTGAAAGGCAGATTGCTCACGCGTTACTCACCCGTCCGCCACTAAGAACATCAGAAACTTGAACCGAAATTCTCGTTCCTGAAGTCTCCGTTCGACTTGCATGTGTTAGGCACGCCGCCAGCGTTCGTCCTGAGCCAGGATCAAACTCTCTAAAAAATTGTATTAAATCACTCACTATGAGTGTTTCAATCTTCTAAAGCTTAATCGCTCATTCGATACACTTGCGTATCTGTCTTTTTTCCTTATGACTTCTTTTTGAAGTCCGGATTTCTGCACTGTTGTGCTCAAAAAAATCTCAAGGGTTTTTCTTTATCGTTGTTTAATTTTCAAGGTTCGTTTTGCACCCTTCTGAGCTCTCGCTCTCTCGAGTGCTTGCATATAATATCAAATTCAAATCAATTTGTCAACACTTTTTTTCAAATTTTTTTGAAAATTTTTAAATTATTTTTTCGGCGCCAAAAATTCACAATATGTAGTGCAAAATACTCTACAAACCACAATTTTCTTGTTCATAACTTTGAAGAAAACGTGTATAAAACTAAAATAGCGAAAAATACTATAAAAAACTATAAATAAAGAGACGTGATTATTATGAAACAAAATCGATTCAATAAACCATTTTTTAAACTGTGTGCAATTATTCTTGCCCTTACCTGTACTCTGGCAACGTATACATTTTATATAGATAAGCAAGAAAAAGATAATTCAATTATGGCTCTCTCAAAATTAGGTTCCCGTGGTGAAGAAGTAAGACGAATTCAGACTAAGCTTAAGCAGTTAGGATTTTATAATGGTAGCATAGATGGAATTTACGGTTCTGCTACTCAAAGAGCTGTTAAACGTTTTCAATCTTCTGTGGGAATAACCTCTGATGGCATAGCAGGTAGTAAAACACTTCTATTTTTAGGTCTTGATTCATCATCTGGTGGTGGCTCTTATGGTTCTTACAGTTCATCCGATATATGGCTTCTTGCAAAAGTGATTGAAGCAGAAGCTCGTGGCGAGAGTTATGTGGGTCAGGTAGCAGTTGGTGCAGTAGTATTAAACAGGGTCGAGTCAGCATCATTCCCAGATACTATTTCAGGTGTTGTTTACCAGGCAGGTGCATTCTCTGCTGTTACTGACAGCAACTGGTCGGTTTCACCGAGTGCAACTTCAAGAAAGGCCGCACAAGATGCAATTAACGGCTGGGACCCGAGCTACGGATGTCTATACTATTATAATCCAGCAAAGACATCTAATAAATGGATAAGAACGAGACCTGTTGTAACTACAATTGGTTCACACGTCTTCTGTAAATAATAGGTGTTAGGTTTTAGCTGTTAGTGGTTAGCAATTGTTTTCTAAGAAAAAAATAATCGAGTGTAAAGTGTGAACTGAGTGCGGAGCTCTAATATCTAAAACCCAAAATCTAACATCTGCTTCTTTTTTTCTGCTAATTATAATCAAGCCTAAACGGCTCCGAATTTCCTCTTTTTTTTAACGCCTATATATAATAGTATAGAAAAAAGTTTGTCGAAAATTTAACAAAACACTTGTAATTTTTTCGACTTTATAGTATGATATAGTGGGTGAGTTTGGAAGTGATTTTTTCTTTTTAAATTCACACGACAATAGTTTAATTTTAATTTTTATATATTCTGCAAAGGAGTAATAACGATGCAAAAGGTACAATTTACTGAAACTGTCCTTCGTGATGCTAACCAGTCACTCATTGCTACAAGAATGAAATTCTCTGAATTCCAACCAATTCTTGAAACACTTGACAAAGCTGGTTACTATTCACTTGAATGCTGGGGCGGTGCTACTTTTGACTCATGCCTTCGTTACCTTAATGAAGACCCATGGGAAAGACTCAGAAAAATAAAGAAAGCTTGTCCTAATACAAAGCTTCAGATGCTCTTAAGAGGTCAGAACCTTTTAGGCTATCATCACTACCCAGACGACGTTGTTCGTATGTTCGTTAAAAAGAGTGTTGAAAATGGTATTGACATCATCCGTATTTTCGATGCACTTAACGACGTTAAGAATATTGAAGTTGCTGTTGACGAAACAATTAAGAATGGTGCTATTGCTTCAGGTGCTATCTGCTACACAATCAGCCCTATTCATACTCTCGAATCTTATGTTGAGCTTGCAAAGAATATGAAGAGCATTGGTTGTCAGACAATCGCTATTAAAGATATGGCTGGTATTTTAAGCCCTGCAGAAGCTTATAAATTAGTTTCTGCACTTAAAGATGCTGTTGATTTACCACTCGTTCTTCACACCCACAGCACAACAGGTCTTGGATTTATGACTCTTTTAAAAGCTGTTGAAGCTGGTTGCGACGTTGTTGATACTGCAATTTCTTCAATGTCAGGCGGTACTTCACAGCCTGCAACAGAAACTCTTCAATATGCACTCAATGAATTAGGCTACGAAACAGGTCTTAATGGCGAAGTTCTTAAAGAAATCGGTGACTTCTTCAAGCCTATAAGAGCTGATTACTTAAAGAGTGGTCAACTTAATCCTACAGTTCTTGCAACTGATACAAAGGCACTTAACTATCAGGTTCCTGGTGGTATGCTTTCAAACCTTGTTGCTCAGCTCACTGCACAAGGCAAAATGGACAAGTTCGACGAAGTTCTTCTTGAAACTCCACGAGTTCGTGAAGATTTAGGTTACCCACCACTTGTTACTCCTATGAGTCAGATGGTTGGTGTTCAGGCAACAAACAACGTTCTTGCTGGCGAAAGATATAAAAACGTTTCTAAGGAAGTTAAATCTTACCTCAGAGGTGAATATGGTAAAGCTCCAGGTGAGGTTAACGAAGATGTGCGCAAGCAAATTCTTGGTGACGTAAAGCTTATAGAAGGCAGATATGCTGACACACTCGAGCCAGAGTTTGAAAAAGCAAAGGCAGAAATCGGTGACAAAGCAAAATCTGATGAAGATGTACTTTCATATATTGCATTCCCTGCACAAGCAGAAAAATTCTTTGATTACAGAGAAGAAATGAAAGACAAAATCTACACTTATGAATTTAAGACTGTTGAATAAGGGGGATTTTAAATGACTAATCTTCTTTTATCTGCAGGATTTAATTTCGCAGACAATAAGGCACTTATAGTAATTGCAGTTCTTGCAGCAGCATTGATTATCTGGAAAGTAATTTCTTCAAAAATGAAAAAATCCGAGCCTGCAACCTCTGTTGCGATTATCGGTGAATCGCCTGAAGAGAATGCTATTGTTAACGCCGAAGAACCAAAAAACACAGAACCTGTTTACACTGGCTATGTTACTCTTGAAGGTCTCAGTGAACAGGATGCTGCAACAATTATGGCAATCACTTCTCACAAAACAGGTATTCCACTTGAAAGACTCGGCTTTTGCTCAATAAGACTTAAAAGCCCTGAGCTTATAAACGTAACTGAACAAGATGCGGCGGCTGTTATGGCAATTACTTCTCATAAAACAGGTATTCCGCTCGAAAATCTTTATTTTAAATCTATAAAACTTATGGAGGACTAATACTATGAAATATGTAGTAACTTTAAATGGTAAAAATTATGAAGTTGAAGTAACTGAAACAGATGCTATTGTTACAGGTATTACAGAAGTTCCTGTTATGGTAGCTGCAGCTCCGGCTGTTGCTGCGCCAGTAGCAGCTCCTGCAGAAGCACCAAAATCTGAAGAAGCTCCAGCAGCACCAAGTGCACCTGCTGCTCCAACAGCAAGTGGCACACAAGTTAAAGCTCCAATGCCAGGCAGTGTTCTTGCAGTTAAATCAAGTGTTGGTCAGGCAGTTAAAGCTGGTGACGTTCTTGTTGTTCTTGAAGCAATGAAAATGGAAAATGACATTACTGCTCCTTGCGATGGTACTGTTAAAGAAATCGTTGTAACAAAAGGTACAACTGTTAATACAGATGACGTTCTTGTTGTTATCTAAAATTAATTGAACATATTAAAAGGTGATGAATTCGTTTGAATCCATCACCTTTTTTTATTTATCAAACATTCCTGTCATTTCTATAGAAGCAAAATCTTTTAATGGGAATTTAACAGGCAACCCTGTTTTCTGGCTTTTATATATTGCAAGAACAATTTCTATAACACGTTTACCTACATATAAATCAACGTAAGGCTTTCTGTTATTTTCTATTGAATCAATAAAATCTGCATAAAGACTTGTGTGGCCATTACCATAAACATTTTTTGCTTTTTCATCTATTTCAATTGTTTCATCATCTTCAGGAAGATTATCTGAAAAACGCCACGTATCAACTTTGTTTGCATACATTCCACCAAGCCTTACAGTACCATTTTCGCCGAAAATTGTAAGAGTCTGTTCAAAGTCTTCAAAGCAGTTTACTGTTCCTTCAATAGTTGCAATCGCACCATTTTTAAAACGAACAACTGCAACGCCTATATCTTCACCTTCAATGCATTCGTGGAAAGCATTGTTTGTCATTCCGTAAACTTCTTCTACTTCTTCACCAAGCATCCACGAAAGCAAATCTATTCCGTGAATACATTGATTCATTAAAGTACCGCCATCACTCGCCCATTTACCACGCCAGCTTTCTGCGGTGTAATAATCTTCGCCTCTGTGCCAGCGGATATTTATAGAGCCATGAGAAATCTTTCCAAAGCGATTTGTTGTTACCGCATTATGTAAATGTTGAACTGCAATATTAAATCTGTTCTGATGTGAAACACAAGCAGTTACGTTATTTTTTTCTACCGCTTCAATTACTCTGTCTGCATCGGCTAATGACATAGCAAGTGGTTTTTCAACTATAAAATTCACTTTATTTTCCGCACAGTAAATTGCAATTTCAGCGTGAACACCGCTGTCTGTTGCTATTGCAACAAAATCTAATTTTACTGCTTCAAGCATTTCTTTATAATCAGTAAAAATCGGTGTATCACTACTTAAAGAAAATTCCTTTATTAATTTTTCTGCCTTTTGTGGAATCACATCACAAAGAGCAACAATTTCTAAATTATTTAAAGTTGCTGCCTTAATATGATTTTTAGAAACTCTTCCACAACCTATAAGTGCATACTTCATAAAATTACTTATCCCCTCGGTGCATAAGTTTCCTCGTAATACATAAACCTATCCATAATTTCTTCGTCTGTCTTTTTCATAATCTTCTCTATAGCAGGACCTAAATCCGGTGCTCTGTCTTCAGTATTATGAGTATCAGAACCCAAGAAATCAACAGCGTGATTTTTAATAAGCTTGATTGCTTTATGAGAAGAGAACGTGCCTAAAATATATTCGGCATTCATCTGCATTAAAATGCCTTCTTTTCTGAAGTCATAAATCCAATCTAAATTCTTCTGATAAGAGAAAAATCTTTCAATATGTGCAAGAACAGGAATTACATCTAAATTTTCATTCAAAGATAAAACTTCTTTAATAACCTTATCAGACCATTTTTCAAAAGGCATTTCAACAAGAAGAAGGTCTGTGCCCTGTAAAGTGAGTTTTCTTAAATCTTCTACGCCACTCATTCCACGGAAGTATTTCACTTCTGCACCACAGAAAATTTCAGGAAGCCCCTGTTCATCTTTAATTCTTTCACGAAGTAATTGTTCTGCAGCGTTTCTGCGAACTAAAAATTCATCTGGTGACTCACCACTATGGGAAGCATAAAAATGTGGCGTTGCGGCAACTCTCTCAATGCCTTGCTCAGCCATAATTTTAAGAATCTTAACTGATTCTTCAACGTTTTTACTACCATCATCAAGCCCTGGTAAAATATGTGAATGGAAATCTGTCATAACAATTCCCCTTTATAAATTATTTGAATTAAGGTGACGAGATTACTCTCGTCACCTATTAAATATTTTATCTGCTATATTTACCATATTTAGAAGAATATTTTTTTCCGTAGCTACTCTTTTTAGCACCTTCAGCACTATTGTAAACAAAGCCAAGAATTTTTACGTTAGCAAATTCAAGCTGACGGATTGCGTCACCGAGTTCTGCTGTTGTAGCCTTACCGCCACGAACAACAAACACAATACCGCTGAGATACTTTGAAACAACAAGTGCATCTGAAACGATTGTTACTGGTGGAAGGTCAATAATAATATAATCGTAGTGGGCTGAAAGACCGTTTAAGAGCTTTTCCATACGAGCAGAACCTAAAAGCTCTGTTGGATTTGGTGGTGTATTACCAGCAGGCATTACATCAAAGCCCTTATCTTCAAGTCTGTAAATAGCTTTTTCAACATCATTCATACCAACAAGAAGGTTTGAAAGACCAGGAGCTGCTTTAAATCCTAATTTTTTATGGATTGTAGGCAAACGCATATCTGAGTCTATAAGCAAAACCCTTTTACCTGCTTCTGCCATAGCCATAGCTGTGTTAGCTGCTGTAAGACTCTTACCTTCTGACGGAATAGTACTTGTAACACCAATAACGTGACATTTTGCATCATCTGAGAAAGAGAAGAAAAGGTTAGTTCTTAAAAGGTTATAAGCTTCTTTCGCTGCAAAGCTGATGCCGTTAGCAGTGGCATCATTTCTTGTATAATAAGATTTTCTTTTCTTAGCCATTTCTTATTCCTCGCTTTCAGTCTCGCCAGATTCTGCAGTCTGCGCTGGTGCTGGTTCACTTTTCTTTTTTGTGGTAGTCTTTTTCTTGTAATACTTATTCTTAGAATTAACAGTCAAGTCTGGAATAACTGCAAGAATTGGATATTTATAATGTTCAATAAGATATTCTTCTGAGTGAATTTTATTATCAAGAACAAATTGTAAGAATATAAGTGCTACGGCAACAACTGCACCAGCTAAAGCACCGATTGCAATATTTTTAATGTAGCTTGGTGAAACAGGCTCATTATTAATAATAGCGTAGTCAAGAATTTTAACTGAACTGTTATCAACAATTTCTGAAATTCTTGTTGGTAAAACCTCTGCTATTGTGTTTGCGATTTCTGCTGCTTCTTTTGCATCCTTACTTACAACAGCAACTTCAAAAACCTCAGTATTATCAACTGCTTGTGCTGAAATCATACCGCTTAATTCTTCAAAGTCATAGTCAAGATTCGCTTGTTTTATAACTTCATTTAAAGTAGTACGGCTCTTGAGAGTAACAATATAAGTCTGAACAAGTTGTTTTGCAACAGTAAGTTCCGACTGAGAAACAACTCCTGTGTTTGTTTGGCTTGCATTATTAACATAAACCTTTATACTCGCCTGATAAGTTGGTTCAATAAAATTGTAAGTAACGCCAAAAGCGATACCACCCATAACTATCATAGCCAAAATAATAGCCCAGGCTTTACGCCATAAAATAAGGACAAGCTTTAAAAGGTCTATTTCAATCATATCTCGTTCTTTTTGTGCCACTACATATTCCTCCAATATACATTATTATACACTGTATGATTATAACTCATAAAAATCAAACTGTCAATAAAACTTGTGTCAAATTGCGACAAAATTTGATGTAATTTTTGGGGTTAGAGTGTGTATTTGTAATCTTTTCTCTTTTATGCTATAATTAAATCTGCAAGGTGGGATTTACTATGAATGACTGGATGAAAAACATCCCCAGTGATTATCTTATTTCAAACATCAATTTACCAGGCACCCATAACAGCTGTGCTCAGTTTATAAATTTTAGGCTTATCAGTAAATGTCAGAACAAAAATATTTTTGACCAATTAAAAATGGGTATTCGTTTTCTTGATATAAGATTTAATTTTGATGGGAATAATCTCTTTTTAAATCATAGTTTTTTAAAATGTAAAGCTTCAAGGACTAAAAAAGAAAATCTGTTGTTTTCTACAGTTTTAGCTTCTTGTGAAACTTTTTTAAAAGAAAACCCCACAGAAGTAATACTTATGTCAATAAAAAGAGAGGCCGGAAAAAGCGAAGAGGAAACCTTTGACTTTTTTTACAACACCTTTGCAAAAGAAAATGATATTTTCTATTTAAAAAACGAAGTTCCTTTTTTAAATGAAGTACGTGGCAAAATTGTTATTTTGAACAGATGTGGAGCAGATATAGGAAACACTACATATACCGATGAAAATACAGGAATAAATTTAACCGGCTGGCCTTATCAGAATTCAAGAAAAGAAGCTAAGTTAGAAAAGGTTATAATTACAAAGAGAAATGCTAAGAGTGAAGATTACTTTTATCTTCAGGATTTTTTCAATCTTAAACCAAAAAAGAAGTGGGAGCTTGCGGTTTTACCTGCAATTCATAATTCACCACAGGATAATTCAATTATTTTAAATTTCTTTTCTGGAAGCAATATTTTTTCAACACCAAAAAGATATTCAAGAATTCTTTTCAAAAGCTTTTCTGAGTACAACCTGATGCCACTTAAAAAATATGGTTGGTTTATTTTAGATTTCCCGAATAAAAAGATAATTAAAAAGATAATTTTATCGAATTATTAAAAATATATCACCGATGAATTTTCAAAAATTCATCGGTGATTTTTAATTCATACTTATATTATTAAAAAGCCTTTGAACTTCTTTTTTAAGAAGCGCATTTTCTTCCATTTTAAGTGTCGGGTCTTTCTCACAAATTTCTTTAGCTCTTTGCTGAGCTTCATAAAGAATTTTTGTGTCACTCATAAGATTTGCAATGTGCATATCTGGAAGCCCGTGTTGCCTGCTACCGAAAAAGTCACCAGGACCACGAAGCTCTAAATCCTTTTGTGCAATTACAAAGCCGTCATTTGTATCGCAAAGAACCTGAAATCTTGTAAGAGCTTCTTCATTTTGTGCATCTGAAAGAAGCACACAGGTGCTTTGCAATTTGCCTCGACCAATTCTGCCCCTTAGCTGATGAAGCTGAGAAAGACCGAAGCGTTCAGCATTTTCAATAATCATATCTGTTGCGTTTGGTACATCAACACCAACTTCAATAACAACAGTCGAAATAAGAAGTCCTATTTCACCAGAATAAAAACGAGCCATAACCTCATCTTTTTCTTTTGGTTTCATCTGACCGTGTAAAAGCCCCAAAGTATAATTTTTAAACTGATTTGTTTTTAAATAATCATAATATTCAGTTGCAGGGACCAAGTCACTTTCGCTTTCTTCAACCAATGGACAAACAATGTAAGCTTGTTGTCCTCCATCCATTGTTTTTCTTAAAAATTCATATAATCTGTCGTGATATGGTGAATTTACTCTGTATGTTTTAATTGGTAAACGCCCTTTTGGTAATTCATCAAGAACAGAAACATCAAGGTCCCCATAAATCACCATTGCAAGCGTTCTTGGAATTGGGGTTGCTGACATAACTAAAACATTAACGTTTTCACCCTTCTGAGAAAGGGCGGTTCTTTGTTCAACACCAAAACGATGTTGTTCATCGGTTACAACAAGACCTAAATTTTTAAATATAACATCATTTTGTATCATAGCGTGAGTACCGACAACTAAGTGGCACTCGCCACTCTCTAATTTTTCTTTTATTTCGCGTTTTTTCTTGGCAGGTGTAGAGCCTGTTAAAAGTTCAATATTAAATTCATCTTTGAAGAAATTTTTAAGCGTTTTAAAATGCTGATTTGCAAGAACCTCTGTCGGCGCCATAAAGGCAGACTGAAAACCATTTTTTATTGCAGTATAAATAATTGCAGCCGCAACTGCTGTTTTACCAGATCCAACATCACCCTGAACTAATCTGTTCATTGGTTTTTCGCTCATTAAGTCACTGACTGCTTCGCTCACAGCTCTTTTTTGTGCAGAAGTCGGTTCAAATGGTAGCTTTTTATAAAACTCTTCGCTTTTATCCTCTTTTACAGGAATAGTTTTTCTTACTTCAATTCTGCTTCTTTGTGAAAGGAGACCCAACTGTAAAATTAAAAGCTCTTCAAAAATAAGACGTCTTTTTGCTTGCCTTAACATTTCTTCACTTTCGGGGAAATGTATATTCTTTAAAGCATCTTCTAACGGTAAAAGTTTATATTTTTCTATTAAATATTGTGGCAGAACCTCTTTAATATTACCTTTTATCTCTTTTAAAGCTGTTTCTACTATTTTTTCAATATTTTTAGAAGTTAAATTAGAGTTTGCTTTATAAATTGGTCTTAATCTCTGCTTTTCACCTGCTAATTCAAATTTAGGTGAAAGCATAGTTCTACTGCCATATTTATCGAGAGTAACTTTACCAAAAAACAGATATTCTTCGTTCTCTTTAAGAGAATTTTTAACGTACTTATTATTAAAGAAAACAAGTGGTAACGTACCATTCAAATCTGAAATAGTTGTTTTGGTTAAGGTTTTACCACCTTTTATTGTTACATCGGTAACTCTTTCAATTATCATACCCTTTAAACAAACAGTTTCATTTAAAGGTGCTTCTGAAATTTTTGTTATATTATTCCAGTCTTCATATCTTTTAGGGTAATAACGCAAAAGGGCACCTATGGAAAAGATGCCGAGTTTTTCTAAATGTTTAGCTCTTGTTTCGCCAACACCCTTAAGAAACCGAACTCTTGTATCAATCTCTACCATAGGCACCACCTACTTCCCTAATTCCTAATTCCTATTTCCTAATTCCTATTTCCTAATTCCTAATTCCTATTTTATACAAGCAATTCCTTGCAAATCTTCTGCTGATTTGAACTCTTTGTGAACAATGCATTTTTCACCAATCATCTGTGACATAATTTTAACGCCTTTAAGCTGTGTTATTGCAGAGTTGTCGTAAGGAATGCAATAATCTACAAGAACCAACGGCTTTATATCTCTTTCAAAAAGGTCTAATGCACTTTTCATAATAGAAGTATCTGTACCGATACCACAAAGGAAAAGTTCTACTAAATTATCACCATCATTGATTTTAGTAACTTTTTCAATGAATTCATCAGACACACAAGAATAAACACTTCGGTTTATAACAAGGTCAATGTTAAGGTCATCAACTATATCAATTTCTTTGCCCTTGTGCATATCGTAATATCTGTGATATTTTGGAAAAACGCCGTCATCTCTGTTAACAAACTTAACACAAACAACTCTGTCAAAAATATGCTTCTGAGATAATTCAATTATTTTTTGTGAAAGTGCAGTTTTTTCTGGTGTGTTAATAAGACCATTCTGCAAATTCATTACAACTAAAATATTTTTCATAAAGCTTCTCCTGATTCAATTTTTTATAAGAAATTCGCCTGAAACTTTGCTATTTTAAATATATCAAATAATTTATTTCAATTCAAGTGTTTTTGTTATTTTAGTAGTCAGTGAGTCAGTGATTAGTCATTAAAATAATTACATCCTTTCAAAAAGTTCAAATGAAAAAGTATGGTTCCATCTTTCATCGTAGGGGATGAGCTTTGCTCTCCCGCAATAATGCATGTACTTTAGAGTTAATTATAAATGAAACGATAAATTAAAATTTTGTTACACTCGATTTGTTTGTTGTGAACTTAAACTTTTCTCCACCACTGCGGGCGACCAAAGGTCTGCCCCTACCATACTACGAGTCAAAATTTCTTTTTATTTTAACTCTATTCTTTATTATTTATCCTTCAAAATTTAAAGCTCAGCTAATTGCCTAAAAGTCAATTAACTGAGTTTCTATCTACTTAAATCTAACTACATCATTAGGTGTGCAGTTTATTATTTTACATATCTTTTCAAGTGTATTCATTGTTATATTTCTATTATTTTTTAAAGAATCAATGGTTCTATTATCTATACCGCTTTTTATTAACCTATATTGAGAAACTCCCTTTTTCTCCATTGTTTTCCAAAGTGGACTATAATCTACTATGATACTGCACCCCTTTCTTTTTACTATATTATTATAACTTCACAATGTGAATATGTGTGATTGTGATTGTTTTCACTTGTGTATTTAATCACAATGTGTTACAATAACAAAAAACATTTAGTTAGAAAGGAGTGTAATTGTTTTGGGAAATCTCATAAAGCAATTAGCAACAGAAAACGGTGTTTCAGAAGAAATAGTCGAAAAAAGTATTGAGCATATTATATCATCTGCTATGGATACGTTAGGTAACGATAAATATACTTTATGGAAAACAGTTTTTGGTGAAAAAAGACCATCTGTTGAAGAGTTTTTAGAAAAAATGGATGATTTAACAATTAATAATTAAATCAAAAAACAGGAAACGGAGTTAATTCCCTCTGTTTCCTGTTTCCTAATTTCTCTAATTCCGCATTCCGAATTATTTTATTACGCCTTTTTTAAGAATAATATTAGCATATAAAGCTGATTCGCTTGTTGCAATAATTGCATAAGCTTTTTTTGCTTCATCATAAAACTCAAAGCGTTCAAATTGACCCATTTTTGTTTCGCCGTTGTTTTTGTTGATTATTTCCTGATACTCAGCCCAGATTGTTGGAGTTGGGTCGCCTTTAGTTGTAGCCATAAGCATTGCAGGAGTTTCAACGTAAGAATCAAGTGGCATAAGCTTTAAAATAGCATCTAAAAGCTCTGGAACATTATGACCATCGCAACGAACAAGTCTTTGTGCATTAGATGCTGCCGGGAAGTTACCATCACCAATAACGATTGTATCACCGTGACCCATTTCATCAAGAATTTTCAAGAGTTCTGGAGAAATAATATTTGGAATTCCTTTTAACATAATTTTTTACCCCTTTTTAAATTATTTTTTTATTTGTCTTATATCTGTTCCTATGAAGTTAATAACTTCAAAAGAATTAAGTCTTGAAACAACTCGTTGACCATAACGCTCTTCTAATTCTGTAATTGAAAGATTAGAGCTTATAATCATTGGTTTAGAATTAAGAATTGCATTATTTATAAGCTGATAAACAGCCGTTTCTGAAAATGCTGTTCTGAACTCAGTGCCTAAATCATCGATTATGAGTAAATCTGCATTTTCAATTTCTTCTTCAATATCGCCGTTGCTTCTGCCGAAGCGTTCTTTTTCCATCTGTTTAATAATGTTATCGGCAGAACCATAGAAAACACTGTAACCTTTTTCGGTTACCTTATTCATAACCGCAAGTGACAAGTGAGTTTTACCAAGACCTGTGCCACCAGTAAAGAAAAAGCTACCAGAATTTTTATTGAAGTTTTCACTGTAGGATTTAAGAAAATCAACAGATGCTTCCATATATTCTCTTGGTGAGTAACCAAAATTCTTATCTTTTTCTGTACTGTAATATTTTAAATCGAAAGTGTCAAACGTACTCACTGCAAGAACTGAACTACAAGAATATTCACTCATAGAAATCTTTTTAAGTAATTCAAGGTGACAGCTACAAAGCTTACCATTTAAAATGCCTGAATCATTACAGAGTTTGCAAGAGTACTGTGGCTCTAAATAATCTTCTGGGTAGCCGTTCTTTTTAAGAAGTTCACTTTTTTCTTTTTGGGCATTAAGATTCTTCTCTGCAAGGCTATTAACATTAACTGCCTTACCACTGCCAAGCCCTTTAATAACCTCTAAGGCTGCATCTCTTATAGTATTTTCAATTTCTAAAAGTTCAGGGAATTTCGTTATGAGTTGTTTGCGACGCATATCTGAAAGTTGTTCAGCATTATCACGTCTTTTTTTAAGCTCTGCTTCTGCTTTTATGTAAACGTCTTCGCTGAATTTCATACCGTTGCCCCCTCTTTGTTTTTAAGTCTTTCTAAAATACTGTTTCTACCAACATTATTAACATCGTAAGATTTTTCTACTTTCCCGGTAATTGTCTTTTTCTTTTTAAGTTCAGCATCTTCAACTTTTGTGATATTTAAAGCGTGCCACTTTTTAAGTAATTTGTTTGCTTCAGAAAAGCTTTTTCCACTTTCTTTTAAAGCGTGTAATATCATCTCGGTTGAAAATCCCCAGTTAACAGCCCACGCTCTTAAGTATTTTGCAATCTGTGGCGATGGCTTTTCAGTATCGTAACCAACAAACGCTTTAATTTCAACAAAAGTTTTCTGTATTGTTTCAAGGTAAGATATTTCAGAAATTGCCGCTTCTAAAGTATCAATACCATTCTTCGCCCAATCTTCTGCACGTTTCTTAATTGCTAATGAAGAAAGATTACCTTCGTTTTTCTGGTAGCTTAAAAGCATAATAATTAAATCAACTGAAAAGCCAAAATAATCGTAAATCATTAAAAGAAGTGCCTGGGTGTCATAACCAAACGTACCAACAATTTTTTGTGCCTCTCTATAAAGCACTGTTAAATTTTCATCTTCACTTATTCTTAAAGCCAATTCTCTTTGAGTCGGTTTTTTTACAGGAAGGTTTTTTACTATAACCTTTGGTTTTTCTTCCGCTTCTTCATAATCAAGAGTTTTAATCTGCTTTAAATTACCCGAAGCTTTATCTGCTTCTTCTTTATTTTCTTCACCATCAGAAAATATAACATCTTCCGCTTCCCAGAAATCAATGCAATCTTTTACATCTTCAAGCGAAAGACCTGTGCAAAGACTTATTTGTTGTTCATCTAAAACACCATTCGGATTTCTTAAAATAAACAACAAAACTTTAAAACTTGCCGAAGGGGCAAGTTTTAAATATTTGTCTATTAAATCTGTAGGAACGGCTGTTGCACCGTTTGAAAAATCTGACTTTATTTTTATCATTTATAATTTCCTATCATTCAGGGAATTTTACCATAACAGCCAATGATTTACCATTACCACCGTATGGTGCTATTTGCTCTAAATCAACATTATTTGATAATGATTCGCCGACTACAACGTAACCGCCATCTGCACCATTACAGAGGGCAAGGGCACCATCATTTTCTGTTCCGCCGAATGAACGAACCCAGACAAGAACACCATATTCATTAAATGATGCTACAAAAATATCTTTTTTACCTCGTGTTGTAACGCCTTTGAAATCACGTGTAGAAGAGTTTGTTGAACCTGCCATAATATAGTTTCCGTTAGGAAGCTCAATTACACTTGTTGCAGTATCATTATTCTGACCTCTTACTGGAGTTGCAAATCTTATTGTAAGGTCATTTGCATATTTAATAATGTATGAATCATAACCACCACGTGATGCTAAATCACCTTTAAAGAAACTGTCAGGACAGGTTTCATTTGTATCTGCAGAATCAGATGTACCACAAATAACAACTCCACCATCTGAAGTAGCTGTAATGCCTTTGAATTCATCAATTCCAGTACCAGCTATTGCAGTTTTCTTCATCATAACGCCGTCACTTGAATATTTAACGACACCAGAGTCACATTTGCCAAGTGCTGGGAACATTTTTCCAGAATAGAAATTACCGAGTGCATAAATTGAACCATCAGTACCTTCTGCAACACCAACGAATGTATCCATATTACCACCAGCAAACTCTTTCCATAAAAGCTTACCAGAATCTGAATACCTCATAACAAATGCTTTTGATTCATTTCTGTTACCGCCTGAACCTTCTGCATCGCCGTCATTGTTACCAGCTGAACCGACAACAATAGCATCGCCATTACTTGCCGTAACAACATCATTTATAATATCAACAGTTGATGTACCGAATTTTTTAACCCAGTCAATCTTACCATTTTTATCAATTTTATAAATAGCGCCGTCATACCAGCCTGAAATATCGAGATTTTCAATAGACTTACCATAGCCTACTGCATAAAATGCGCCTTTTTCTGTAGGTGAAAGTGCTACTATTTCAAGTGAACCGCTATCTGAACCAAATACTTTTTGCCAGATAACCTTGCCCTCTTTATCGTACTTTGTAAGCACTGTGTAAGGAACACTTAAATTCATATCCTTATATTGAGCGAAATCGCCATCTCGTGAGTTAGTAACGTTTGCTGTAATGTAGCAGCCGTCAGATGTGAGAATAACATCTTTATATTTATCATTAGCAGAACCGCCCTGAGTATTTTTCCACTCAGTTTTTGCTGGTTCAACGTCAATTGTAGGTGCTTCTGTAACATTAATTATTGTAGTAATAGGATTACCCTGCTCATCAACACCAGTATTACCCTTACCATCAGTAACAAGAACAGAAGTTGTACCAACACTATTAGCATTTGTACTACCATTAGTGTTTGTATTAACTGTAACTACTTCTGTTACAACCTCACCAGCCACGTTTGTAACTGCATTACCGCTCACATCTGTTACAGGAATTTGTGCAGTAACATCTTCTGGTGAAACTGTAATTACTTCACCATCAACATCCGTTACCGGAACACCATTTGTATCTGTAACAACAATATTATCTTTATTTCCACCACCAGAAACAAGAGCAACAGCAACAATTATTGCTACAAGAACAAGAGCGGCAATAGGAAGAATAACCTTTAAGTTTTTACCACTTAACTTTTCTTTTACAGGAACAGCTGTAATAACAGGCTTTTTCTTTTCCCTTTCTTTTGGCTCTTTTTGTGGCTTCTGTTTCTCAGGCTTTGGAGCTTTTTTGATTTCTGGAACAACTGCAACTTTTGGTTCAGCCTTTGGCTCTTCTTTTGCTTTTATTGGTTCAGCCTTTGGTTCTTCCTTTTTAACTTCTGAAGTTACCACAGGTGCAACCTTTGGCTCTTCCTTAACAACAGGTTCAGTTGCCTTTACTTCTTCTTTTATATCTTTTTTAACTTCAGCCTTCGGAGCTGAAGCTGCTTTTTTCTTTTCTTCAATAGTTTTTGCAGCCTTTGCCACAGCAGCAGACTGCTCACCCTTTTTCACACGCTTCATCGGTGGTGGGGCTGCTTTTTTCACTACTTCATTTTCGTTATTTACACCATTTGGATTTGCTTTGTTATCCATTATAAGTATTGCCTCCAATATAAATTTCGAGAAAACCCCGAGTATAATTTCATATTCTAATCCATAATACCATAAATATATTATTATTTCAATCTTTAATCTCACAAAATTTAGTTACAATTTTTGTAAAAATATTAAGAATAGCTGTAATTCTAAATTCCTTTTTGAAATATTATATAAAAACTCCACCCTATTCTTATGAAATATCTATAATTTTAAATTCTATTCGCATTTTAATCAAAAAA
>JAZNUL010000148.1:0-2706 GCA_045592285.1 Acutalibacteraceae bacterium
GTACTATTTAAAGGACTTAATAAAAAACAAGGAACAAAAAGCACCGCTTTCTGTTCCTTGTTTTGTTTTTATTTTACAAATTCATTATAAATTGCTTCGAGAGTTGCAACATAATCTTCTTCTGCAACACCTACAATAATATTGAGTTCACTTGAACCCTGGTCAATCATTCTGATGTTTATATCAGCATTACCAATAGCACCGAATACTCTGCCAGCAGTACCCTTAACACCAGCCATACCTCTACCAACAACTGCAACGAGTGCTATGCCATTGTAAACAGAAATATTGTCTGCCTTTGTTTTTCTCTGGATATCAGCAATAAGAGTTTCCTTAATAGGTAAAAAGTCTTGGTCATTAACAACAACTGACATTGTATCAATACCTGATGGGAGATGCTCAAAGCAGATTTTATGATTTTCAAGTGCCTCAAGAACTTTTCTACCAAAGCCGATTTCAGCATTCATCATACTCTTTTCAATAGAAATAACAGAGAAGCCTTTTTTACCAGCAATACCAGTAATAACTGAATCAACCTTGTTTGAATCAACCTTTGAAACAATCATTGTACCAGCATCTTCTGGTTTGTTTGTGTTACGGATATTTATAGGAATACCTTTTTCTCTTACTGGGAAGATTGCATCCTCATGCATAACAGTTGCACCCATATATGCAAGCTCACGAAGTTCTGCATAAGTAATTGTGTTTATAACCTTTGGATTTTTTACACATCTTGGGTCTGCCATAAGCATACCAGAAACGTCAGTCCAGTTTTCATAAATATCAGCACCAATAGCTCTTGCTACGATTGAGCCTGTAATATCTGAACCACCACGTGAGAATGTTTTAATTGTACCGTTTGGCATAACGCCATAAAAACCAGGAACAACAGCGTGTGTGTGTTCTTTAAGAATTTTAGTAAGCTCTTCATTTGTTTTTTCTGTGTCAAGAACACCATTTTCTGTAAAGAAAATACCTTCTTCAGCATCAACGAAATCATAACCGATATATTTCGCTAAAATCATTGAGTTTAAATATTCGCCACGAGAAGCAATATAGTCACGACCAGCGTGGTGAACAATGGCATTTTTAATTCTGTCAAATTCAGGCTGTAACCAGAAATCAAGACCTAAATCTTTAATAATTCCGTTATATCTGTCCTCAATTAATTTGAAAGCTTCGTCAATGTCTTTATTTTCCTTAACTAATTTGTAGCAGGAATATAACATATCTGTTACTTTAATATCGTCATCATATCTTTTACCAGGAGCTGAAGCAACAACAAATCTTCTTGAATCTTCAGATTTGATAATTTCAGCTACCTTTCTGAATTGCTCAGCATCAGCGAGTGAGCTACCACCAAACTTTACAACTTTTACCATTTCTCAATACCCCTTGTCAAAATTTAATTAGTATTCTCGAGTTGTCTACGATATACTATCATTAATTAAAACTTTTATCAACAAAAAAATCACACTCAGAAAAAAGTTCTAAACTTATGATAAATGTTACTAAACTGAAATTAAATAAGTTGTGCAATTTCACAACATTTTTTGCTAATGTTTTGTATTATTTTTCATTCGCACCTTTAAAAATACGTAAAAGTATGGTATATTCTTACATATTATATGTATTTTTGTAACAAGGGGTGAACAATATGGAAAAGGAAGAAGCGCTTTTAATAAAGAGATTTAAAGAATTAGAAAACCGCTCATACAACAGAGGTGTTTATGAGTATTCTGATTTTCTTAACATATATGAACAAGATTTGCTTTTCAGAAATATAAACACTTCATTTTCGCTTTTTGGTGGCTATGAAAATGCAGAACGTCAGATTGCTGTTTTTGGAAATGAAGAAGATTTTGGGTATTCTCCCTCATACCCGATTGTATGTATTTTAGTTTCACCCTTAATGCAGAAGTTTGCTGATGACTTAACCCACAGGGATTTTTTAGGCTCTGTTTTAGGGCTTGGTATAAAAAGAGAAACTATTGGTGATATCATTATAAAAAATAACACGGGCTATATCTTCTGTCTTAACACCATTGCAGATTTTATAACAGAAAATCTTAAAAAGGTACGCCACACCTCGGTAAAATGTGAAAAGGTTACCGAAACTCCCGAGGAGGTTAACCCAGAATCAACCGAGAAATTCATTATTGTTGCATCGGAAAGACTCGACGTAATTATTGCAGAAATTTATAATCTTTCACGAAGCGAGAGTAATAATCTTTTCTTAGCGAAAAAGGTTTTTGTAAATGGCAAACTCACAGAGAACAATTCTCACAAAATAAAAACAGGTGACATTGTTTCTGTAAGAGGCTTTGGCAGATTTAACTGGCTCGGCACTTCTGGAGAAACGAAGAAGGGTAGATTAAAGGCGACGGTTGAAGTGTTTTAATTCGGAATTGCAAAATTCAGAATGCAGAATTTCGGAAGGCTTGATTGTAAAGAATTGAAAATTGAAAATTGAAAGTTGAAAATTTCGGAAATGCTCCGCATTTGATTGTAAAAATAAGTGAATAAAAAACAGTTTATCCTATCATTTAAAGTTACATTAAACTAAAAATGATAGGATAAATTTATTTTTTAGCAAACAAATTATAATCGGCTTTGCCCGTTAACTTTCAATTTTCAACTTTAAACTTTCAATTAATAGCGTCGCAGACCCTTTAATTCCGAATTACGCATTACGCATTCCGAATT
>JAZNUL010000149.1:0-22321 GCA_045592285.1 Acutalibacteraceae bacterium
CTTTCAGTCTTTTTACCTTTAACAACTGGCATACAAAGAGATTTTTCACAGAAATCAGCATAAATGTTAAGCATTTGTTCTGTTTCAACAATAGCTTCTTCAGCAGTAGCGTGAACTGTGTGACCTTCTTGCCATAAAAATTCTCTTGTTCTTAAAAATGGTCTTGTTGTTTTTTCCCAACGGACAACACTGCACCATTGATTATAAAGCTTAGGTAAATCTCTGTGAGATTGAATAATTTTTGCGTAGTGTTCACAGAAAAGTGTTTCTGAGGTTGGTCTTACACAAAGTCTTTCTTCAAGCTCTTCGCTACCACCATATGTAACCCAAGCAACTTCTGGTGCAAAGCCTTCAACGTGGTCTTTTTCTTTTTGTAAAAGACTTTCTGGAATAAATAAAGGCATATAAACATTCTCGTGACCAGTTCTTTTAAAATGACCGTCAAGAATTCTTTGAATATTCTCCCAAATAGCGTAGCCATAAGGACGGATAATCATACAACCCTTAACACTTGAATAGTCAACAAGGTCTGCCTTTTTTACAACGTCTGTGTACCATTGAGCAAAGTCAACATCCATAGATGTGATTGCTTCAACCATTTTTTTCTGATCTGCCATTATAATAATACTCTTTTCTAATTAATTTTCTTCAATATATTTAACTAAATCGCCAATAGTTTTCATACCCTCTAATGCTTCATCAGGGAGCTCAATTGAAAACTCATCTTCAACAGTCATAACAAGGTCAACAAGGTCAAGTGAATCAATGTCAAGCTCGTCTGTGAGTGAAGTGTTCATTGTGATAAGTTCTTCTTCAATTTCAAATTCTTCAATAATGATTGTTTTAAGTTTTTCGAAAACCATAAAAACAACTCCTAAAATTTATTTTTACATAATATTGTATTAATGATTTTATAAATTTTATTATGATTTGTCAATAGTTTTTACATAAAAAGAATTCTATATATTTACAAAAAAGAAAAAAGTGGGAAGTTCTACTCCCCACTCAAGTTTTACTTGTTAAATAACTTATTGAATTCCTTACAGATAATTGGTGAAATAAGACTATAAATAGTAAGGTTGGCTGTTGCTTTAATAAGGTTAAAGCCAACACATACTGCCAAAAAGCCATTGATAAAGCCCTGAACATCAATTCCCATAAATTTTGAAACCATCCACATATTCATAGGAATCATAACAAGTGTCATTACAATAACACCTAAAACGTTAGAAATTAAAACACCTTTTAAACCTTCAATTTTCTTTCTTATGAACCAAACAACTAAAATTGTGAGACTTGAAGAAACAAAGTGCATAAAGAAGCCTATTATACCACTTGAAGCGCTAACAGTGGTTGCCTGAATAAGGCAAACTACAAAGAGTGTTACAATTGAATAAACCGGACCTAAAAGTGAAGAACACAAAAGAATTGGTACATCTGAAAATTCCATTTCATAAAATGGTGCCGATGGAAAAATCGGGAAACGGATTGTAACCATTAACACTAATGAGAGTGCCGCAAGAACACCTGCCGTTGTGAGCCTTTGGAGATTTTGTTTGTTTGTGTATTTTGTTTTCATTTAATACAACACCTTTCAAAAAATAATCGCCCCGAAAGACTCAGGGCGAATAATAAAAGGTTTCGTAAAATATGAAAATATCATAAATACAAGAAATCTTCTTTCATCCGGACTATACCGTCGGTTTGGGAATTTCACCCAATCAACCAAAAAATTGGCTCGCAGACTTTACTGCCGCTGGGGAATTACACCCCGCCCTGAAGTTTCGTACTAATACATAATAGCATAAATTTTCGATTTGTCAACTGAAATTTATAGGTTTTTAATACCAACCATACGCATCATCGTCAACATCTCCGTCAATGCCATAATACTTATTGCTTTCAGAATTGAAAGTTGCCTTATTGAATTGTGGATGGTTAACTTTAAATTCGTCAAGTGCCTCTTTTGATTCAAGCCACGCTTTATTATATTCAAAAATTCCGTCTTTTGCTATTACCGTGTCATTAGGATTTGCAGAAAAAGGACTGTCATAAATATATATTGATAAATAATAAAGTGCTTCTTTTGCTTTAAACGATATTTCATAATTTTCTTCGTCAACTAACTTAGCAAGCACAGGAATTCCACTCACACCAAGACTCTCAATTTGCTCTACATCGATGTCAATTTTACCTGCTTTGTAAGCACTATAATTATACTCTGCAATAACAGTGTTAATATTTACCATTGAAATAGAAAGCAACGTTAATGTGCAAACAACAATTATCGGCTTTATATATTTAAAGCATTCAATTAAAAGCTTTAAAATTATAATTATAAAAATAACAGCAAGCATCAACATAAAAATTGTTGTTAAAACTCTTAATCTGGTAAGACCATAAAGAGAAATATATTTCATCATTTTAAATATTGCAGTTGAAATATAGAAAATTGTAAATGTTGAAATAAATAATAAAACTGACTTTGTTGATTTTGGCATTTTTAAATCATTTCGTTTTACGCTTATTGCAGTGCAACCTAAAATAACAAAATTTATAAAAACGATTGCTACCATCTGAAAGAAGCCGCTTCTTGCAAATTCTGCTGCTGTGTAATCTTCTGGTAAAACAAATTTAAAAGCATCAACAATATATGCAAGCTGTGTAAATAAGTAAAATAAATAAACAAAAGAAATTGAAATTAAAAATGTATTAATACCGCTTACAGCAAGCTTACCATTATATTTTTTAATAGCCTCTTTTTCTAATGATGGTGATTTTTTCAAATAGAAGATTAAGCTATAAAAAACAGGAGCTAATATAAGTGTTATAAATACTGCCGAAAAGATTAACGCTGTATTTGCAAACATTTTTGTTATAACAGCTTCAAATGCTATATCAGATGATGAAAGTAATGGGATTATTACAAACAATACTGGAATAGCAACTGCAAATCCAATAAAAGCTGATGAAAAGCTTTTAAGCTTATTGTTTTTAATACTCCCCTTCATGCTTTTAAAAGGTGAAAAAATATTTTCAAACATTTTTGTAAAAGGCTTAAAAAATGCATCAAAAATCCAATAATAGTTAGAGTCTTTTTCTGTTATATTATCTGAAATACCCGTAAAGCTCACAACTAAAATAAATAACAAATAAATAACAGAAATAAATTTAATCAACCCATCACTATTAAGTGAAAACGAAGTGATTAAAAGCAACGAAGAAACATATAAAAATGAATTAAATACTTTGCCTTCAGACTTTTTATTAAAAAGATAAAAAAATACAAATGTGACGAATAAGAACATTGTTATAGTAAAACCAAAATTAAAAAGATTGATTATACCGATATATGAAACAAAAAATAAAATTACGGTTGTAGCGATTAAACCTATTAAATCCTTTTTAGTAAACTCAACTTCAGTTAAAGGATTAAATTTTTTTATAGGCGGTGGTGTAAAATTATTAAAAACTGGATTATTTGAATTTGCAGAAGTTGTAAAATTAATATTATTAATATCATTATTCACAATCTTCATCTCCCTCATCTATAAATTCAAGAATATCACCAGGTTGACAATTAAGCTCTTTACAAATAGCAGAAAGTGTTGAAAACCTAACTGCTTTTGCCTTACCTGTTTTTAAAATTGAAAGATTTGCCTGGGTCAGCCCTATTTTAGACGCTAATTCACCAGATGACATCTTTCGTTTTGCTAACATTACATCAAGATTTACAATTATTGCCATATTAAAAATTCCTTTATATTATACTGTTAAATCATTTTCATCTTTAAGCTCTGCACCATATTCAAATGCATTTTTTATGACCGTCAAAAATAACCACATAAAAAGTCCAGCAGCTGGAATCGGCAATGAGGCTAAAAACTCCACACAAAGTGGCAAAGAAAGTGGCACAATAGAAAGACAACACCACGAGAGCTTAGAAAGTATTTTTGTAGTTTCTTTAGAGAAAATAACGTCACTTTTAATTTGAAGTAAAAATTTGAATAAAAGAATTAAAGTCGCTGCGGCAGATGGTGAGCATAAATAAAAGACTAAAACAAGTATTTTATATGAATCAATATCTCTGCCAATAAAATTACAATACCAATTAAACAACGCTGGCGCTAAAAACAATAAAACCCCAAAAACAACACTTAAAAATATTAAAATTCCAAACAGAATTTTTGTAGACCTTTTAAAACTTTTCATTAAATCAACTCCTTGTCACTCATAATAATCATTTTTTATCGTTTGTCAATAAATATTTATCGTTTGTTACGAATTTGTAATATTCTGTAAATACTTTTAGTTGACATTCCTTTTCATTTATAATATAATTTTTAATGTATGTAATAAATTAAATTTTTAGGTGGTATTCTAATGGGAATTTATGAAGAATTAGTTGCTCGTGGGCTTATTGCTCAGGTAACAAATGAAGAAGAAATAAGAGAAATGGTAAATGCCGGTAAAGCTAAGTTTTACATTGGCTTTGACTGTACTGCAGATAGCTTAACAGCTGGTCACTTTATGGCTCTTACTTTAATGAAAAGACTTCAGATGGCTGGTAACCAACCAATAGCACTTATTGGTGGCGGTACTACTATGATTGGTGACCCATCTGGCAGAACTGATATGAGAAAAATGCTTACAAAAGAGGATATTCAGCACAATGCAGATTGCTTCAAACGCCAGATGGAGAGATTCATTGAATTCGGTGAAGGCAAAGCACAGATGGTTAATAATGCTGAGTGGCTCTTAAATCTTAACTACGTTGAGCTTTTAAGAGAGGTTGGCGCTTGTTTCTCAGTTAACAATATGTTAAGAGCTGAATGTTATAAGCAAAGAATGGAAAAAGGTCTTAGCTTTCTTGAATTCAACTATATGATTATGCAGAGCTACGACTTCTATTATCTCTATAAAAATTACGGTTGCAATATGCAATTCGGTGGTGACGACCAGTGGAGCAATATGCTCGGTGGTACAGAGCTTATCAGAAAGAAATTAGGTAAAGATGCTCACGCTATGACTATTACCCTTCTTACTGACTCACAAGGTAATAAAATGGGTAAAACTGCAGGCAACGCTGTTTGGCTTGATGCTAATAAAACATCACCTTACGATTTCTACCAATACTGGCGTAATGTTGCAGACAGTGACGTTTTAAAATGCATAAGAATGCTTACTTTCTTACCATTAGAAGAAATTGATAAAATGGATTCATGGGAAGGTAGCGAGCTTAATAAAGCAAAAGAAATTTTAGCTTATGAATTAACAGCACTCGTTCACGGTAAAGAAGAAGCAGAAAAAGCACAAAGTGCTGCAAAATCTGTTTTCGGTGCTGGCGGCAACTCAGAAAATATGCCTTCTACTACCCTTTCTGCTGAAGATTTTACAGATGAAGCTATTAATATTATTGATGCACTTATTAAAGCAGAGCTTGTTACTTCACGTGGTGAAGCAAGACGTCTTATTGAACAAGGTGGCGTTAGTGTAGATAACGAAAAAGTTACTGCTGTGTCATACATTATCCCTGCTTCAGATTTCGAAAAAGGTTACGTAATCATTAAAAAAGGTAAAAAAGTATTCCACAAGATTATTAAATAAAAAAAATGGGTAAATTATTTAATGCTTATGTATCTGCTTATAAAATGGATACAAAAGAGTGGAACGAATTTTTAGAGGTTGCCGGTGATATTTATAATTCACCGCAACTACAAAAGCTTGAGGGTTTTGTTCAGCATTTTAATATAAGCCGTCTACAACATATAAGAAGCGTTGCCTTTTTAAGCTTTTTAGTTTCACGAAAATTAGGGCTTAATTATAAAGAAACTGCAAGAGCTGCTACAATGCACGATTTATTTTATTATGACTGGCACGAAGATGATTTAAGCCATAAATTACATGGTCTCAGACATCCGAAATTTGCCCTCAATAACGCTTTTTATCTTTGTGGTACTTTAACTAAAAGAGAACAGGATATTATTAAACGCCATATGTGGCCACTTACTATAATCCCCCCTAAATATCCTGAAAGTTATGTTGTTACTATGATGGATAAATACTGTGCAGCGATTGAATCGGCTTATTCAATGAATAAAAATTTCAGAAAAAAGTTAGATGATTTATTAAGGTTGGGTGAATAAAATGGCAATATATGATTATTTTATTTATTTCTACCTTTATAGCTTTGTAGGTTGGTTCTTTGAATCGTGCTATTGCTCATTAAGACCTAAAAAGTGGATTAACCGTGGCTTTTTACGTGGTCCGTTCTGCCCTATTTATGGTGTTGGTGCATTAACAATTTTAATTTGTCTTTTACCATTCAGGTCAATGACAAGTAACGACTATTTAAACGAGTTTTTAATTTTCACAGTCGGTATGGTAGTCTGTGATTTAGTTGAATATTTCACAAGCTTTGTAATGGAAAAAGCATTTAACGCTCGTTGGTGGGATTATTCAACTCAACCGTTTAATTTACACGGCAGAATATGTCTTACTCATACGCTTTATTGGGGTACTTGCTCTTGCCTTTTCCTTTACGTGCTACACCCTTTAGTTGACGTTTATTTTGTAAGTCAGGTAAATGTAGAATCAAGAAAAACACTCGTTTATATAATTACTACTGTATTTGTAATTGACGTTATTAACACAATTATAAATGCCTTGGGTATAAGAGAATATTTTGTAAAATTCAAAGAGCTTTCTGACGATATTGTTGAATTTACAAATATAGTAATTTCTTCTATGAGTGATTCAATAGATGAATTTTCTGATGAAAGAAGAGCTGAATTTGCAAAAAAGCTTAATGAATTAAAGCTTAGAAAAGATGAGCTATTTGATATAAAGAAAAAGAAGCATTTAAAAATGCTAAGAAGATTATCTCACGCATTTCCGTTTATATTTAAAAGAATTAAAAAGAGAATGGAAAATATTGATAACCTGTTAAACAACCTTATTAACCTCGTTGAAGGTAAAAAATAAAGTAAAAAGGATTGATTACAATGAATTTAAAACATGGCTTTTACAGAGTTTACCAGAGCGTTTACAAAGTAGCTATGGGCGCTCTTGATTGGACACCACCTGAGCTTTTACAAGGTGCTGGTGCAATTAAAAAGCTCCCTGCTTTAGTAAAAAAACAAGGAGTTAATAATGTACTTGTTGTAACTGATAAAGGTCTTATGTCTCTTCACCTTCTTGACTCTTTATTTGAAGGCTTAGAAAGTGAAGGAATTAAATACACAGTATTTGATGGCGTTCAACCAAACCCTACTATTTATAACGTTGAAGATGCTTTAAAGCTTTACCACGACAACGGTTGTGAAGCGTTTATTGCTTTTGGTGGCGGTTCACCAATGGACTGCGCAAAGGTTACTGCGGCAAAGGTTGCAAGACCTAATAAATCTATTCCATCAATGCGTGGTCAATTAAAGGTTTTAAAGAAAACTCCTCTTATATTTGCAGTTCCTACAACTGCTGGTACTGGTTCAGAAACTACTCTTGCAGCAGTTATTTCTAACCCCGACACACACGAAAAAAATGCAATTAATGACCCTGTTCTCCGCCCTAAATTTGCAGTTCTTGACCCTGAGCTTACAGTTGGTCTTCCACCTCATATCACATCAACAACTGGTATGGATGCTCTTACACACGCTGTTGAGGCATTTATTGGCAGAAGTAACGTTAAATCAACCGAAGACGCCGCTTTAAAGGCTACAAAGTTAATTTTCGAAAATATTGAAAAGGTTTATGAAGATGGCAAAAACATTGAAGCAAGAGAAAATATGCTTGTTGCTTCATTCTACGCTGGCGTTGCATTCACAAGAGCTTACGTTGGCTACGTTCACGCTATTGCTCATAACTTAGGTGGTATGTATGGTATTCCTCACGGACTTGCTAATGCAGTTATTCTTCCTTACATACTCGAGTTCTTCGGCGACTCTGCTCACCACAGACTTGCAATTTTAGCAGATGTTGCTGGTATTACAGATGGTTTAAAAACTGAAAAAGAAAAAGCAGAAAAATTCATTGAAGCAATTAAAGAGCTTAACAGAAAAATGAATATTCCTGATAAGTTTGAGGGTATTAAGGATGAGGATATCGAGTTAATTGCTACACGTGCTCTTAAAGAAGGTAACCCACTCTACCCTGTTCCAAAGATTATGAATCTTGAGGAATGTAAAGCGATAATAAAAAATTTACAGAAATAAAAATGTCGGTCACTTTTGTGACCGATTTTTATTTTTAGTTGTCAGTGGTCAGTAAAAATGAAACAAAAAAGTAACTCCCGTAAAACGCCTCTCTTCGAAGAGAGGCGTCTTATGGGAGCAACATTTTTATTCTTGTGAAATTTTCAAACGAGGTAAGACTTCGCTAAAAGCAAAAAAATTCTATCATTTAAAGTTTTTGTAAACTTAAATGATAGAATTTTTGTTTAATTATTCGAATATAAAGGTAAGTATGCATATTGTGACATTTCTTTAGCCGCCACATTTACTGCAACTGACATTTTACTCTGAACATAACAAATATTTACAAGAGAATAAAGAGTAAACATTGCAAAAATAAATGTAGTTAGAAAAAAGTTGCTTCAACAATTATTGCACCACGTTCGCACTTTGCTTTTTATTCTTATGCATACTTTCACCTGCCTTTTATAAATAAACATATCACTTTATATTATTTAAGTCTGTATTCGTAACCATTTAATTTTGCGAAATTTTCCGCCTCGCTACCAGCTTCACAAATAATAACAGAGCCTGTCTCTGGAGCATATCCATCTGGTTTGGTAACAGAATTTGGAATATACAATTCCTGCAATAAAGGATTTATTGATATTCCTCCTGCCTCAATAACTTGCAGTCCTTCGTTTAGTTCTAACACTCTAAGTTTTTTACAACCAGCAATTGCACAACTTTCTATTGTTTTCAAATTTGATCCAGCAATAAAAATTTCTAAATTCTCCATATTTATAAATGAACTATTACCTAAAACTTCGACACTATTTGATAATCTTACAGCTTTTACTGCATTAGCATTAACAAATCCACTGTCAACCCTTATTACATTTTTTCCCCCAATTTTTTCTGGAATTACAACAATTTCTTCATCACCTAAATAACCATCAATTGCAACCCCGCCATCAACTTCTACAACTTCAAAATCGGATTCAGATGAAACAGGTGCATTTTTAACATCTTCTAAAGTAATTTCTTTATTACTTGTAACAATATCATCGTTTGAATTATCATCTGCATTATCAACAACACTATTATTGTTTACATTTTCATCCGGTGTTTCATTACCACCACAAGCTGCAAAACAGAAAACAAGACTTAAAACTAAAAGTAAACTAATAAATTTTTTCATAAAACATTCTCCTTTAAATTTTAGTAAAAGTAAACAAATTTATTGTGTTACCTTTCCATCAGTACAATTAACACCATTCTGAAGAAGTGGTTCATTATAATCACTAACTTGAATATTGCTCCATTGCTCAACAGTACCCTCAAAATTCACTTCTTTTAAGTTTTCTGCACTTGAAAAAGCAGAAACATCAATAAATTCAACTGAAGTTGGAATTGTAATTTTTTCAATTCCAGAAAAACTGAATCCCTGTGAAGCAATTTTTTTCAGGTTAGCAGATAAAACAACCTCTTTTACTGAATCACAATCATAAAAAGCTGAAGGACCAATTGTTTCAACTGCGTCAGGTAAAATAAGTTTACCATCTTTTATTTCATTCATTGGTGGGCAAGAAATCAAGAATTTCTGTTCTTTATCTAATAAAACGCCATCAACAACACTTAAATAAGGATTGTTTTCATCAAGTGTAATCAATTTTAAATTAGGGTTAGTATTAAAAGAATCATAAACAGCAGATGTGTACTCGATATTAACAGTTTTTGAAAGTTGAATTTCTTTCAAGTTTTCGCATTGACAAATTGAGTTTTCAGCAATTAACGTTACACCATCACCTATTATTAATGTTTCAAGATATTTAACTTTATAAAAAGAATTAAAATTAATAATACTGGTACCATCTGGTGTAGTGTAGCTCTTAACATTTTTTGCAGATGGAAAAACAAGCAAATCAGCATAATTTTTACTGAACAATACGCCATCAATGCTTGAATAATTTGGATTATTTTCATCAACATTGATTTTTTCTAATGACTCTAATCTTGTGAAACTTGTACCAGATAACTCTTCAACATTTTTAGAAAGCGTTATTTCTTTAATTGGTGCTTCAGATTCAATTGTTGAAATACATTTTACTGGTTTATTTGCAATTTCATCAGGAATTACAACAATTTCTTCATCACCAGCGTAGCCTTCAATAGTTATCGCATCATCAGTTTTACTATACAAGAAACCTGATGATTTATCGAGTTTTGCATCATCCATAATGCTACTATCATCAAAATCTTCTGGATTCTTATTTCCAGCACAAGCCGCAAAACAGAGGATGCAGCAAAAAACAAAAAGCAAACAAAAAACCTTTTTCATTAAATTCTCCTTTTAAACATTTTTCTTTTTATTTGTATTAAAGCTGTTAAGAAAATAGCGTATAATCGAAACAGCTATAATGCCACCACCAATAGCAATTGCAACCTTGCCAGTAGTAAGAAGTTGTGCGCCAAATTCATTATAATCTTTAATAAGCAAACCTCTCATTGCCTGATAAAGTGTTCCACCAGGAACTAAAGCAATACAACCAGGTAATAAAAATATAGTTGCAGGTGCTTTGCCTATTCTCGCACAAATCTCTGCAAATCCAGCGGTTGCAAATGATGCTAACATATTAGCAATAAATAAATCGTCACTAATAAATTCGAGGCAAACAAAATAAACTACACAAGCAACAAGACCATCTATTGCTACAAGTGGAATGTGTTTAACACGAAGTCTAAAAATTATTGCAAAGCCAATTGTACTTATAACACCAGCAATAATTTTTATAATAATATCCATACTCAATTAAACACACCCCCGAATATCATCATAGCAACAGTAAATCCGAAGGCTACCATTACAGCAGTTAAAACTGCCTGAACTAACTGAATAATACCTGAAACAGTATCGCCAAAGAGTAAATCACGAACTGCATTACCAAAAGCAAGACCTGGTACAAGTAACATAATAACACCAATAAGAATCATATCGGTATTATTACCTATTCCAAACGAAATTAAAGCGAGTGAAACAACTGCGCCAACAAATGAAGAAATAACTGAGTGAATCATTGAATTGACAAATGCAGTTTTATGTAAATTAAAAAATGTAACAACTACACCAGCTATTGCAGCAACTAAAGCATCATAAAGATTGCCCCCGAAAAATACTGCAAAGCCACCAGCGCCTAAAATTCCACCTAAATAACAAATTATTTCAGGGAAAGGCTTGCCGTTTTTTGCTTTACTAATTTCATTCTCAACATCCTCTAAAGTTATTTTTTTAGAGCAGACGTCTCGTGAAATATTATTCATTTTTTCTAAAAGATACATATTGTTACTGTTCTGATAAACTCTGCGTACCTGTGAAGAATGAGTGCCGTCTTGCATTCTTATATTTGCAATAATTAAAGACGGTAAAGCGAAAATATCAGCAAATTCCGCACCGTAAGCTACGCAAATTCTTGTAACTGTATCTTCAATTCTGTAAGGCTCCCCACCGCAACGAAGAATACTCTCGCCTATATCAAGCGCTTTAGCGAGAATATAATCTGCCGAGTAGGATTTTGTAGAAACATCTGACATTGAAAAAACCTCAATAATTATTTTGTCATTTTCTCTTGCTTAACCTTATGGTCAATTACGTGACGAGAAGCAAGTTCAGCTGTAACCTCTTCAAGAGAAATACCCATTTCTATCATAAGCACCATTACGTGATATGTCAAGTCTGCAATTTCATAAATTGTTTCTTTTTTATCATTTGCTTTACCAGCAATAATAACCTCTGTTGACTCTTCACCAACCTTTTTGAGAATTTTATCAATACCCTTTTCAAAAAGATAAGTTGTGTAAGAGCCTTCTTTTTTCTCAATTTTTCTGCCAACGAGCATTTTCATAAGATTTTCCATAGAAAATTCATTGTTTAATTCTTCGTTTTCATAAACTAAGTCATTGAAGCAAGAATCTGTACCTGTGTGACACGCCGGGCCATCTTTTTTAACAACAACTGTTAAAGCATCTTTGTCACAATCTGCAGTAATGCTTACAATGTGCTGATAATTACCACTTGTTTCACCCTTTAACCAGAGTTCTTGTCTTGAACGGCTGTAAAAACAAGTTAAGCCCTTTTCTAAAGAAATTTTAAGACTTTCTTTATTCATATAAGCTAAGGTTAAAACCTTTTTAGTTGCATAATCAACAACTATTGCAGGGATAAGCCCCTTTTCATCAAATTTAAGTTCTTCAATATTTAACATAATATACTCCTTAAGATTTTAATATCATTGACTGTTTGTTATTTTCACTACCCCAGATTATTTCTAATTCTAATGGGATATTGGATTTGAATGTGATATCAGGCTTTTCATCCTCTGATTTTCTTTCATTACAAATAAGTGTTAATTCACCATCTGTTTTAAATGGATATTGTTCAATACCATGTTTTTCTAAAAGAGTAACATCCCAGATAATTCTGTTGTTTTCTGCATCTGGCTTAATACCAAAAACAAATTCAAAAAGAATTGAAATCGGTGAAATACCAGTCCAGCCAACAAAATCCTTCATAGCGGGTTTACCTTGTGAAGGTCTACCGTTATTTACATATTCTGGTGCATAGTTTTCAAATACAGTATTTGTATCTTTAAAAACTTCAACTACTGCATAAAGATGCTCCATAGCGATCTGGTGTGAAAGGTCATACTTCTTATATTTATCAAGACCTTTTAAAATCATATAGTTTGTTGGTGCCCAAACACCACCGCACCAATAACCACCTGTACTCTCATATTCTGAATTATCTTTTGCAAGACAAGGCACTCTGTTAGGTGTTTTAAAGAGTTTTTCGTCATTAAGATTTGCAATAAACTTTTCTGCTCTTTCTTCTGGAACAGTTTCAGCAAGTAAATTCCAAAAAGCACCAGCATGGTGAACGTAATTAAACTCGCCATTTTTCCAAAGGTCATAATAAAAGTTTGTTTTTTCATCCCAGAGTTTTTCGTTTATAACCTTAAAGAGCATATTAGCTTCCGTATCAAGTTCTTTAATATATTCATTTTTACCAAGTACTTCTGCCATTTTAATTAATACACGGCAGTCATAAAGAGCCTGAGCACAAGCATCGACCCAAATCATATGACCGTGACTGAAAGGTTCTGAATAGCCTTTTTGTTGACGTGGTAAATTATCCATACCACAGCCCCAGCCACTTGAAAAATATGTACCATCAGGCCAAGTGTGAGTTTCTTTTAAAAATCTGTGATAAGAAAGAAGAACTGGAAAAACTCTTTTAAGTCTTTCAATATCACCAAAGTTTAAAAAGTATTCCCATTCACACCAAGCCATAATTTCAGGACCAGTAGCAGATGGGTCCCAACGAGTAAACATATCTTCACCCGTTACAGCATCAATTTGTCTGCAAATAAACCCATCATCGTGCTGATGTGAATAAAAATTATCTAAAGTACCCTGAAATTTAAAAATTCTATCAGCATATTTACCGAACATTAACATAAATACAGAGTCCCACATAAAAGTGCAACCATCAAAAGCGGTATCAATAAAATTTGAAACAAAGCCTGTATTTTCGTGTGGTCTTCTTAAATTCTTGAATGCAAGCTCCCATGCACGCCAATAACAGTCAATATAATCCTTATGATTATCCCATAAAGGTTTAGGAAGTTTGTCTTTTGATTCATCAAATGTTGGTAACGCCTCTTTGCTCATTGGCTGGTCAATGAAAGTATTCTCAATAACGGGAATAAATTCATCTAATATAGTCATTTCGCTTTCTTTATCAAAACCCATAAATATAAACTCCAAATTAAATTCTAACGTTTATTTTATTCTCTTTTAAGAGTTTTTTCAAGTCTTTTATTTCTACTTCTCCAAAATGGAAAATTGAAGCGGCAAGACCAGCATCTATTGTAGGAATTTCGTTAAATAATTTAACAAAATCTTCGCTACAGCCGGCACCACCAGAAGCAATAACAGGAACGTTTACAACTTCACAAACTGCTTTAAGCATCTCAATATCAAAGCCGTTTTTTACGCCATCGGTATCAATTGAATTAACAACAATTTCGCCAGCACCGTTACTAACGCCTTTTTTAATCCATTCTATAGCGTTTATGCCTGTATCTTCTCTGCCACCTTTTGCAAAAAGGCGAAATTCACCATCCACACGCTTAATGTCACAAGATAGAACAACACATTGATCGCCATATTTTAATGCAGCTTCTTTAATTAAATCAGGGTTCCTTATAGCACCCGAGTTAACGCTGACTTTATCTGCACCGCATTTTAAAACTCTGTCAAAGTCGTCAACAGTGTTTATGCCACCACCAACTGTAAGTGGAATAAATATTTGAGAAGCAACTTCTCTTAAAACGTCAATAAAAAGCTTTCTTTCTTCAAATGAAGCCGTAATATCATAAAAAACAAGCTCATCTGCACCAGCATTGCTGTAATATTTAGCAAGTTCTATTGGTGAAGAAACGTCTGAAAGACCTTCAAACTGAATACCTTTAACAACTCTGCCATTTTTAACATCAAGGCACGGAATAATTCTTTTTGTAATCATTTTGCCACCTCGATTGCTTCTTTCAAATCTATTGCGCCTGTGTAGTACGCTTTACCGATAATTGCACCATATAAATTCATTTCTCTTAATGCTTTTATATCAGTAATATCAGTAACGCCACCAGAAGCAGTAATATTTATTGAATATTTCTCAGAAAGTTCTTTATAAAGCTCTCTGTTTACACCTTTCATTGCACCATCTTTTGAAATATCGGTACAAATTACAGTAGTAACGCCTAAAGAAGTCATTTTATTAAAAAATTCTTCTGCTTTATACTTAGATTTTTCAACCCAACCTTTAATTGCAACGTAACCATCAAGTAAATCAATACCAACTGCAATCTGACCAGGTTTCGGGTATTTTTTGAGAGCAGTTTTTAAAAATTCTTCATCAGTAACTGCCGCTGTACCTATAATAACTCTGTCAAGACCTGCATTTAAGTAAGCGTCAACAGTTTCAATTGAACGAATACCACCACCGATTTCAGTAAAAAGATTTGTATTATCAACAATTTTCTTTATTACCTCAATATTAGGGGTTGTGCCAAACTTTGCACCTTCTAAATCGACAAGGTGAATAAATTTTGCACCGGCATTTTCAAAATCTTTTGCAACCTCAAGTGGATTTTCGTTATAAACAGTCATTTGATTATAGTCACCTTTGAAAAGACGAACTGCTTTTCCATCATAAAGGTCAATAGCCGGAAAAATATTCATAAATTAGTCCCCCATTTCACAGAATGCTTTTAAAATATTAAGACCAACGTCACCGCTTTTTTCAGGGTGGAACTGACAACCGAAAATATTATCTTTCTGCACAGATGCAGTAACGTCTATTCCATACTCAGATGTTGCAATAACGTTTTCATCACAATCAGTAGCAAAATACGAGTGAACGAAATAAACAAAATCACCGTCATTTATGTATTTAAAAAGTGGAGATTTGCCATTCTTAAATTCGAGTGAATTCCAGCCGATATGAGGGATTTTTAATTCAGGTGAGATTTTACCCTCAAGAGGTACAATATTGCCTTTAATAAGCCCCAGACCGTCAAATTCGCCATATTCAAAGCTTTTCTGGAATAACATCTGCATACCAAGGCAAATACCAAGCAATTTTTTACCTTTTTTTGCTTCATTTATTACTACATCGAATAACCCCGATTGTAATAATTTTTCTTTTGCATCTGAAAAAGCACCTACTCCAGGAAGAATAATAGCAGATGAATCTAAAATATTTTGTTTATCACTTGTAACTATTGTATCAGCACCTATTGCTTTAAGCGATGAACTTAAAGAAAAAAGGTTACCTACGCCGTAATCAACGATACTAATCATTATAAAACACCCTTTGTTGATGGTAATTGGTCTTTGAAGTTTTCGTCAAGTGCTACTGCTTCTCTTAAACTTCTTGCAAAAGATTTAAAAATACCCTCTGCAATGTGGTGAGAATTTTCACCAGCCATCTTTTTAATGTGTAAGGTAATTTCTGCACATCTTGTAAGTGCCATAAAGAATTCTTCTACTAATTCTGTGTCAAAATCCCCGATTTTTTCAGATGGAAATGTTACGTCAAATCCTAAATAACTTCTGCCAGAAATATCAATAGCAGTTAAAATAAGTGATTCGTCCATCGGTAAAATTGTATCTGCATAGCGGTTTATGCCCTTTTTATCGCCCAACGCTTCAAGTAACGCCTTACCTAATACAATACCGATATCTTCAACTGTGTGGTGATAATCGACGTTAATATCACCTTTGCAAGTAACATCTAAATCGATTTTAGAGTGTTTACTAAAAAGTGTTAACATATGGTCAAAAAAGCCACAACCTGTATCTATTTTACTTTCACCTTTACCATCAAGGTTTAAAGAAAGTTCAATTTTTGTTTCTTCTGTATTTCTTTTTATAGTTGAAGTTCTCATTTTACTTCTCCTTTTATAAGAATTATAGTTTCAATTAGTTTTTGCATTTGTTCTTTTGTGCCTATTGTAATCCTGTTAAAATCTTTAATTTTCTCATCTGTAAAGTGGCGAACTAAAACACCTTTTGATTTTAAGGCTTTATAAAGCTCTTCGCCACCAATAAAATCAGCCTTTGCAAACACAAAGTTTGCTTTAGATGGCAATATCTCAAAACCTAATTTTTCTAATTCGTTTACAGTATATTCTCTTGCTTCGATTATTTTCTTTGCATTTTCTTTATAGTAACTGTCACTTTCTAAAGCGGCAACACCAGCTAAAAGAGTCAAACGATTTATACTGTACGGATTAGTTGAAAATTTAATTTTTTCAAGGTCTTTTATTATCTCTTCATTACCAATAGCAAAACCAAGTCTTGCGCCGGCTAAGCTTCTTGATTTTGAATAAGTCATAACAACTAAGAGATTATCGTATTTTTTTGTGAGATTATATGCAGACTCAGCACCAAAATCAACGTAAGCTTCGTCAATTAAAACTACGTTATTTGGGTTAGTTTTTACAATCTGCTCAACTTCATTAAGTGAAAGAGCGATTCCTGTTGGTGCATTTGGATTTGCAATTACAATAAATTTATTCTGATTACAATAATCGTTAATATCAATTGTAAAATCTTCTTTTAATGGTACTCGAGTATATTTTACACCATATAAATCAGCATAAACTTTATAAAATCCATAAGAGATTTCTGGGAATAAAGCTTCAACTTCATCACCACAAAACGCCATAAAGCTGAAATTCAATATGTCATCTGAACCGTTAGAAACGTAAATGTTTTTACTCTCAACATTATAGATTTCAGCTAACTTATTTTTTAAAAGCTTACATTCCGGGTCAGAATATAAATTTAATTTACTGACTTCTGCTGAATTCACCGCATCTAAAACAGAGTTTGAGGGTGGATACGGTGATTCATTTGTATTTAATTTAATATATTGCTGGTCCTGTGGTTGTTCACCTGGTGTGTATTCCTTCAAAGACCAGTATTTTTTATTTAAAAATCTACTCATTCTTTTTCAAACCTTATTGTTGTACTTTTAGCGTGTGCTCCTAAACCTTCACTCTCGGCAAAGTAAGCAACGTCATCTTTAACTTTTTCTAATGCTTCACTTGTGTAATATGTATATTGTGTTTTCTTAACGAAATCATCAACAGAAAGTGGACTTGAGAATTTTGCAGTACCACTTGTTGGTAATGTGTGGTTAGGGCCTGCATAATAGTCACCCAATGCTTCAGGGCAATTTTTACCCATAAAGATTGAACCTGCATTGTCAATTAAATCAAGATAATCAAAAGGATTATCAACACAGATTTCAAGATGCTCAGGAGCAATTTCGTTAGCAATTTTTACTGCTTCTTCTATTGAAGCTGAAACAATAATTTTACCGTTATTATCAATAGATGCTCTTGCAATTTCTGCTCTTGGTAATAATGGGATTTGTCTTTCTAACTCTTCAATTACTTTATCAGCAAGTTTTTCACTATCAGTAACTAAAACTGCACTTGCCATTTTGTCGTGCTCTGCTTGTGAGAGTAAATCTGCCGCAACGTTTTTGGCTTCACAAGTGCCATCTGCAATAACAAGAATTTCAGATGGTCCTGCAATCATATCAATAGAAACCATTCCATATACTTGTTTTTTTGCTTCTGCAACAAATGCATTACCAGGACCTACGATTTTATAAACGTTAGGAACGCTTTCTGTACCATAAGCTAAAGCGGCAACAGCCTGAGCGCCACCTAATTTAAAGATTCTGTCAACACCAGCAATTTTAGCAGCCGCAAGAATTACAGGATTAACCTTACCATCAGCTGATGGTGGTGTCACCATAATAATTTCTTTACAACCAGCAATTTTAGCTGGGATTGTATCCATTAAAACTGTTGATGGATAAGCCGCAGTACCACCTGGCACGTAAACACCAACTTTTTCAATAGGCGTAACCTTCTGACCGGTTACAATACCCTTTTTATCATTTATTATAAAACTGTTACGAACTTGTCTTTTGTGAAAATCCTTAATATTTTCAGCAGCAGTTTTAATAATTTCGATAAAACGTGGTTCAACTAATTTGAACGCTTCTTCAATTTCTGCTTCTGTTACTTCCAAAGAAGTTAATTTTGCTTTATCGAACTTTTCACAATATTCAAAAAGTGCTTTATCGCCATTTGCTCTGACATTTTTTATAATATCTGAAACAATATCTTCAACTGATGAAGTTGGCTCAAAACGAGCAAAAATTTCTTCATTCGAAACTTCACCGAATTTATATTTTTTAATCATTTTCTGTCATCCTTTGATTTTTTCTCTTCAACTTGTAATGCCAATGCATTTTTAATATTATTGATTTCTTCGTTTTTAAATTTAAGACTTGCTTTGTTAGAAATAAGTCTTGCACTAATATCTACAATAGTTTCTTTTGGTTCTAAGTTATTTTCAATAAGTGTTTTACCGGTTTCAACGATATCTACAATAACATCAGAAAGACCTAAGATAGGTGCAATTTCTATTGAGCCATTAAGTTTTATAATATCAATATCACGGCATTTTTCACTATAAAAAGTTTTTGCGATATTAACAAATTTTGTAGCAACTCTCAAGGTTTTATCTGTATCATCTCTGAAATCCTTATGTGCTGCTACTGCCATTCTGCATTTACCTAAATCTAAATCAAGCATTTCGTAAACATCTGGTTCATATTCAAGTAAAATATCTTTACCAGCAACGCCGATATCTGCAGCGCCACGTTCAACGTAAATTGCAACGTCTGATGGTTTAACCCAGAAAAAACGAACACCAGTTTCTTCGTTTTCAAAAATAAGTTTACGTGTATTTTCTTTTATTGATGGGCAAGAGTAACCTGCTTTTTCAAACATATCGTAAACCTTTTCACCAAGCCTACCTTTAGGAAGGGCTACGTTTACTATTTGTTTCATATTTCTTTAACCCCTTCCTCAGTAAATTTAAACGCTTTACGATATTTAATATTCTCTGGAATTTCATTCTGTACTAAGACTGATGCATTTTCTTTCTTTAAATCTGAAACACATTTTGAAATAACAGAAATATCATCTGTATCATTTTTTAGTAAAATATAATCAACATCAAATTGCTTTTCTGTGTTATTATATCTTTGTAATAAATCAAGATAGACAGCAAAGCCGATAGCCTTATCTTTTCTACCCATTTTAAGCATTAAATTATCATACTGACCGCCTGAAAGAATACTTGACGGAATATTATTAACGTAACCCTGGAAAACAACACCATTATAATAATTCATATTATTTACTATTGAAAAATCAACGTTAATTTTGTCAGCGTAACCGCTACTACATAGGAATGTTAAAATCTCTTTAAATGTTTTTAAATGTGATTTTTCATTATATGTAACACAGAGTTTTTCTAAATTTTCTATTACTTTTTCATATTTACCGTTAATTGTAACGAGTGAAATAATTCTATCAGCATCTATGTTCTTTTGGGAGCAAATCTTTTTAATTTCATCAGTATTCTTTTCGCCTATCGCTTTAAGAATTTTACTTGTTTGTTGATTATCAAGACCTGAATCAGAAAGAACTGAAAGAATTATATCCATATAAGAAATATCTAAAACAAAATCATCAGTTATTTCTTCAAGACTCTTTAAAGCAAGTAAAACAACTTCTGCTACTTCATAAGCACCAATGTTACCAATGCATTCAAGACCAGTCTGCATTATTTCACGAAACTCTTTATTACCTTTTGTAGTTCTGTAAACATTCTCGTCATAATAAACCTTTTGAATTTTATCGCCACAATCTCTTGAGTTTTTTATAATAGATAATGTAACGTCAGGTTTTAATGCGAGTAATTTACCAGAACCATCTGTGAAAGTAATTACTTCATTAGAAACTAAAAAATCTTTATTTTTAGCATATAAATCATATTCTTCAAATTTACTCATTCTGAATTGTTTAAATCCGAATGAACTATAAAGAGAACGTAAAGAAAAAACAGCCTTTTCATCGCCTCTTATAATATCTGACTGAAAACTCATATTATTTCTCCTCTTTGAGCCTTTCTATAATTGTATTGTAGCCGTTGTTACCATACATAAGGCATTTATTAACACGGCTTATAGTTGCAGAGCTTGCACCCGTTGCGGCTGAAACCTGATTATAATTAAAGCCATCTGAAAGTTTTAAAGCAACGTCAAAACGCTGAGCCATATCTTGTAATTCTTTTATTGTGCAAACATCTTCTAAAAATGCGAAACATTCTTCTTCTGTCTCTAATTTTAATAAACCTTTTACTAAGGTATCAACTGCTTCTGAATGAAAATTTTTCATAACTTTTTGTGTTCCTTTCAATAGTATTCTTTTACCGTTTAACAGTTTATCACTTTACTTTGTTAAAGTCAATAGTAAAATAATAAAAAGCAGAAGTTTTTTTCTTCTGCTTTTAGATTATCAATATTCTGCTAATTCTTTAATTTTCTCTGCTAATATATCAAAGAAATTTTCGAGCATTTTTTTATCTTCTTCATTACCTACTGAACAGATTGAAAGCTGAAGATTTCCATTTATTGTTAAAGCGGTCATCATAGCACAAGGCTTTTTCTTAGCTGCTCCAGCAACGGCTGCTCCAACTGGTTTATGCCCACCTAAAGAAAGTGCCTCTAAATCCATTTTACCAACATTACTTATTGCTAAATTAGCATTGTTATAAAATAGACCAACAACAATTTCTGCCTGAGCGTAAACCATTGTGCTATAACCAATATTAAGAAGCGGAAGACCATGAAGCCCCATAAATTTATCTTCTTTATTCTTTTTGTTACACTCAACAACTTGCTTTAAAATATCAAAAATATTCTCGCCTTTATTTTCTACTATACAAGGCATAAAGGTTGTGTGATTGGTGTAACCCGTTCTATTAATATTTTTTATGTATCTTCTTAAATCTACCGCACACGAAATGCCAACACGCTCATTTTCGGGTAAATTACAAATATCATAAACTGCACCAATGTAAGCGGTAGCTATTAAATCATTCACAGTACCATCATATTTTTTAACCGTTTCACGAGCTTTATTAAAAACTGAACTTGGAACACTTTTTCTTGCTATGAATTTATTATCATTTTCAGTTTTTTCGGTAAATGGCAAAGTGTGTTTATCGTGTGGAGAAACACCTGCAAATTGAGACTTTGCCTTTTTCTTGTCGCTTTCATTAAAATCTTCATAAACACATTTATAAGAACGAGAGCCGGTTCTGAAATCAAGTGGCATTGTTTGGCTTTCTACATAAGTATTGTAATTCCTGAATAAATCCTTTACAAAGTGCTTGTAGTCACCACCATCAACAAGCATATGATTCCATCTGAAACAAAGTTTTGATTCTCTACCGTTTATTAAAAGAGCAACTTTAAACTGTACGTTACTTGTAACAGGGATACCTTGTAATAAAAATTCGTCTGCACTTTTAATAAAATCATCCGTATGAATTACTGTTAAAACTTCATCTATATGATAATCGCTTACTCGCCAGTAAGGTGCAATATGATTATCAATAAACTGAGAATGAAAGACAGGAGCGGCTTCAAATGC
>JAZNUL010000150.1:0-2799 GCA_045592285.1 Acutalibacteraceae bacterium
ATACTATATAAATATTTTTGTGAAATATAAATATTTTATATTAACTAATTGTTAACTCTATGTTGAATTCGCGGTGATGATGTAGTTAAAACACCAAACTGGAAACCACAACTCTTGTAATATTCAATGATTTTTGGCAATGCGTCACGAGTTGTGCTTTTAGTATCGTGCATCAAAACAACAACTGTTGATGCAGATTTTGGATATTTGCTACAATTATTTAACTGTTTCTGAACAGTATTTGCACCTGCAGCATCGCCATTATCACAGTTCCAATCAAAATAAACATAACCCTGTTCTGTAACAGATTTTGAAAGTCTTGACATAATACCTTTTGAGTATTTTTTACTTACTGTATTACTTGTTCCACCAGGAAAACGTATAATTTTACTACGCACACCAGTCTGTTCATAAACTAAATCCGAAATCTTATTAAGGTCATTAAAATATGCTGTATCTGATGAATAAATCTTTTTATAATCGTGTGAATATGTGTGCAAACCGATTGCGTTACCACGATTTACGATGTCTTTCATTAAGTAATTATATTTGCCACCATTTTTAACAAAAAAAGTCGCCTTTACACCGTATTTATCGAGAGTATCGAGAATTTGCGGCGTATAAGACGACGGTCCATCATCAAATGTCAGATATACGGTTTTACCTTTTGCTGGTGTTGGTGTAGGCAATGTAACAGGTCCACTATTATTGTTATTTTTTGTAGTGGTTGGATTCTTTTTAGCCGCAAGTTGTTTATTAAGGTCTTTAATCTTTTTATTGAGTTCATCAACCTTACTCTGATTTTCTTTACTTTGTTTTTCATATTGCTGGCTAAAAGATTCTGCCTGACTACTATTTTCTTCTTTAAGTGATTCATTTGCAGAAATCTGTTCGTCAAGTTTTGATTTACCATCTTCAAGCTGACTGTTAAGCTCTGCAAGTTCTTTATTACTGTTAGAATATTTCACAGCAAGAACAACACTTGTTATAGCAGTAGCAAGAAAAAGCACTGACAAGATTACAACTATTAACTTGAACATTGATTGTTTATTCATTGTTTTCATAGTTTCGCCATCCAAATAAATTTATATATTTATTTTATAATATAAATTTACATATTTCAACAAAAATTTAAGATTTTTTCTGTTTTTCCAGAAATTTCTTATCACTATCTGTAAGTTCTGCAGTATCGAGCATATCAGGACGATATTTCTGTGTCATTAAAAGAGATTGTTCACGACGCCATTTATCAATATTTTCGTGATGACCTGACATTAGAATATCAGGAACTTTCATACCATTCCACTCATAAGGTCTTGTGTATTGAGGATACTCTAAAAGTCCGTTATAATGGCTTTCAAGTTCTTTTGCCTCGTCATTTGGAAGAACGCCCTCTAACATTCTTGAAATTGAGTCAGCAAGCACTAATGCAGGTAACTCGCCACCTGTAAGCACATAATCCCCTATCGAAATCTGTTCATCTACAAGAGCGTCAATAACTCGTTGGTCCACGCCTTCATAATGACCACAAAGAATGGTAATTTCTTCCATTTTTGCAAGTTCTTTTACTTTCTCTTGTGTTAAAACTTCACCACAAGGTGACATATATATAAGATAATTTTTATTTTCACTTTTTTCGCAGATTGCTTTATAACAGTTTGCAATAGGTACTGTCTGCATAAGCATACCCATACCACCACCGTAAGGCGCGTCATCAACTCTACGATGTTTATCTTCTGTGTAATCTCTTATATTTATGCAATTTATTTCTACTAATCCCTTTTCCCTTGCACGACCAATAATACTTTCTGAAAGTACTGTTTCGCACATTTCAGGGAAAAGTGTCATTATGTTAATTTTCATCGTCAAAAAGTCCTTTTATAGGATTGATTTTAATAATTCCCTCTTCAACATCAACAGATACTACCACCTGTTTAATGGCAGGAATAAGCACTTCACCTTTTTCGGTTTTAATGTGCCATACATCATTTGCACCTGTTTCACTTACATCACAGATTGTGCCTAAAGTTTTGCCTGTATTTTCGTCAATTACGGTACAGTCAAAAAGTTCTTGAATAAACCAAGTGCCTTTAGGAAGTTTAGCATCACTACGTTTCATATAAAGCACTTTATTTTTGAGTGCTTTTGCTTTATCCATGTCTTCAATTCCGTCAAGCAACAGAATTGCGACGTTGCCGTGAGGACGAGCTGAAACTACTTTTATGCTATTCTCACCCTTATTATCAAAATATAAAGTTTTGAATTTTTTTACAAAATCAGGAGTATCACACCAAGGGTTAAAACGCACTTCGCCTTTAATACCGTGGGTAGATACAATTTGTCCTAATTCTAAATATTCTTTAATCATAAAATTACACCTTTTGGGTTATACCCTACAAGTTACAAAAGGGCAGACTAAGTCTGCCCAATGTAATTGATTAGTCGATATCGACCTGGACTTTTTCACCTGTGCGTGTTGCACCTGCTTTAACTACTGTTCTGATAGCCTTAGCAATTCTGCCCTGTTTACCAATAACTCTGCCCATATCTTCTTCAGCAACGTGAAGATGATATACAACGATACCACGCTCGTCAACTTCGTCAACTGTAACAGAAACAGCGTCAGGATTTTCAACAAGTCCTTTAACGATTGTAATAAGAAGTTCCTGCATTTCTTCAAAAACCTTTCTTATTTAATAACGCCGCTCTTTTTAAGAATAACCTTAACTGTATCAGTTGGCTGAGCACCGTTTTTGAGCCACTGCTCTGCTTTTTCTACGTCAATCTTGATTTCAGCAG
>JAZNUL010000151.1:0-39545 GCA_045592285.1 Acutalibacteraceae bacterium
TGGCTACGATCCGACTTGAAAACGATTTGCAATCGGTTAATCCTATTTTAGCAAAAGAATGGAATTATGAAAAAAACGGCAACTTAAAACCAGAAAGTTTTTTAGCAAACAGCCACAAAAAAGTATGGTGGAAGTGCCAAAAAGGACATGAATGGCAAGCAACAATAGGTAGTAGAAATACAGGGATTGGATGTCCGTATTGTTCAGGTAGATATGCTGTTAAAGGAGAAAACGATTTGCAATCGGTTAATCCTATTTTAGCAAAAGAATGGAATTATAAAAAGAATGGTGAGCTGAAGCCTGAAAACATCATGGCAAACAGCAATATAACTGTGTGGTGGAAATGTAACAAAGGACACGAATGGCGAGCTAAAATATCAAATAGAAATAATGGACGCGGATGTCCCATTTGCAATTCTGAACGCAACACTTCTTTTCCTGAATACACACTTGTATACTATCTTGAAAAATATGGGTTAGAGGTAGTACATTCTTATAGGGAGCAAGGTTACGAATTAGATGTTTATATTCCTCTAATAAAAACGGCAATTGAATATGATGGTTATTATTGGCACAAAAACAAAGCAAAAAAAGATTTGGAGAAAAATGAAAAGTGTAAAAAAGATGGAATCAAATTATACAGAATAAGAGAGAATCTGCCTAAGTTAAATGACAGTTCTATAGATTATGTTGTTCAAAAAGATCAAAAAGATCTACCGAGAATACTAAAAGAAGTATTAAGTGAAATAACTGGAACGAGTGTTGATGTCAACCTTGAAAGAGACACTATTGCTATAGATAATTTGCGTGAGTACACAGAAAAAACAAATTCTCTTTTGTTTTCTAATCCTCAAGTAGCAAAAGAATGGAATTATGAAAAGAATGGCAATCTGAAACCAGAGCATTTTGCATCAAACAGCAATAAAAAAGTATGGTGGAAATGCGAAAAGGGACACGAGTGGCAAACAGCGATATATCATAGAAATAAAGGGCGTGGATGTCCAGTTTGCGCAAAAGAAAAGCGCAAGAGAAAAATTGAGTTTTAGATAATAAATTCATGGTCGGGAGTGGTTTTATGCAAATAAACATTGATTGCTTAAGGGATGTTCTTCTATATTGTATCAACAATCTTGATTATATTGAAAACGGATATATTTGGAAATGCCAATATGTTGATTTAGATGATATGTACAAAGCTGCAGAATTTCAACAATACTCAAAAAAGGACATAATGTATTCCGTTTTGAAGTTAAAAGAATCTGAATACATAAAGATTTCTTGTGAACAGCCGAAAATAGGAACTTACATAGATAGCTGTCTAATAATAGATGTAACGATGAAAGGACATCAATTTGCCGAAAACATTAAAGAGCCTACTGTATGGAATAAAACCAAATCTATTGCAAATAAAATCGGGAATCACACGCTCCATTTCCTTGAAGGAATAGCTCACGATGTTGCAGTTGAAATAGCAAAACAAACTATCTCAGCGATGATGCAACAATGATAATTTTCAAATTTTTATAGTTTCCAACCTCATGTTTTAGGTTGGTTATGAAGACTCGTAACAAAAAAATCTCAAGTCACAAGACTTGAGATTTTTGTTATAGCTCACCTATAAAATTTTGATTTATGTTGACGGAAAATAAATATCAATCCTCTTACACATAATTCAACAGCCATTGCAATCCACACGCCGTGGAGTCCTAAAGGCTTTACAAGTAAAAGTGCAAGACCTATTCTCACAATCCAGATACTACCTAAATTCATAATGCTTGGCACAAACGTGTCGCCAGTACCTCTTAAAGCCCCTGCCGCCACTATAGAAACGCCAAAGAGTGGTTCTGCTAAAAGTCCTATTCTTAAAACCTCTGTTGCAAGTTCTCTTACCTCTGGTACAGGTGTTAAAAGCATAAACACAAATGGGCAGAAAGCCATCATGATAACTCCTGTAAGCCCCATAAAAATACCGCCCATAGCAGTACAAATATTACCATAGCGTTTTGCTGTTTTAAAGTCGTTAGCACCAAAGCTTCTGCCAACAAGTGTTGTAGCAGCATTACCAATACCATAGCCTGGCATATAACAAAGACTTTCTGCCGTTATTGCAAATGAATTAGCGGCTATTGCAACTGAACCCAATGGCGCTACTATCATTGTTGTTGCTACCATAGCCCCACACATAGCAAGTTCCTGAACAGCAACTGGAGTGCCTATTTTAAATGCTGATTTTATTATTTTTAAATCAAGCTTACTATTTCTAAAATGAAGCAAGCATAACTGCTTATTACGAATACAACAGAAGTAAATCATAAACGCGCTTACCACTACACAAGCAAGCGCCGTACCAAGACCAGCACCTAAAACACCATATTTGGGTATAAAAAGAGCATTAAATATTACGTCTAATACACACATTACCGCATTTAAAACACTCGGCGTTACCATATCCCCTGCACATTGTAAATATGACGATGAAAGACAATTCATCTGAAAAAATGGTATCATTAACGAGAACGTTATAAAGTAAAGGGTGGCGTCACGATTTATAGCCGAATTACCGCCTAATAATACAGGTAACGGATTACTTATTAAAAGCCCTAAAGCACACACCATAAGCGAAATAATTATTGCAGTAGCTAAGCCGTGCTTTACTATATTTTTAGTATGGTTTGTATTTTTGGCACCAACACTGTGAGCAACCTGAACAGAAAACCCCGCTGCAACAGCGTAAGGAATCCCGTTGAAAAGCCACGTTGTAGATGCTACTAAACCAATCGAGGCAGAAGCGTTAGCCCCTAAAGCTCCAACCATAGCAGAGTCAATGTATTGCATTGCTATGGTGGTTATTTGTGTAAGAATTGCAGGTAAACTCAAACGCCAGACTTCTTTTATCTCGCCTTTAAGTTCACTGTTTCTTATAGCAGGCACACTCCCACCCCCCTTGTTGATTTTATTATTCTACTACGTTGTTTTCCTTTGTAACCTCTCCAACACAATTTGTTGTAACTGTAAAAGCCTTATCAAATACATTGTTTCTTATTTCTGCTTTCTGGAGATACTCTAAATGAACATCGTGCGTTTCGCCATAGCAATTTTTGAAAATATTGTTTTCGAGTATGAGCTTGCCGTGAACAAACTCTTTTGATTTTTCATCCATAACCTTTGGTGTGTAACGAATAGTCGGTGCACCATCACAAGTTGGACCAAAATCACAAGCATCTATAACGTTATTTCTGAAAACGATTTCTCTTGTATAGCCTGATTCAAACCAGAAGTTGCAGTCATCCTCAATAAGAAGTGCTGGTCCCCACAATTTGAAAAATCTGTTATTTTCAATAACAACCTTACCACGTGTCGTTGCGAGAATTCCCCTGCCTGCAGTCTGACCGAAAGAACAGTTCTGCACAAATAAATCGGGAGTCCAACTGATATTTTCAACCACATCTTTTTTCTTTTTTAGCTTTGGTAAACTCTTATCTAAATAAAGCTTGATGTCTGTATTATTAATCCTTGTAAAGTTTCTGACCTTTACATCGTAATATGGCTTCAAGGTGTCCCATTTTATAAACTCTAATTCGTCGCCGATTTCGAAAGCCTGAAAGCCCCAGCTTTCATTATGCATAAAGCGAACAACAATAGATTTTTCACGCTTATTTTTCTTTATTATTCTAAGGTGTGTACCGTGAACGTTTATGTAATCATCGTGAGCGCCATAAGCCTTGCAGTTAACAACCTTCAACTGCCCACGGCAACCAGAAAACTGAAAGAAATCGGCTGTACTTGCAACTGTTCTGTGCTCTGCCGGTGTAAAATCACAATTCAAAAATGTAACGTTTTCACAGAACTGAGAAACCATCCCGAGTCCGTGCATAAACTTTACTCTCATATTCTCAAAGTGCAAGTTTTTGCATCTTTCAAAGAAGCTACCAATCTGGTCACGAATTATATTTCTTGTCTGTATAGTTGTGCCAGCCTTAAAAGTAGTTTCAGGATTCTTAAAATAAACTCTTAAAACATTTTTACCGAGTTCTTCTATTTTTGTAAAGTTCAAATCAGCTCGACTAAAATCCCTTGTTTCAAAGGTTTCAGGGTCAAACACCTTAATATGTCTTTTATTCCCGTGATAACTATCAATCCAATAAGGTGTGCCGTCTTTACTGTTTTCGCCCACCCAGAAAAGCTCGTTACCTTGAATTTTATAAAGGCAATCATCATTTATTTTAATATCACAAACGCCGTTTTCTGCTTTTAAAACTTTAAACTCCGACATTGTAGGGCAAGCATAATCTAACGTAAGATTTTTAATAGTTACATTTTCACAATGGTCAAGAAGAATCGGTGTCATTTTGCCGTGAACTAAAACACAAGCACCATTACCATCTATTACAATATTCTTTTTATTTTTTAAATAAATTGCTGTATAGCGTGTACCATCGGGATTTTCATTCTTTTTCGCAGTATTAGAACAGTAGTAATTATGAAGTAAGAAAGAGTCATCCTGCCTTACGTCATAAATTTTATTCTGTTCTAAAACTACTGTTTCGTTATCATTTACTTTTGAAAAAAGTTCGCTTAATTCGTTCATTTTATATCAATCTCTATTGTCTCTTTGAGTTTTATATCGTTTGAAGATGCACCAACAAGAATTTCAAATTCACCATTTTCAACAACCCATTCATAATGTCTATTGAGAAGCTTGAATGAATCAAAATCGAGCTTGAAAGAAACTGTTTTTGTTTCACCTGCTTCGAGTGTGATTCTTTCAAAGCCTTTAAGCTCTTTAAGTGGTGTAATAATTGAAGAAACCTTATCATTTATATAAAGCTCTACAACCTCGTCACCCTTTACTTTGCCGATATTTTTAATATCAACTGAAACGATATAATCCAATTCGCCAAGCTTTACAATTTTCAAATTACTGTATTGGAATTCAGTATAAGAAAGACCAAAACCAAACTCGTAGCGTGGTCTTCTGCTACCCTCAAACATAACCTCTGTGTTATTTGGGAGAACTGTGTAGTAACAAGGAATTCTGTATGAATCCTGTGGGAAAGACACTGGTAATCTACCAGCAGGGTTATTTAAACCAACAAGTGTTTCAGCTATTGCCTTAGCACCAGTTTCACCGCCGAACCAGGCAATTAAAATAGCCTCGCAAACTTTGTCTTCAACAGATAAATCTACTGCTCTGCCGTTTTCTAAAACAAGCACAACAGGCTTACCTGCTTTAGCAACTGCTTCGATTAATTCACGTTGCTTACCTGGTAATTTTAAATCTGCTCTGTCATGGCCCTCACTACTTGTGAAGGTATTATCTCCGCCGACAATAATAGCAATATCACAAGTTTTAGCAATTTCAACTGCTTCTTCTATACATTCTTTTTCGTCCTCGTCATAAACTTCAACAAGGTGTGGCTGACCCTCCTGAGTTTCTACGTGAAGGTCTTTAGGAATACCACAGCCGTTGCAATAATTAATCTCTACCTCGTTGCCAAGTAAAGCTCTCAATTCCTGAAGTACACTTCTTAACTCATATCCATCTGGTACAGATGAATAACCGCCCAATCTCTGACGATTTGCAGACGGACCTAAAAGAGCAATTTTCTTATACTTGCCTTTTTCAAGTGGTAATATTCCGTTATTCTTAATAAGTGTCATAGACTTTTTGGCAGCCTCGTGTGAAGCCGCAAGATGCTTTTCACATCTTATTACACTTTCGTGTAATTTTTCGTCTGTATAAGGATTTTCAAAAAGACCTAACTCGAATTTAATTTTAAGAACTCTTAAAACTGCATCGTCAATTCTCTTCATTGGAATTCTGCCAGATTTAACGTTCTTAATAATTGTGCCTTCCCAGGTTTCTGTATCATAGTCACAGCAGCCCTGCATATCAAGACCAGCGTTAACAGAATCACAGATTGCATCTTCATCTGTTGCAGCTGTAAAGTGACGATTATAGAGTCTTACAACTGAGCCCCAGTCTGCTCTTACGTAACCTTTCATCCCCCATTTTTCACGAAGAATATCGGTTAAATAATATTTAGAAGTTAAAACAACTTCACCATCAATAGCATTGTAGCAAGACATTACGTTATATGCCCCTGCTTTTTTTATTGCAGTTTCAAATACTGGCAAATAACTTTGCTCAATTTCTCTTCTACCAACTCGTGCCTGGGCACAGTTTATACCATTTTCAGGAATACCATGAACACAATAGTGCTTAGGTTCACATACTACCGCATCATTTCTTTTAATATCGCCGTTTTGTTGCTCACCAGTAACAATCTGATAACCAAGTTCGCAAGAAAGATATGTATCTTCACCAAAAGTTTCTTCAACTCTGCCCCAACGCGGCTCACGTGCAACGTCTAAGTTAGGTGCTAAAATTTCGTGCATACCTAAAGCACGGGTTTCGCTTGCTATTGCTTTGCCTATTGTGTTAACGTTTTTTCTGTCGAAGCTTGCGGCAAGTGCAAGTGGCACAGGGAAAACTGTTGCACCTGGCCAGAGAATGCCGTGTAACGCTTCACCAGTGAACATACAAGGAATCCCGAGTCTTGTATTCTCTACCATATATTTTTGTAATTTATTGAAAAGAACAGGGTGAGAGTAACAATCGTGAATAAAACCTATACCCCTGTCACCTAAAGTTTCTTTTAATTTATCTTCATTTATTTCAGAATCAATTTCAACTGCACAATGATATAATTTGTGTGGTTTGGTTGAAAACTCAACACCTCTTATAATATCCATCTGTGCAACTTTTTCTTCTAAAGTCATTATAGAAAGCAAACTTTTTGCTCTATCTTCAGGTGAAAGTGACTCATTTTTGTAGTCCATATGATTACCCCTCAGCAGTAAAAATTCATCGGTTATATACTACCATATTTATCATATAAAAGCAATTACAATAATTGACTTAATGTAAATAAAATGATATACTTAAAGCAACAATTTTTTGTTGATTGGAAGTGATTTTTTGGCAAAAGCACTTACTCCCGAAAAACTTAAAAAACAAGCAGAAAGACGAGAAAAAGAAATTAAAAAATGGGAGAAAGAAAAACTGAGACCTAAAAAGAGTTTCTACTTTGCCTATTTAGTCTTTGTTATCACTCTTATATATGGTACCGACGAAATTGCTTCAACAATCGGTACTTTAATGAAAACTGAAATTGCAAACGACCTTTTAAGTAAGTTTGGTGAAAGTTCAATTGGTGTTTTAGATATTCTTTCAATCCTTGTAGTGCCTTTTCAGGCAATAGGTCTTTTATATAGACCCTTAGCTGACAGGTGGGGCAGAAAGAAATTCTTAATTATAAATACTTTTGGTATGAGCCTTGCACTTTTAGTAATCTTCTTATCAAACAATTTATTGCTTTACTTTGTCGGTACGGCATTAGTTCAATTTTTTATTCCACACGATATGCACGTGGTTTATATTATGGAGTCGTCTCCATCAAAGCATCGTGCAAGAGTATATTCAGTAATAAAATTTGTTGCTAATATGTCTGTTATGGTTATTCCACTTTTAAGACGACTTTTAATGACGAGTGCAGCAGAATGGCGAAACGTTTTCTTTGTTCCTGCAATTATCGGTTTAGTTGCATCATTTATCGCACTATTGACTGCAAGAGAAACTGACTCATTCATTGAGTCACGTCTTCGTTATTTAAAAATGACAGATGAAGAAAGAGAACAAGAAAAACAGGCGAAATCTTCTGAAAACGCTCAGGGTGGTTTAATTCACGCTTTGAAATTTGCATTAAAGCACAAGCAATTAAAATGGCTTTATATAACTTCTGCTATTGCAAATTTAGGTTTTATAGGCACTATAAACTACCAGACTATACTTTCTTATGGGTATGCTCAAAACTACGTTGAAAATGGTTTGTTCAGTTCTTTAGGTGAAGAAGTTATGAATGCCGTAAGTGTAGGACCTGTAACAGATGCAATTTTTATGTTTCCGGTAGGTCTTGCAGTTTCACAAGTTATAATGGGCTTTATTTCTGACTGGAAAGGAAGAAAATTAGCAGCGGTTGTTACTGCATTTAACTGCCTTGTTGCTTTCATCACCTTCTCATTTGGCGCACGACTTGCTTGGGACCCATACCTTGTTGGATTCTTATGTGGTGCGGCAATAGGTAGTTACTACACAACAAACGATGTTTTAATTATGATGATTGGTGAAAGTTCACCTACAAATCTTCGTTCTTCATGTATGTCTGCACAATTTATTGTTACCGGAATTGGTGTAGCACTTTCTTACTCATTAAGTCTTCCATTTACACTTACCATCGGTAACACAGTAGTAGGAATTATTTCATTCGCGCTTTTAGTACCAGGTTTCATTGTGGCGCTTGTTTCATTATTTAAAAAAGTCAGTGAAACAAAAGGTATTGATATGGACACCGTAACGGGTGCTGAATGGGATTAATAAATTTAAGAGGGGTATTTATTATGTCAATCACTGTTGTTTTTGAAAGACTTATGGCACTTGTAAGTGTTATTGCTACACTCATTGGTTCAATAAGCTTCAACACAAATTTTGAGCGTCCTTACGACGAAATCAAATTTACAATTAACGCAAACACACCTGCTGAGGGCACTTTACCAAACGTTGTAAATAACGTTAACATATGGTCTATCGAGGGTAATCCTTTCAAAGATGCAAAGGTAAATAAAGAAAATAACATCTTTGAATTCGTAGAGTACGTTCAGTTTATGCAATGCTCTGGTGGTACAGAAGCAAGAGATTTATTCAAAAATCCACTTGATAAAACTGTTCTTGATGACTACGACTTTACTGTTCTTATTGATAACTGCCGTGGTGTTGTTAACTTAGGTGCAAAGCCTATGCTTAAATTAGGTAGTATTCCACTTAAATATTCAGAAAAAGCTACCACAGAGCACGGTTTTGGTATTAACCCATACCCACCAGATGATTATAACGTTTATTATAATTACATCAATGCTTTAGCGACTGCTTTAGTTAATGAATTCGGCAGAGAAGAAGTTCTCTCCTGGCGTTTTGGCGTTATGACAGAATTTGAAAACGCTGATTGGTTTATTGCAAATGATGGCAATGCAAACAGTGCATTCAAAGAATATTGCAAGCTTTATGACTACACAGTACAGGCACTTATTGATGTTATTGGTGAAGATGTTTACGTTGGTGCTCACGCTATGTCTGTTACTGAAGGTCAATGGGACGAAAGAGATTTTATTGAACACTGTGCTGTAGGTAAAAACTACAAAACTGGCGAAACAGGTACAAGAATCTGCTATCTTTCAGGTTCTTTCTACGACCATGCTCCTGGCTCATATACAAATGGTTATGACCTTCCTGGCACAATCAACAATTTAAGAGATGCGGCTGAAGAATTTGGTCTTACAGATTTAGAATATGGTATTGACGAAGGCAGACTTCTTGTTGGTACTGTAAGTGGTGCTAATAATGACGAGCTTCTCTCAAGAACTGTTGGTTACACCTATCAGGCTTCTTACGATGCAAGACTTATTGCCCAGATGTTTAATAATGATATAAGCTATTTCTCAGCGTGGGGCTATCTTTCAAATGGTCTTTTAGAAGGCAACCCAACTGTAAGCTACCACGTTGCAAAAAATGCTGCAAAATTTGATGGTTCTAAACTTTTACCTACTGCAAAACAGCAAGCAGGTGATATTGGCGGTGCTGATATCGGTGCTGTTTCTGCAATTGATGAAAGCACAAACACAATTCGTGTTATGGCTTACAACTTTAAAAACGACCTTAATTATGATACAAAAATCAAAACAGAATTTGTTATAAATGCTCCAAAATTTGATGGTCAGAAATTCAATGTAAGAGCATATGTTATTGATGATGATTGCAACTATTTTGATGACTGGATGAAAGACAGAGAAACTTACAACATCACAAAAGATTGCTTTAACTGGTCACCACAGGACCCACAGATTGACAGCCCAACAACTCTCATGGATGAAAATGCGAGAAACATTTACTTCAACGAACTTTATCCAAAATACACAGAGGCTTCAAAGTTAACTCCTGTTGACAGTGTTGCTACTGTAGAATATGGCAAGCTTATTATTGATGCAGAATTAGACCCACATGCAGTTGTATTCTTCGAATTAACTCCACAAGGATAATTTATGTTAGAAATTAAAATTATTGAAACGATTGAAGATTTAGAAAAAGCCTTAAAAATAAGACGAAAAGTTTTTGTAGAAGAGCATAACGTTCCTGAGAGTATCGAGCTTGACGAGTTCGATACTCTCGGAGTCGGTTGTATGCATTTTTTAGCTTTGTATGACAATAAACCTGTTGGTACATTAAGAGCTAATCTTACAATAAAAGATACAGTTAAAATTCAACGTTTTTGCTTTTTACCTGAATATAGAAAATCAGGTTTTGGAAAACTACTTTTAGATTTTGCTGAAAAAGAGCTTTTAACTAAAGGCTATAAATATTTCTTTTTAGAAGCTAAGTTTTCAGTACACCCGTTCTATGAAAAATGTGGTTATAAAAAAGTGAGTGACATATTTTATGAGGTCAACGTACCACACGTAAAAATGGAGAAGCTGATTAAATGTTGAAAAAAGAATTTAACGTAACTGGTATGACTTGTGCTGCGTGTCAGGCAAATGTTGAAAGAGCGGTAAAAAAGCTTTCTGGCGTAGAAAGTGTATCGGTTAATCTTTTAAATGAAAATATGTCGGTGTCTTTTGACGAAAAAGAAATGAGTGCTGACAAAATAATTAATACTGTTATATCCATTGGCTATGGTGCTTCATTAAAGGATGAAAAAAGTGAAGAAAAAAGCAATATAAGAAGCAACTGGGATGAACGAAAAAAGAATGAAAAAGAAAAGCAGAAATATATGAAGATAAGGCTTTTTTCTTCAATATTCTTTTTAATTCCATTAATGTATGTTGCTATGGGTGGAATGATCGGACTTCCTATTCCACAGTTTTTAACTGGCACTGAGAATATATTAGTCAACACATTAACACAGTTAGTCTTGACTGTGCCTGTAATGATAATAAACAAAAAGTTTTTTACATCAGGCTTTAAGGCATTGAGTCACAAGGCCCCTAATATGGATTCATTAGTTGCTCTTGGCTCTTCTGCATCGTTTATTTATGGTCTTATTTCTTTTTACTTTATGTGTTACGGTGCAGGGCATAGTGATTTCACATTAGTTCACAAATACTCGCACGAGCTTTATTTTGAATCTGCCGCTATGATTTTAACACTTGTTACTGTCGGCAAATATTTAGAAACAAAAAGCAAGGCAAAAACTTCAGATGCATTAGGCAAATTAATTGATTTAGCACCCAAGACTGCAAATGTCATTAAAAATGGTGTTGAAGTGACTATTCCTGCAGAAGAAGTAAAAGCTGGCGACACTTTAATTATACGACCAGGTGAAAGCATTCCTGTTGATGGAATTATTGTTGAAGGCGAGGGTTTCATTGACCAATCAGCAGTTACCGGCGAAAGTCTCCCGGTTGATAAAGAAAAAGATGACACAGTAATTTGTGCTACTATAAATAAAAACGGCACATTTAAAATGGTGGCTACAAAGGTTGGTAGTGACACTACCCTTTCACAAATTATAAAGCTTGTTGACAATGCAAGTAACACAAAAGCACCTATTGCAAGACTTGCTGATAAGGTAAGCGGTGTGTTTGTTCCGATTGTTATTGGTATTGCTATTATTACATTTGCAATCTGGCTTATAAGTGGTGCAACCCCTGATTTCTCACTTTCAATGGGAATTACTGTTCTTGTTATTTCGTGCCCGTGTGCATTAGGACTTGCAACTCCAGTTGCTATTATGGCTGGTACTGGCAAGGCGGCAGAAAATGGTATTTTAATAAAATCTGCTGAAGCTCTTGAAAATTTATCGGCAATAGATACAGTAGTCCTTGATAAAACGGGCACTGTAACTACTGGCGAAATGTCTGTTTCAGATATTTTCGTTTTAGATAAATCATTCTCAGAAGAAAAGTTTTTATCTTACGCTTATTCCTTAGAGAATGGTAGTGAGCACCCTCTCGCAAATGCAATAAAAGAAAAAGCAACAAGAAAAAACCTACAGCTTATACCTTCAACAGAATTCTCTGCTGAAATCGGTAAAGGCGTAAGTGCCACAATTGATGGTGACTTTTGGTTCTCGGGTAATTACAAATTTATGCTTGAACACGGAATTCTTGATAGTGAATTCAAAGAAAAAAGCGAAGAATTTATGAAACAAGGCAAAACAAGTCTTGTGTTTGCAAAAAACAAAAAGGCTATTGGTATTATCGCTATTTCTGACACAGTAAAAAAAGACAGCAAATATGCAATTGATGCCTTGAAAAAACTCAACAAAAAAGTTATAATTCTTACAGGTGACAATGCTTCTGCCGCAGAATATGTTGCAAATGAAGTTGATGCTGACGAATTTATAGCAGAAGTTTTACCTACTGACAAAGAAAGATATATTAGAGAATTAAAGAAACAAGGCAGAAAGGTATGCATGATTGGTGATGGAATTAATGACTCACCCGCTTTAATTACTGCAGATATTGGTATGGCAATTGGTGCGGGTACTGATATTGCAATTGATTCTGCTGATATTGTTCTTATGAAAAGCTCTTTACAGGATGCAGTTACTGCATTCGAGTTAAGTAAAGCAGTTATAAAGAATATAAAAATAAATCTCTTCTGGGCATTTTTCTATAACGCTTTAGGTATTCCTGTTGCAGCAGGTGTATTCTACCCATTATTCCAGATAAAGCTCACACCTATGCTTGGCTCTCTTGCTATGAGTATGAGTTCATTGTGTGTTGTAACTAATGCTTTAAGATTAAGATTTTTTAAAACAAAATTTACTTTTTCTGAAGAACAAAAATCAAAAGAAAAAGAAATTATAGAAGACAACAAGAAGAAAGAAGATGTTACTATGACAAAAACCATTTCAGTTGAAGGTATGATGTGTAATCACTGTAAAGCACACGTTGAAACTGCTTTAAAAAGTGTCGATGGTGTAATTTCTGCTGAAGCTAATCTCGAAGCAAAAACAGCTACTGCTACACTTTCAAGTGACGTGGATATAAATGTTTTAATTGATGCAGTAAAAGCTGCTGGCTACGAAGCAAAGGCTTAATGTCATTATTTATTTGAGAGGTATATTATGAAAAAGAAAATTATAGCTATTGTTGCAATAGTACTTGTACTCGCAATTGGTGTAGGTGCTATTTTCCTTGCAACTGCAAAAGAATCAAAACAAATCACTTCAGAAAACTTAAACACATTTTATGATGTAGCTGTTGAAATTACTGACTATAAAGAGGGCGAAAAATCTGCTGAATTTTTAGGTCTTGTTTCCACCTACGAAGCATCAACCGCAAAAATTCATATTATTGCTACACCAAAAGATAAAATCGTTTGTGATGGTGCTAAATTAGAATATGAATTCAAAGACGATTTCTGGAATGTTGTTGATGGTAGCGATACCATTACAGTTAACTTAAATGCTGAGGGCGTTACAGAAGTTTATATTGATATTGAATCAGACCTTAAAATCTCTGTTGTAAACGCTCCTGAGCTTGATACAGTTAAATTGACAAACGCTTTAGGTACTGTTACATACAAGAAGTTTTTTAATAAGTTAGGTTAAAAAGAAAAACCATTGAAAGTTCATTAAAACTTTCAATGGTTTAATTTTTTCTTTAATATACCCATTCACCACGAAGAGCTGCTTTAATTTTCATTTCTCCATTTGAAGAATCGAAGAACTGAGTTCTACCATAATCCTTACCTACATCTTCAGCTAAAATCGGAATACGAAGTTGTTTCAAGCACTCTTTTACCGCAATAATATTTCTTTCACCAATAGATGAAAGTGAAGTATTATTAAAACCTGGGAACATCTGGGCACCGCCAGCAATTTTTGCCTTAATTCTGAATTTATTAGCACCAGCTTGTTCCATCTTTTTAATTAAATCGGGAATTGCAGTATCTGCAAACTTCCATATTTCTTTACCTTGTGGGTTAAAGCCCTCACTTGTTGGTAACATAATATGTGAAAGCCCTGCAACCTTTACAGATTCATCGTAAAGACAGATACCTATACAAGACCCCAATGCATAGGTAACGAGAACATCGCCATTTTTAGCAACATTCAAGTCAGATATGCCTACCACAATATTCTGACTCATATATCAGCCAACCCCAAACTTTCCATAATTTTTTTGAGAGAGTCAACATCAGGAATCAAAATGATTTGCGATGATGCGGCATCTTCTTTATCGAGCTCATCTTTAATAAATATAATTTTATCACTTATATTTGCATAGTAAATAGCAGGGAGACTTAAAACTGAACCAACCATATCTACTGAAAGCTCTGGTGGAGATATTTCAATAGCAAGACCAGTGAGTTCAGCAATAGCATTAACATAAGAAGCGGCAATAATATTACCAACCTCTTTAATTGCAGACTGACTCATTTCATCAAGGTCAAAGTTATCTTCAATATCCATACCCAAAAGATTATTTAAAAGAATCTTAACAAAAGGCTTGTGAATAAGGAACATAATCATACCAGAAACGTCACCTGTAAGTGACATTAAAATACCAGCAAGAACGTTTTCAGGACCGCCTAAATTTTCAACAACCTCTGTGTAGTCAAGAATATCAATTTGTGGAACGTTAATATCAATAGGTCTGTCAAGCATTGAAGAAAGAGCAGAAGCTGCGTGACCTGAACCAATATTACCAATTTCTTTTAATGCATCAAACTGCATTTCGTTTAATTCATAATTTTCAAAAGCCATAATTATCTCCTAAGTTCGTTAATTGTTCTTTGGTTTTCTTCAGCAGTTGATACAACCCTCGCTGCTAACTGGAAGGCTCTCTGAACTGTAATCATTTCTGCCATTTCGTCAGCTAAATTTGTGCCAGATTGCTCAAGCGCACCCTGAATTAAATAACCTTCGTTATTTTCCACTGCTACAGCTTCGCCACTTTTTACTGACACTGCATAGAGATTATTTGCAACTGGTGTTAAATAATTAGGATTATCGAAAGTGAAAAGACCAATTTGATTTTTAAGATTTGACGTATCAAAATTATTTGTATTAGGTTCTTTTTCTAACATTATTCTTTGTCCGTTTTTATCAAGCACAAAGTCACCGTTAGCAGTAACAAGGAAACCAACTTCACCAGCCATACCAATGCTGAAATTACCTGCTCTTGTGTAAGCTGTAAGACCATCCTGCTCTACTGCAAATAAAGCGTTACTTGTAAGAGCAAAGTCTAAATCATAATTAGTTGGTACAAGCGATGATTGATTAAAGTTTGTATCGTTAATCTCTGACTTTACACCATTACCTTTTTCAGGGTCAGTTGGTGTATTGACATACATCTCATCATATATAAGTGACTGGAATGAAATATTCTGTGGTTTATAACCTGTCGTGCTTACGTTAGCAACGTTGTTAGCAATATTATCCATTGCTTTCTGGTTTGCAAGTAATCCACTTGCACCAGCATAAAAAGCTGTTCTCATACATCTACCATCCTTTCACTTGAATTTATACAGAAGCTATTTTAGAAGTACCATTCTGGTCCATTTGGTCAATAATCTTCATAGCAGAAGAATAAAGCTGAAATGACCTTTGTGCTTCTATAAGCTTTGTAAGTTCTGTATTCATATCTACGTTAGATGACTCTAATGCACCCTGAATTACTGTAAAACTTTCAGCGGCAACTAAATCGCCCTCGTTCTGAATTACAAATGCTGAATTTTCTATTTTCTCAACAGTAATACCTTCTGCTGGTTTATTTATGAGAAGTGTGTCAATGTAATTACCATTAGCAGAAGTGATTGCACCATCAGTACCAATTTTAAATCCACTTGCACCAATATATATTTCACCATTCTGACCTAAAACTCTGCCAACGCCATTAAGTGTTAAATAACCCTCATTGTCAAGGTCAAAATTACCGTTTTTAGTAATAGCAGTGCCACCATCCTGAGTTCTTATATTAAAGAAACCATCACCGTTGATTGCTACGTCTAATTCACGCTCTGTATTTTCAATAATACCTGGCTCCATAATTGTATGTATATCCTGAATTATTGAAGAAACCTGACCAACACCATCACCTAAAACAGTAGGCTCTCCATTTTCCATTCTCACCATTAATTCCATTTCAAAAGCAGAAGTTTCAACTCTGTCTGTTTTATAGCCTGGGGTTTTAATATTTGTTATATTGTTACCAAGAACATCTATTTCGTTTTGTCTTGTAAGAATTCCTGATGCAAGAGTGTAAAAACCTGAATACATAAGTTTTCCTCCATTATTTATTTAAAACGAATATCAGATTAATCGTATCTGTATTCTTTCATTTCTTCGTACATTTTATCAAGAGCTTTTTTACGGATTTGTGATACTCTTTGTTGAGATATATCAAGCACTTCGCCTATTTCTCTTAAATTAAGGTTTTCATAATAATAAAGTGATATAACTTGCTTTTCTTTCGGGTCGAGACAATCAATCGCCTTTGCAAGTTCACCTTTGAGTTCATTTTCTAATAAATCACTGTCAACCTGAGATTTTGAATTATCCATTGATTTTTCAATTACGCCTTCCCAGGCTTGTTCTATCATTTCTTCAAAAGAAATTGTATCAATAGAAGCAATCTCTACAATACGCTGACTTAACTGTTGCTCTGTTATACCTAAATACTCAGCAAGTTCAGCATCGGTAGGTTCTCTTAATAATTTTTGTTCTAAGTGTTTTCTTCCTTGGGAAATTTTATTTTGTGCATCCCAAGCCCTGTTTGTTAGCCAGTTCTGTTTCCTCATATATTTGAGAATTGAACCTCTTATAGCTAAATAGCTGTACGTATCAAAACTTGCACCTCTGTCCGGGTCATAACGCTCGAGACAATCTATAAGGGCTATAACGCCCTGATTAAAGAAATCTTCAAACGGGACATTTGATAACAATACAGAACGCATACTATAAATAGCAAGATTAACAAGGTTAAGGTAATGCATAACAAGTTTGTTTCTGAGTTCAACACTACCTGTTGCTTTAAAATCTTTCATCACCTTTTCGGGATTATCTAATTTTACTTCTTTAATCTGACTTGCACCGTTCATAACTGTTATCACCCCATTTCATTTATTATTCTGTCATCAGACTGCGGAGAGAGTAATAGTACCTAATGCCTGAATTTGTACTGATGTGTCAATATCATTGAATGACAACACAGTAATATCAGGATAAAATTGGTCGAGTAACTTTTTAAAATAAATTCTTACGACAGGAGATGTAATAATAATTGGCTCCTGCACGAGCTTCTTCATCTGATTAATCTGCTCTGTTGTACTTGTAACAATCATCTGAATAACGTCAGGCTCAAGTGCTAAATAAGCACCACCTTCAATTTTCTTTATACTCTTTATAATCAAATCTTCTATTTCTGAATCAAGGCTTACAACCTTTAATTGACCAGCTATTGAGAATTTATGAGTAATAGTTCTTCTTAATGCTTGTCTTACGTATTCTGTAAGCATATCGTGGTCTTTAACTGTAGGAGCATAGTCTGCAAGAGTTTCTAAAATTGTTTCCATATCTAAAATAGGAATACCTTCTCTTAAAAGGTTTCTTAAAACTCTCTGGAGCTCGTTGAGAGAAACAATTGCTGGAACTGTATCTTCAACAATGCTTTCATTGTGCTCTTTAAGGTTTTCAACCATTCTTTTAACTTCTTGTCTGCTGAGAAGTTCGCTTGCGTGCTTTCTTATAACCTCAGACAAGTGTGTAACCATAACAGATGTAGGGTCAATAAGTGTGTAACCCGCAATTTCTGCTTTGATTTTCTTATCATCGCTAATCCATTTAGCAGGCATACCAAATGCTGGTTCAACTGTTTCAATACCATCAATGTCATTTTCAGGTATTTCTGCAGGAACAAGACCTAAGTAGTGATCAAGTAAAACTTCACCCACTGCAACGGATTCGCCCTTTAATTTGATTTCATACTGGTTAGGGTTAAGCTGTGAGCTATCTTTAAGACGGATAGCTGGAATAACCATACCCATTTCATCAGCAAAGTGTTTTCTCAGCATAACTACACGGTCGAGGAAGTTACCACCGCTACTCTCATCAACAATAGGTAAAAGGCTATAACCAACTTCAACACAAATTGCATCAACGTTGAGAAGATTATAAACGTTATCAAGGTTCTTGTAATAGCTTACTTCACTTGTAACCTCTTGTGCTGCAGGTAAATCGCCCAAATCCGGAGTACCATCTGCACCCTGTGGCTTTGTCTTTCTTAAGAGTATTACACCTAAAGCAATAAGTGCAACAGAAATCATTGTTGTCTGTGGCACAGGGAAGCCAATGAATGTAAGGAATGGTAATAAAATACCTGCAATAAGCAATACAAATGGTTGATTTGAAAACTGCTTAAGAACGTCAGAGTTAAGGTCTGCTTCAGAAGATGAACGAGTAACAACAAGACCTGTTGCCATTGAAATTAAAAGTGATGGAACCTGGCTCATAAGACCATCGCCTACTGTCGAAATTGAGTAGGTTTGAATGATAGTCATAAAGTCGCCTTCACCATTTATAAGACCAACAACAATACCGCCAATTAAGTTTATTAAAGTAACGATAATTGAAATAATCGCGTCACCCTTAACAAACTTGGTAGCACCGTCCATAGCACCGAAAAAGTCTGCTTCACGTTGGATTTTGGAGCGTCTTTCTCGTGCCTGCTCTTCTGTAATAAGACCTGAACTTAAGTCAGCGTCAATGGCCATCTGTTTACCTGGTAAAGCATCGAGTGTAAATCTTGCTGAAACTTCAGCAACACGTTCAGCACCCTTGGTAATAACAATAAACTGAACTAAAACTAAAATAAGGAATATAATAAGACCGACAACAATGTTACCTTGAATAACGAATTCACCGAAGGTCTTAACAACCTCGCCTGCATAACCACCATTTGTGAGAATTGAACGGGTTGAAGAAATGTTAAGGCTAAGACGATAAACTGTTGTAACAAGCAACAGCGACGGGAATATTGCAAACTCAAGGGTTTCCTTGATATACATTGTTATAAACAAAATAACTAAAGAGATTGTAATATTGAGAATAAACATAAAGTCAAGAATTGCTGTCGGGAGCGGAATAATTAAGAGAGAAACAACCGCAACCATCAAGAATGCAACCGAGCTTGTTTTAAGTCTTGATTTTATATTCATTCTAACTCAACCTCCTTTTCTGTTATTTTTTCTTGTTTTTATTCTTTTCTTTAAGGTTATAAACAAATGCTAAGATTTTAGCAATAGCTTTGTAGAATTCCTCGGGAATTTCTTCTCCGACTTCTACTGCATCATAAAGAGCACGTGCTAATGGTCTGTCTTCAGTAACGTAAACATCGTTTTCTTCAGCTACCTGAACAATTCTTAACGCTAACTGGTCCATACCTTTAGCAATAACCCTTGGTGCTCTGTCTTTATCTCTGTCAAATTTAAGAGCAACTGCAAAGTGAGTAGGGTTACGGATAACAACGTCCGCTTCAGGAACATTCTGCATCATACGTTGACGTGCACGTTGTTGCTGAATGTTTCTTTGTCTACCCTTAATCTGCGGGTTACCTTCAATTTGCTTGTATTCATCTTTAATTTCTTGTTTACTCATCTTCATATTCTTCTCATAATCCCACCACTGATACATATAGTCAGCAGCAGCCAAGAATACGAAAGCAATACCAGATTTTAAGACTACGTCCATTATTATACCGCCGGTTTTCGTGATAGCGGTCATTGGGTTCATATCCATAAGAGCTGGTAACGTAGCTACCTCATCTATGAGTACAGTATAAACTATATAGAGTAACACTACTATTTTTATAAGGGACTTTAATAATTCGATTATGCCTCTCAATGAGAACATCTTTTTTATACCATTGAGCGGATTAATTCTGCTGAATTTTGGAGACGCAGCCTTCATTGTAAAAAGCATTTTTGTCTGAAACATTGTTACGATAATTGCAACTGCGATTGTTATAAGCACTAAAGGCATAGCGCATTTTATAAACACAAACGCTAAATCAATAAAAGTCGTTGCTATATCACTTTTGAGGAAAGTTTCTTTTGTTCCTGCAAGACTTATATATTCTTTAATTAAATCCTGAACGCTGGTAAGAATGGTGGGGTAGAACATTTTAAGACCATAAAATGATGTTATAAGCGAAACAGCAGTAACTGCATCCTTACTGACGAAGACGTTACCTTTCTTTCGTTCGTCTTTTCGCTTTTTGGGCGTCGCTTTTTCGGTTTTCTCACCCGCCATTTTTTACCACCACTTTTCACAGTAAGAATAAAATTAAAGCATATAACTATACCGTCTTAAATAGATTATAAAGATTATCGTTTAAAATCCCTATATAGTTTTCCATAAAATTACCTACAGGAACAGCGAATGCAAATAAAAGAAGCAGTCCTAAGAAAATTTTAATAGGAAAATGTATTGAGAAAATATTGATTTGTGGTGATAATTTCATTAAAACACCTAACGCAACTTCTAATACAAACGTAGCAACCATAAATGGTGCTGCAAGTTTAATTATAAGTGAAAATGCAGAAACAAACATAGTCGCTATAAAAGTTGCAACATCTTCACCAATAGTCACCGCACCTATGGAAACAACATCGTAAGACGAAACTGTTAACCTTATAAACGTAAGGTGGCTGTCAGTGGCGAAGAAATAAAGTACAAATAACATCTCAAACAATTTACCTGAAAGAGAAGTCTGTATACTTGTACCAGGGTCAAAAGCCTTTGCCATTGAAAGACCGAAGCCCATATCAATTATATCACCAGCAGCAAAAAGCATATAGTAAAATATCTGGAAAACAAGACCTGCTGCAAAACCTACTAAAAACTCTTTAAGCATTGCAAACAAAAATACAAGTCCTTCAAATGCTTCAATCTGCGACACATTGAGAGTTGGCGTAATAATCAGCGTCAGCCCTAATGCTAATGCAATTTTTACTGATGATACTACATTTTTTCTTGCTAATAACGGGTTAAAAAAGAGCATTGAACCCATTCTGCAAAAAACGAGAATGTAAGCGCCAAGATTTTCAAATAAAACCTGCCCTGACATTTACTACAACCCCGCCATAAAGCCCATAATATACTGGAAGAATTCCTCCATACTTGAAATCATCCATGAGCCCATTGCAATCAGAATAACTCCGATTACGAGAATTTTAGGTGCAAACGAAAGAGTCTGCTCGTGAATTTGTGTTGCCGCCTGAAAAATGGAAATTAAAAGACCAATTGCAACACTCACAAGAAGCATTGGCGCTACAAGCTTTACAATTAAAAATATTGCTTCTCTGAATACTACAAGTGCATCTTCCTGTGTCATCACAAGCTCTCCTTTCATTCAAAATTTAATTAAAGTAGCTACTTAAAGCTCGTTATGAGCATTTCAATAATCAGACCCCATCCGTCAACTACCACGAATAACATCAGTTTAAATGGTAGCGATATCATCGACGGAGGAAGCATAACCATACCCATTGACATAAGGGTACTCGAAACTATCATATCAATAATTAAGAACGGCAAGAACAATAAAAAGCCCATTGTAAATGCACGTTTTAATTCACTTGTAATGAAAGCTGGTACTATAACAGTAAGATCTAATTTCTTTAAAGAATCAGGATTACCGCTTTCAATAACATCTTCGTCACCTGACAAAGATAAGAAAAGGTTTAAGTCTTTATCTTTAGTTTGTTTAAGCATAAACTCTTTTATAGGGTCCTGCATTCTTTCTAAAGCAACTTCTTCTGTAATTTTTTCCTTTTGTAAAGGCTCAATAGCTGTTTCGTTTATTGTAGAAATAACAGGAGCCATTATAAACAAAGAAAGTGCTAAAGCAAGTCCTATAATAACCTGATTAGGTGGAGTCTGCTGTATACCGATTGCATTCCTTAAAAACGACAGAACTATTACAATTCTTGTAAAGCTCGTCATCATCATCAGCAAGGAAGGTGCTAAAGCGAGTAATACAAACAAGAACAAGAGTTGTAATTCGCTCATCGCTCCGTCTTGTGCATCACTGTTGACGTCAACCTTTACCGATGCGGCATTTGCGGTAACTACTAAAATAATAGTAAAAACAGTTATGGCAACCGTTAATGCTATTAGCCGTCCCCACAACCGTTTTATCTGTTTTGAACGTGGGGATTTTTTCGCTTTGGAAAGTGTGGGATTATTTTTCATTTGAATTGTCTCCCTTCCCCTCGTCCTTTTTATTCAACAAATTGTTGTATGCGTCTGTGAAGATTGACATAAAGCTGGTCTCCCCGATTTTTGCAATATCCTTATTTTCGGGGAAAAGTGAAGCATCCATTTCTTCAATCTTTGTAACGCTTTGCGCTGTAAATGCCAAAAGAAATACTTTACCGGAAACTCTAACTAAAGCAAGCGATTGGTCCTTACCCACAGTCATTCGCTCTATTATTTCAATATTTCTTACATTACCATATTTAGGTTGGTATTTTTTAGAAACAAATTTAGAGAAATAATAAGCTCCTACAAAAACTGCGAGCATAAGAACTATTGTACCGATTCCTGTAAGAATCGTCGTAAAATCTTGCCCCATACAAAGTCCTCACTTATAAATTCTATTATAAATATAATACAATTACAATGGTAAAATCTTAGTAACTGTCTGAACAATTCTGTCTTGCTTGAAAGGTTTAACAATGAAGTCAAGAGCACCTAATTTAATAGCCTCCATAACCATTGATTCCTGACCCATAGCAGAACACATAACCACTTTTGAGTTAGGGTCAATTTGCTTAATAGCTGCAAGAGCTTCAATACCGCTCATATTAGGCATAGTAATATCAAGAAGAACTAAGTCTGGCTTATGCTCATTGTAAAGCTCAACAGCCTGAGCACCGTCAGCAGCCTCTACGAAATCTGTGTAACCTGCACCACTTAAGTGATTTTGAATCATTTTTCTCATGAAACCAGCGTCATCAGCTAACATAATTTTATACATAAAATCTTCCTCATTTCTGATTATAATTTATTTATTTGGTAACACTAATTTATAATGTTCCGCCAAGTGAGTCTAAAAGTTCTTTTGCACCAACAATCTCTGTTACACGAACACCGAAGTTATCGCCAACAACAATAACGTCGCCGTATGCAAGTAACTGACCGTTAACAATTATTTCTGCAGGTGCACCTGTCTGTTTATCGAGTTCAATAACAGTACCCTGACCGAATTCCATAATATCTTTAATCTTTTTCTTAGAGCGACCAATTACAACTGAAATATCAAGCTGAACGCCCATAAGTAAATTAAGATTACCGCTGTAAGGTGTGCCCTGCATACCAACCTTTTTGCCAAAGTCAGGGAAATCTGCAGTTTTTATAGTTACAGAAGGGTCTGGCTGTCCAACTGGCATACCGTAACCCATTGGTTGCTGCATCGGCATTCCATAATATGGATTTTGCATATTAGGCATCATACCTTGTGGGTATTGATTCTGATACATAGCCTGTTGCTGTGCCATATATTGTTCCTGAGGATACATCGGTGGTTGACCATACATATTAGGAGCACCCTGGTTAATTGGTTGCTGACCCATTGGTGGTTGTTGAACCGGTGGTTCAGGAATCGGAGTCGGAGCAGGTGCCGGTGCTGGAGCAGGAGCTGGTGCCGGAGCAGGAGCTGGTGCTGGAGCAGGAGCTGGTGCTGGCTCTTCAATTAAAGTGTCTACAGGTTCTTGTTCACCTGAAATAGTTGAAACAATTTTCTTAGCCAAGTCAATAGACAAGTATGAAGTAAATACTGTATCAACTATTGCTTCGCCGCCCTCTTCTTCAATATTAAGATTGAATGAAACGGCTACAACGTTCTCTTCAGTATGACCATCTGCTTCAAAAGACTCAAGCACGTCTGTACGCGAAGTAATGAGCTTTGATTCAGGAGTTGAAATATTAACTGTCATACCTAAGATTTCTGAGAGTGCTGTTGCAGATGAACCCATCATCTGATTCATAACCTCACAAGCAGCACTAAGGCTCATATCGTCAAATTCAAATTCTTCTTCTGAGCCTTGAGTATAATCGTTACCCATAAGGATATCTAAGATTATTCTCATATCGTTTCTTCTGAGAATAATTACGTTAGCACCCTCAATACCCTCAACATAGTTAATTTTAACTAAGATTGCAGGTTCGAGTTTTGAATAGTCGATTGTGTCAAAAGTATTTAATTCAACATTAGGAGTTGTTATTAACACTCTCTTATCTAACATTGAAGATACCGCAGTAGCTGCCGCACCCATGCTAATGTTTAAGACTTCACCGATGGCATCAAGGTCATCTGATGATAAGAATTTTTCATTATCAGTCATCAACGTTCGCATCCTCCCTTTGTTCTTCTTTTTTTGGGTCGCCTAATGACTTAACAAGCTTAATAGCTTTTTTATTATTTGATTCACCCATTCGTGCAGAATACCAAGGCATTCCTTCGATGTGAACCTCTATGTCATCGTCAATACGCTTATTTAACATTAAAACATCATTTACTCTTAAGTCAGTAACTTTTTCAAACGACATTGTGCATCTGTCAAGATAAGCTTCAATATTAAGGTCAGATTTCTTAAGGTAATCCATAAGAAGATCTTGCTTTTTCTGTTCCTTATCCTGATCTTGTTGCCTTGTGCCTTGTGAATATTTCTGACTAAGATTGTTAATGACTTCTTCGAATTTATCAGCAGGCATACATAAGTTTGCCGTACCTTCATAAAACTCTTCCTTAATATCGAAAGAAACTATAAGGACTATATCCTGTGGTGAAAATGCCTGAATCAATCTACCGTTTGTCTGAATTCCTTTAAAGTCAGTTTCGAGTGGGAAGTAAGTCTTCCAGGCGTCCTTCATTGTTTTTGTAACCTTTTGCATTACGTGCTCAAGAAGGGCTGTTTCTATTTCTGTAAAATCTCTCTGAAGTATTGTAGGTTCGCCGTTACCACCCATCAATCTGTCAATTAACATATAACCGAAGGAGGTAGGGAATTCAAGTAGCAACGTTGTTTCACCGAAGCTTGAATTTTCAGGTTCAAAACCTATAATACCAACCAAAGTACTATCTGGAATTGCATTGTTAAACTCAAAATATCTTTGTTCTTCTAATTGGCTGACGTTTACTTCACATATACTGTGAAGAGCGTTAGTGAAGTAAGAAGAAACAATTCTTGCAAAAGTTTCAAGAAAGTTGTTTAACGATTTAAGCTGGTCCTTTGTAAACTTTTTAGGCGATGCGAAGTTATAGACTTTTATTCGTTCTTCGGGTTCGCTTTCAACTGGTGCACCACTTTTCATACGCTGCAAAAGTTCATCAATTTGGCTTTGGGATAACGCTTCTGCCATTCAGCTACTCAACTCCTTTCTTGGAAATAATAGTATAAAAATCATTTTTTAGAATCTTTACCTGATAACTGTGGAAGTAATACATCATTTACATCGCCCTCTTTTGGATATTCATCGCTGTTATAAAGCTCTTCAAGGGCATCGTAAATATTTGTATTAACATTACTGTTTTTACCGATAATAACAAGCTCAACACGACGGTTCTTTCTCATACCCTCTTCTGTATCGTTAGAAGCTACAGGGAAGTTATCACCATAACCTAAAACCGTAATTTTCATATTATCGATTTTTTTATTTAATTCAAAATAGTTTGCAACAACTGCAGCTCTTTCGCCTGCAAGACGCCATGTTCTTTCTGGGTCTTGTTCAACAGAAGGCTTTGCAGTATGACCGCAAATATTTATAAGCTTAATTTCTTTTTCGTATTCCTTTAAGCCGTCACCTATGAAATTCAATACATCATAAGCATCGTCTCTTAGGGTGTATTCATTAGCTTTAAAGAATATAGCACTGTCAAAACGGACGTAAATAACATCTTCAATCTTTGCGATTGAAACAGAGCTTTGCATATTATTTTTTTCAACGTACTCTTCTAACTTTTCAAAAAGAGTATCCATTGCGGCTTCTGTCATATCCTGACTGTTACCTGAACCTTCACCGCCACCTACTGCTGAACCCTGAATAATTTCTTCAAGCACTTCTTTATCTATGTTCTGGAATGATTCAAGGAAAGCATTAAACTTTTCCTGGTCAATAACTGACATACTAATCATAAGAACAAAGAAACAAAGAAGCAAGGTAACCATATCGGCGTATGTATTAAGCCAAGCCTGGCCGCCACCGCCCTCAGGGGCTTTTCTTTGTCTTGCCATTTTTACCAACCTTTACATAGTTATTGGGAATTATTTTTTACCCTTTTTACCGCCTTCATCATCTGATGAGCCTGAATCGCCTGGGTTAAACTTCTTTTGTTTATACTCAGGTAACATATGTATAAGTCTTTCCTGAACGAGCTTCGGGTTTTCACCAGCTTGTATAGCCTGAACACCCTCTGCAATAATTGACATACAAAGATATTCTTCTTCGTGACGAACTCTTAATTTATTTGAAATAGGTAAGAATATTGCATTCGCTAAGAGTGAACCATAGAAGGTTGTAACAAGTGCAACAGCCATGTTAGGACCTAATGTATCAATATCACTCATATTCTGAAGCATATTTATAAGACCTATCAATGTACCAATCATACCGAACGCAGGACCAAGCTCTGCACCCTTATCATAGAATGCCCTGTCAGCTGAGTGACGGTCATCAAGGTTTGCAAGCCAGCAATCCATTTGTTCTTTAACTTTTTCCTGGTCAACCGAGTCAACTACCATCTGAAAACTATTTTTCATAAAGGCATCGGTCATTTCGTTTGTATCTTCTTCAAGTGCTAAAAGACCATTAGCTCTCGCTTTTTTAGCACATTCAACTATTTTCGCAATATAAATCTCTGGATTATATACTTTTGGAGAAAAAACAATACCTAAATGTTTTGGTATTTTTGCAAATTGTGACACAGGGAAACTGAACATAAGACAAGCAAATACACCACCGATAACAATAATTATACTTGGTAAGTGTAAGAAACTACCTATCGTATCAAATTTTACTGCTGGATTTCCAGCATCATCTTCACCAAAAACAATACCAAAAACCATCATACCAAATGCAAGAATAAGTCCTATAATGGACATTATATCAATCGATCGTTTCATAAAGCCTAATACGCCCCTTTAAATTTACTTTCCTTTATTTAATAATCAGTGTTTATAAATCGCCGATATTAGGAATTATTTTTGCCGCTGAACCACCTGCAATAGCACGATATTCATATATTTTCTTGGTAACATCTGCCATTGGTTCTTTAACAATGATAATATTTTTTGTAACTAATCTTATTGTTGTATCCGGAGTTTCTTCTATAGTTTCAATTAAGTCCGGATTTAATGCAAAAGGAACATTATTTAACTTAGTTAAAATAATCATAGCGTTTCCCCACAATTCTTATTTTGGTTGTTAGTCTTAGTAGGTTAATAAATATATCTTAATACTGGCGACAACCTCACAACAACCAAAGAGGTTGTCGCAGTATTATTTAAAAGATTTATGGTACTTTATTAAGGTTGATTTTTCAACCTGATGCATCCCGATACGTTCTGAATAACATACCAAAATGCATTTAAAAATTTAAGATTTATGGTATATATTCAAAAAGATTTTATGGTATGTAGTTAAAACTTAAAATAAATCAACAACTTTTACTTTAAATTACCCTATTTAACTAACTACCAGATTATCTCTTGAGGTTAATGAGTTCTTCTAACATTGAGTCAGAAACTGTGATTATACGAGAGTTTGCCTGGAAACCTCTTTGTGTAGTAATCATATCTGCCATTTCTGATGAAAGGTCAACGTTAGACATCTCAAGAGCACTTGTAACGAGAGAACCAGTACCATCTGAGCCTGGGTCGCAAAGATTTGGTTCACCTGAGTTTGCAGTTGCTGCGAAGTAGTTTGTACCTTGTAATAAAAGACCTGCAGGGTTTGCAAAACTTGCAAGTGAAATTCTACCTGCTACAACATTACCAAGCTCGCCGTGAGAAACAGTGATTGTACCGTCTGCTGCAATTGCAATACTGCTGATTTCGTCAAGAGTAACAACGCCACCATCTGTACCACCTGAAAGTGTGAATGGTTTTGATGAAAGACCCATTTCTCTTGAAGCAACTGAAGGAGTAACCTCAACTGTTTCGTTACCATTGTAAGCCTGAACTGTATCGCCAGTTGCAGGGTCACGTGGTGGGTTTTGTTGACTTCTGAAGTAATCGTTCATACCTTCAAAGCCTGGGTTTGTAACCTGAATGTAGTCACCCTCAGGACCTTTAAGAAGTAATGATGAAGCAATAGTACCCTCAGAAATTGTTGTGGTATATTCTTTACCATCAATATCAAGAGATACTGTCCAGTAAGAGTTACCATCATCAACACCCTGAACGTAAGAAGCAGTGAACTTATCAGGTGTAATAGTACCCTTACCTACAAAATCAGTACTTGCCTGCATAAATAACATACCGCCACCGAAGAAGCCGTTCTCTACAGGAGCGCCTTTTAATTGACCAGTTGTAACTGAGAAATCAGTACCAGCAATTTCAGCACCTGTAAGAGGCTCTGTAATAGCTTCTTTTGAAGCAACTGATGCATAAGAATGCATATCAATACTGTTTGTAAGTAAATTGTTGAGTGCAGTATTAAAGTTTGCATTATTTATATCTAAACCATAGTTCTCAGCCATTGTTGTGAGAGCTGGAATAGAAAGTGTAATTGAACCATCAGCTTCATTATCAGTTTTAAGAGTAATTTCCTGACCAGGAATTGCAGGTGTTTCTGATTTATAAGTAATACCTGCTATAGTAACTGTAAGGTCAAACTGATGAGTAGTAGCATCAAGATTTGAAATAGCGAAATCCATATCACTTGAAGATGGGAATTTTTCACTCATTTTTGTAATCTGTGCGCCACCAAGGAAAAATTCAGGAGCAGAAACAGTACCATTTGAAGCTTGTAATGTAGCTCTTTGTAAATCTGAATCTGTGAATTTCTGACCTAATTTAGTGTCAAGTTCAATAGTACCGCCACCTGCTGATGTAAGAGTTACAGGGTAGATAGAAGTACCAAGAACTGTACCAACGTAATCAATACCATTAACTGTTGCAGTCATTGTGTATTCTGCTGGGTTTGTGTTTGGAACTGCTGTAGTTGTAAATGTAACAGGTGAATTATCTGCAATAACCTGAGCTGCTTCTTCAGGGTCAAAGCTCTTAACTGTTAATTTACCTTCGAATGCATCAGCATTTAATGTAATAACTGATGGATTTGCAACTGCAACACCTTTGAATGAACCGTCAGTTGCTTCTGTACCAAACATATTTCTTGATGAAGTAAGAGTGAATACACCAGCAGCGTGCTGATTACCACCATTAGCTTCTGTAATAGCATCGTTAATAGCAGAATTTAATTCGCTCATTGAATTGAATTTATGATAAGCGTTGAGTTCAACTGAGATAGCACCTGTAGAAGAGATAACTGCTTTTGCAGGAAGACCATCTGGAAGACCTTCGCTTGATGAAATTGAAATTGCGATATTACCGAATTTATTTGGGTTAGATGCGGTAATAGTATAATCAATACCATTGATTGATTCTGTAACTGAAGCTTTCTTTGGGTTAACAGTACCGATATTGCTTAAGCAGATTTTTTGTGTATCTGCAGTACCGTTTGCTGTTGTACCAAGAACAAAGTTACCATTGATGTCGGTTAGGTAACCGTTAGCATCATAATCGAGCATACCAGCTTTTGTGTAGAAGATGTTACCTGAACCATCCATTACCTGAAGGAAACCTTCACCAGCAATAGCAACGTCCATACCGTAACCAGTAGTCTGCATACTTGACTGTGACATTTGTGTCTGAATACCAGCAAGTTGTGAACCATAACCAACAGCTGTTGGGTTTTTACCACCCTGGCTTGCTGTACCAGCAGAAGCACTTCTGAGTGCCTGATAGTAAAGGTCACTGAAAACAGCACGCTGTGATTTGTAACCGTATGTGTTAACGTTTGCGATGTTATTACCGATAACATCCATCTTAGTTTGGTGGGTTTTTAAACCTGCCACACCTGAAAACAAAGCTCTATTCATATTTATTTCTCCTTATGCGAAGCCATGCATAAGTAACCTATTAGGATAAAAAGAGTATAACAAATCTATCCGAATCTAATTCGGACAATTTTTTACCCTTAACGAAGTGGTATCTATCAGTCGGTCAAGATACCATAAGCCTCCTCCAAAGGTCCGGCTTAAAGTTATGTAATAAGTTACACTATTACAGCTCCGTTAATATTTGTAAATACATTGCCTTGAATTGAATTGTTGTTTACTGTTGTGATAACTGTGTTATTTTTTACACTTACCACAAATGCTTTTTCACCAACAAGAATCAGAGTGTCGTCAAGGTTCTTCTCGCTCGCAAGTCGCACACCTTCATTTAATCTATTAAGCTCGTCGTCGGTAATATCCATATTATGATCGACTGCTCTTTTAATAGCATGATTTGAAAAATTAACTTCACTGTTTTTTTCTATAGTGCTTTTTAAAACATCTGCGAAAGAAACAGAAGGCTCATTCTTTGGTGTACTGACTGAAGGCGGATACAATCCCTGACCCGCACCCGGAGTACCTGTTACGATTGGCGAAAAGTGTTTGAAACGAATATCATCCATGATAGACTCACCTTTCTTAAATTTTAATTACTCTGTTTAATTATTCGGCACTTTTGGTCTGTACCTTTATAGGATTATAACAGTATTTTTTACCATCCTTATCTTCAACAATAATATTAAAGAGGTAACTGGTATCTGCATCTAACATTGTAATGATTTTTTCTTGTGTTTTTAAATCACCAGCACCTAAAGTACCATTTTTAAGAATATCATCTACACTGTGGAAATCAGATTCTGTTGTGTAATAAATACTGTATTTAAGACCTGCAGAAACTAAATCGTCTTCTGTAGGAAGCTCCCAATTAAGTTTTACTGTGCTTTCAGTAACATCACTTGATGAAATACTGAACTTAGTTGGGTCAATTGTAGTTGTTGAATTTGAATCCTGCACAGTCATAATCTGTGAAAGAGTATATCTTTTACTGCCGATATAAAAGACAAATTCATCATCTACTAAGGAAACTTTGTCGATTTTACCTGTTGTGGTATCTAAATCGCCGCTTACTGTATAACGAGAAGCAGTAACTGTTTTACCAACTAAAGACATAGCGTAATTTGTTCTTGAGTATGAAAGCATTTCTTTCATTGCCTGCATATTTGAGAACTGTGTCATCTGGTTTACCATCTGGCTTGTATCCATAGTATTATTGAAATCCTGATGAGTTAACTCTGTAATCATAAGCTTTAAAAAGTCATCCTGAGTAAGAGTTGCGTTATCAGTCTTATCAGTAAATACTGCATTATACTTAGTACCAGTTGAACCTAATACTCTGTCTGTTGTATAATCGCCCATTAAATTTCCTCCTTTCAAAATTATACATAAGTGTCTAATCCGTCAACAGCCGTTCTGACTCTACTACTATAATCAGCAGTAATTTCTTCGCTTACATAAACACCATTCTGATGTGCATAATACGGTTTGTCATCTTGCTGTTGATTGTTGAATGCACGCTGTCTGTCAGAGAATTGCTGACTTGTCATATTAAACTCTGCTATTGACTCTTCAATACTTTCAGGAGCCTCAACTGTTACTTCACGTATTTCAAGGTTTAATGAACCTAAAGAATCACGAAGTGCAGTTAAATCACTGTTTAAAAGCTTTGCTGTACTCTCTGTTGCAGCTGTAATATTAACCACCATTTTACCGCCTTCTTCGGCGAGTTTAATAGTAACTTCACCTAAAGATTCAGGATTTAATTTTACAGTAAACTCATTCTTTTCAAGATTTAAGTTTGCCTTAACGCCATCTGTTATCTGTTCAGAGATATTAAACTCATCAAATAACGGATTACTTAAATTCTGCACCTTCGGTAATTCAAACTGTGGTGTAACTACGTTTGCATTCGCATTTGCCGTTGCAATTTCGCTTAATTGGTTACTTAAATCGCCTTTTTCTGATTCCTGTGAATTACTGTTTTGTGATTCACCTGAAAGCTCTGACATATCAGTTCTTATCATTTTCTGTTGAATCATATTAGGCACTGTAACACCTAAAGATGGTTGCATAACCTGCTCAGAAGTTGAAGATTTTTCGTAGCTTACTGAAACTATTGGAATTTCAGTTGTTTCCGTAAAATCTTTCATAGTTGCTCGAAGTTCAGGAACTCTGTTTTCCATTACGCCAGTTTCCATCACAGTATTGGCAGTTGTAGTTGGTTCTGCATTTTTTGCTTCAAGCTTAGAATTAATATAATTCTTTATTACTTCACCTTGGGCATCAAGATAGTTATAAGTGTTGTTGCCTAAAGTATAAAGCGTATCTGCAGTATCTTCATCCATTCCCATCGCTTCAAAGAAATTATTTTCCTGAAGTTTGGCAACCACATTAGGAATCTCTATATCATCAATTCCTTCGATGCCTTCAATATTCTGTAAAAGTTCCAGAATATCCTGAGAAAGATTACCATTACTGTTACCTGACTGCAAAAGTTCCATAAGCATACTTAAAATAGAAGCATCTTCGCTGGATTCTGCATCTTCTGTTTTCCCTAAGTTCAAAATATCAGCTATACCAGTTGAATCACCATCAACGAGATTTGAGAGCATACTGTCGAGTACGTTCATAAAACCATCGCCTGAAGCTTCTTCTGTTACGCCATTACCTTTGCTTCGGGATAACTGCTTAAGCTTAATCGCTTGTAAAGTCACCTGTTCCACTTTGTCACCTCCCTTAAAGAAATAATTATATAATATAGTATCCAGTTTCAAGAAACGCTATCTTCTTCAGATGACTTCTGAGCCACCCTCTCAAGAATTTCTTCCTGCATTTCTTTGGCTTCAAGATACTTATATTCCTCTAATTGCTTTTCTTCGAGTTTGTCAAGCCCCGAAACTTCTTGCGAAGCACTTACAACAACTTTAATTTGTGCATCCACTCTTGCTTCTGCACGTTTTAACTCTTCATAAAGATTGTTAAGCTGTAATCTTGTGTTTTCTGAGTGAAACTTATAAAGCATAAGCTCATTCGCCATTAACCCATTTTTACTTTGCTTAAACTCTTCTTCACGGCTTTTGCGATGATTTTCTAAATTTTCAATATCCATCTCAATCTTCGCTCTCTCCGCCTGAAGATGCCTTAAGGTTGTCTTTTCTTTTTCGAGGACCTGCTCCTTGTAACTACGCATTCTGGCTAATGAAAATTGAAAAGATTTCATTTAAAACACCTATTGTACTGCAAGTTGGAGAAGTCTTAGTGTATCTTCGAATCTTGTCGGTTCTTCAACCGGTTGCTTTAAAAATTCGTTGATTTTCGGCATATGACTTATTGCATTATCAAGCTCGGGGTTATTACCCGGTTTATAAGCACCAATAGAAATAAGATCTTCATTTTCTTTATAAATGGACATCATATTTCTGAGTTTACCTGCTGCCTGCTTTTGTTCCGGAGTAGCAATACCGCTCATAAGACGGCTTAAGCTATTAAGAACATCAATAGCAGGATAGTGGTTTCTTGATGCTATTTTTCTTGATAACACTATATGACCATCAATGATACTTCTGACGGTATCAGAGATTGGTTCGTTTGTATCATCACCTTCTGAAAGAACGGTGTAAATACCTGTGATAGAGCCGGTTTTAAAGTTACCGGACCTTTCGAGTAATTTTGGTAAAGACGAGTAGATTGAAGGAGTGTAACCCCTTGCAACCGGTGCTTCACCAGTGCTAAGACCGATTTCACGCTGAGCCATTGCAAAACGTGTTAAAGAGTCCATCATTAAAAGAACATCTTTACCTTGCCTTTGGAAATACTCCGCAATAGCTGTTGCTGTCTGTGCACATTTAAAACGCATAAGAGCTGGTTGGTCAGATGTTGCAACAACCAATACTGAACGCTTCTGCCCTTCAGGACCTAAGTCACGCTCAATAAATTCAACAACCTCTCTGCCACGCTCGCCTACAAGTGCAATAACGTTTACATCGGCTTTAACGTTTCTGGCAATCATACCCATAAGAGTACTCTTACCAACGCCACTACCTGCAAAAATACCCATACGCTGACCCTTACCTATGGTAAGAAGTCCATCTATACACCTTACCCCCAACTCGATAACCTCGTTGATTGGTGGACGTGCCATTGGGTTTTCAGGAGCACCGCTTATAGAAATAGAAGTGCCTTCGGTAATCGGTTCTTTATTATCAATCGGATTGCCAAGAGCATCAACTGCTCTGCCTACAAGCTGGTCACTGGCAAGAACGGTAAGTTTTTTACCTGTATTTACAACCTTGCAACCATAGCCTATTCCGTCAACTTCCTGATAAGGCATTAAAAACGCCGTACTCTCAGAAATTCCGACTACCTCCGATAAAACAACTCCTGTTTCACCTGGAAGAAAAATTTTGCAAATATCGCCAATACTACAAGTTAAGCCTGTTGCTTCAACGGTCATACCGATTATTTTGTTAATTCTACCTTCACGTGTCAAGGTATCTGTTAACTGCAATACTTTCTGGTATTTTGTTAAATCAATATTACCGTTACTCAACACTCTTAAACCTCCATCTCTGCCTCTCTGAAAGCAAGGCGAAGATTATCTGCCTGAACAGATATAGTAGCGACAACTGCGCCAGTTTCTGTACTTACAACACAAGTATCATCTGCACAAGCGATTGGCTTAACCTCAGCAACACCACGATATTCGGGTTTACTAAGCTCTGCCTTTGCTACTTCTACAAGACCTTGTAAAGCATCAGAAACTTCTACTGTGAGCCAATTTGTACCTTTACATTCACTTACTGTTTTTGTAAGAAGCTCTGAAAGGAATAAATCGTCTTCACTGATTTTTTTGCAGACCAATTTTTCTGCAATATCTATGGCAAAAAACTTCAATTTCTTTTCATAATCTTCTAAAAAGGCTTTTTGAAGTTCTTCCATCTCGTTAATTTTTTGCGAGATACTATCAATGCTATTCTGAAGCTCTGCCTTTTTGCTTTGCAAAGCATCTGAATACGCTTTAATTTCAACCTCTAAAGCTATTGCATTGAGTTCATCCCTATAAAATTCTGCTAATTCCTCACGTGTTGGGTAAACAAGCTTTTCTTGTTCTTCAACAACTTCCAAAGGTTGCTCTTCAACACTTGCAAAGCTCTCGGGAGTAAACTCCATAAAAGCTTCTTCTGGTGGAAGTTCTTCTTGTTCTTCGATAGTCACCTTAGGTAAATCGAAGTCAACATCAGGAATTTTAACAGATTTTGAGTCAGCCGCATAATTGTAAGCTCTGAAAATATCACTCAATTATTGCATCCTCCCCACCGTGGGAAATAGTAATTTCACCTGACTCTTCTAATGTACGTATAATATCAACAACTTTCTGTTGAGCCTTTTCAACGTCACGCATACGAACGTTTCTGAGGTATTCAAGGTCAGAAAGGATGTTTTCTTTAGCACGTGCAGAGATATTTGAAAGCAATACTTCTTTGATTTCCTCGGTAGAACCTTTGATAGCAATAGCAAGGTCCTGATAATCGACATCTCGAAGAACTCTCTGGATAGTAAATGGATCGAGATGAACGATATCTTCGAAAACGAACATAAGCTTTTTAATGCTGTCTGAAAGTTCAGGGTCAGTAGCACCGAGTTCATCAAAGATACGTTTTTCAGTAGCTCTGTCTGTGTGGTTCATAATATCAGCAACGTGGTTAACACCGCCGATTTCTGTCATATCAACAGAAACAACAGATGAGAATCGTCTTTCAAGAATTGTTTCAACTGTATTAACAATACTTGGTGAAACGCTATCGAGAGTAGCAATTCTCTTGATAACACTAAGCTGTGTATGTGGTGGAAGCTCAGAAATGATTTTTGATGCTTCCTCTGGTGGAGCGTATGAAAGAATAAATGCAATAGCCTGTGGATGTTCACCCTGTAACATCATTAAAAGGTTTCTTGATTTAGCTTTTCTTAAGAATTCAAACGCTCTTGTCTGCATAGCGCCTGCAACTCTGTCCATATAAGACTGAGCAAGTTCAGGGCCGAATGCTTTTTCAAGAATATCTTTAGCGTAAAGCACACCACCCTCAGAAATAACCTTCTGAGTTGTGCAAAGACCATAGAAATCGTCAATAACTTCTTGTAAGTCTGATGGTGTAAGCTTTTCTAACTTTGCAACTTCAACCGAGAGTCTTTCAATTTCTTCTTCGGTTAAATATTTGTAAACAGATGCCGCTTCGTCAGAACCAAGAGCAACGATAACAGCCGCTGCTCTGCCGAGTGGTGAAAGACCTTTAGTTGTATTTCTTGCCATTAATCATCACCCTCCTTTATCCACGAACGAAGGAGGTTAGCTGTAATCTTCGGATTAGCCTTAGCGAAGTTACGAACTTCTTTAAGAATTGCTTCATCCTTAGGATCCGCATCACCCATAGCAATATCTGCGAGTTCTTTCTTGTAGCGATCGATTTCCTGCTGCAACTGAAGTTGTTCTGCTGCACGCTCGTCCTCGATTTGTTGAAGGTATTCTTCCATACCGTCCTTTTTCTTTTTCTTTCTCTTCTTTGAGATGATAATAACAGGAATAAGAACAAGAAGAAGAGCAACGAGAAGAATGATACCAAAGATAAGAAGAATCTGCCACAATGGTAATTCAAGAAGTTTTTCAATGAATGTTGGTTTGATAACAACGTCATCAATTGGTTCTTCACCAACGAATGATGAAACACTGATATTTTCAGGCTCAATATCAACACTCTTTGAAACAATATTAACAATCTCGTCACGATTTGTGTTTGAGAGATTTGCCTGCTTAACCATAACAGAAACTGTTGCTTTGTCAAGAATTGCGTTACCCTTTTCAATCTGGGTTTTTATGTAACCGTAGTCATAATCACGAAGACCTTCAATTAATGTTTCGCCATCAAGTGCACTACCGCTGTCGTATTGATAATCAGGAATATCTGTGTTATTTTCTTCACCAGCAACACCGCCAGCAACATCTTCCGGACCACCCTGGAATGTACCTTCCTCATGAGTTAAGAAGCCTTCTTCCTTAGAGTTCGGAATAAGCTCCATTTTTTCGGTCATCATTTTGTCATAGTTGATAGTTACTTTAGCAACTGCAAATACGCCATCTGAACCATATTTTGGTGTTAAAATTCTTATAACGTTTTCTTCAATCTGGTTCTGGACCATTCTTTCAAAATCAAGATTTTGTGTATAACCCAAGCCACCATGAGCATCTTCGTCAACCTTTAATTCGAGCATTGTCTTAGCATCTGTAAGAACAACGTTTTCTGGAGTTAAGTCAGGAATAGCTGATGCAACAAGGTTTTTAATAGCAGTAATCTGCTCATCAGAAAGTTCTTCAATATCATCATTAAATGTTATTGTAACGCTCGCTGTAGGAACAGATGCATCTTCAACCTGTTCCCATACATAGTCAGTATTATCAGGAATAGCAAGGTTAACAACTGCATCCTGAACGCCTTTGATTCTCATTAAGGTACCCTGTAAACGCTCCTGTGCCTGGTGAATAAGGGCTTGTTTTCTGTCAGATTCAGTAGCAGTAAGACCTTGAGAATTTTCAAAAATATCATATGTAAGAGCGGTTTTCGGGTAACCCTCGGCAGCCAACATCAAAAGACATTGGTCATAAATTTCTTTAGGAACGACAACATTGCCGGTGGAATCCAATTGTGCATCAATTCCATCAGCTAATAATTCCTGATAAATAGCAGTAGCTTCACTCGACTCAAGACCTTGATAGAGTGCTACGTATTTGTCAGCTTTTGCATTTAAAACAAGCGCCAAAATAGCCGCAAGCACCACAACACCACCGGCTACGCCGAATATAATGTTGCGTTTCTTTTTAGGCATTTCAGCAAAAGTATTTTTTATTGAAAGCAAAGCTTTACCCCAAGGGGTGTTTTCATCAAACACCTTTGCTTTTAAGTTTTCTAAACCATTATTTTCTGCCACGTGACATTACCCCGAATTAAATACTAAATATAATGTAATAAAAAATGTGAAATCAAACCTGAATCTGCATAATTTCTTTATATGCATTAACTGCTCTTGAAGTAATCTGAACAGTTGTCTGGAGCATTGTTTCAGCCTTTAACATATTGATTTGAATCTGTGCTAAATCATCAGCATTACCGAGTGAAAGCCCGGCTCCATCAATATCTGAAAGCTTGTCAGCCTCTTTAAAATTTTCTATTGCACTATCTAAAATACTGCTAAAAGCGTTTTCCTTAACGTCTTTTACAGCCGTAACTTTTTCTGTTGGGGAAAAATCCATTTTTTCCATTGGTGTAATTGGAACAATAAACATAAAATTCTCTCCTTTCGACAAGATAAATCTTGTAGTAATTTCGACGAATTTTTTTGGTTTTTTTGTAACTTTTTCGTCATTTTACACATCTTTATTTTCCGAAAAGGCATAAAAGGGTACAATGACACTATAGTTACTACCACATATTAACATACTATTTCAAGTTTGTCAACTTTATTGCACAAGAAAAAATTGGAAACGAGTTCAAATTTGTGATTTTTTACAATTTTTTAGTTCGATATAAATTTAACATTATTTTAACATATCGGATGTTAGGTGTTAGGTGTTAGGTGTTGGGTGTTCGGGTGAAAAAATGACTTAGGCGCTGAAAATACAAAAATATTGATGCGAAGATTTAGTGAGTAAGACATTTTTCTTTACCCTGATGGCGTACAAAGGTACGTCGAATGGGTGAAAAAATAACTTAGACGCTGAAAATACAAAAATATTGATATGTAGTTTTAGTGCATAAGACATTTTCTTCATCCCCGAAGGCGTACAAGGGTACGTCGAGCGGGTGAAAAAATGACTTAGGCGCTGAATATCCGTATACAAAAAAATATTGACTCGTAGATTTGGTATATAAGGCTTTTTGTTTAGCCCGAAGGCGTACAAAGGTACGTCGAGTGGCTAAAAAAAAGACTTAGATGCCGAATATACAAGTCAAGAAATAGGAAAAGCCTCTCCAGGCGGGTAACCCGAAGAGGCCTTTTGGTTGTTAGTTTGGGTATTTAGATTGTAACTCTGAGAGAGTTACCAGACTTTATTATTTGCTAAGAAGCAAATTTTAAGTTAACAATTAGTTCTTGTTCAATTATTGAAGTAACTGAAGAACTGATTGAGGTTGTTGATTTGCTTGTGCAAGCATTGCTTGAGCAGCCTGAGTGAGAACATTCATCTTTGTGTAGTTCATCATCTCTTTAGCCATGTCAGTATCACGAATACGTGAGTTAGCTGCTGACATGTTTTC
>JAZNUL010000152.1:0-10237 GCA_045592285.1 Acutalibacteraceae bacterium
AACCCAAAGCCCAACCCCTAAAACCCAACCCCTAAAACCCAACACCTAACCCCCAACCCCTAAAACCTAACACCCAATACCCAAAACCTAAAACCTAACACCCAAAACCTAAAACCCAACCCTAAAACCTAACCCCTAAAACCTAACACCCAAAACCCAAAACCTAAAACCTAACACCCAAAACCCAAAACCTAAAACCTAACACCCAACACCTAAATAACCATTGACACAAATTGACATTTGTGGTATATTTTATATTGATATATTATTAATATAAATTAATACAAAAAAAGCGAAAAATTATGCAAAAATGACAATAGAGGTGTGCTATGCAATTTTTGGAATCATTGAAGGAATATGGCTGTAATGTAGATGTCGGTCTTGACCGCTTAAAAGGTAAAACTGACTTTTATAAAAGACTTATTTCCAAGTTTCCCGAGGTTATTGAAGAAAACGAATGTAAGTCGTTATTAGAGACTCAGCAAATTGAGAAGGCGATTGAAAGAACTCACTTAATAAAAGGTGTTACAGCAAATCTTTCGTTCGATTCACTTTATTCCGCTTATACTCAAATTGTAGATTTCTTAAGACAAGGGAATCCACAAGCGGCGTTAGATGAATATTTAAAAATCGAAGAATTACAAAAAAATCTTGTTGAACATATAAAAAACAACTTATCTTGAGTAGGAGTAGATTACTGTGGCAGAAACAAAGAAAAGATTATTAATAGCAGACGATAGTTTTATAGATAGAGAAATCCTTCACCATATATTAGAAAACCACTTTGAAATAACAGATGCTAAAAACGGTTATGAAGCACTTGACCTTCTTACAAAAAAAGAAGAAAAATATGATGCAATGCTTCTTGACGTTATGATGCCTGTTATTGATGGTTTCGCTGTTTTACAGCTTATGGAAAATAACAGAGTTGAAAATCTTCCAATTATTATGATGACAGCAGAGGCAACAAAAGAGAATGTTCGCCGTGCTGGTGAATATGGTGTAACATCGTTCGTTTCAAAACCATTTGATGCAGAAACAGTTTTAGAAAAGGTACATACTCTTTTAGATATTGAGCCAAGAGGTTTAACTAAGGATATTGGTCCTTTAAAGGAGTTTGATATTAACGATACTAATATGTATGTTGGTAGACTTACAACTATTTATAAAGAATATTTAAAAAATAAAGGCGTAAGTGATGAGCGTTTCAAACGAGTTTCAGAGCTTACAAGAATTCTTATAACACAGTATGCTTCACAGTTTGCCGGTGATGAATATGAGCCTGCAAAAATCAATATGATTACAACTGCAGCATATTTTTATAACATCGGCTATATGACAATTCCTGACAGATGCATTGACTTCCCTAAGAAAAATGAGAGTGACTACAGAATGTATCAGAAGCATACAATAGCTGGCGGTAAGCTCATAAGAACAAATATTGCTTCAAGCTGTAATTACTTTATTTCTGTTTGTACTGATATTTGTATGTATCACCACGAAAGAGCAGACGGAACAGGCTTCCCACATCAGTTGACTGCTGAAGAAACTCCTATTCATGCTCAGATTTGTGCATTCGCTGCACAATTTGATGAAGTTTTCTGCAAATTAGATGATTTTACACGTCAGAACTTTAATATAGCAATTAGCCAGTTAACAGTAGATGCAGGTGCATTTTCTGATGAAATTTATAAATTGGCACGTGAATGTAAGGGTAGTATTACTGATTTTTACAGAAACAGATTTGCACAGGGCTAATAACTAAAAAGTCGGTGATTAAAATGAAAAGCTTAAAAACCCGAAGAATTGTAGGGGTAATATCATTAATCATAGCTGTTATTGTAGCAGTAGTCACAATAACCTGGTTTATTAATGAGTTTAATCAAATGGTGTACGATGAAAGAGCGTATCATTTAGAAGAAACCTCTGCTCAGTTAACCAAAACGGTTGATGCTATGATAGATGAGCATTGGAATTTATTGAGTATGGTGTCTATAAGATACTCAACCTTTGATTCCTTTGATACTGAAGATTGTATTGAAAGCATTTCAAAACTTGAAGAAAGACTTGGAAATGATAATCTCATATTTGGAATTGTCGATAAGAATGGCAAGGTTTATACTTCGCACGAAGCAAAGTTTAATTTGAACGGTTTGCTTTTGTCAGATGAGAAAAGACAGCTTACCATTACAAACAAAGTTGGAGATAACGATACATATTATATGACATTTCTTGCTAAAAATGATGAGGCTGTTGTTTTGGCAGATGGTAATGTAATAACCCACACTATTCTTTATGTTAATTTGGCTGAATATTCAAATGTATTTCATAATGATGCTTATGCTAATGAAAATGTAGTTTGCATAAGAGATGAAAATGGAAAAAATATTTATACAGAAAGATCTAAATTTGAGTTTTTTGATAGCTTAAACTATGAGGAAATTGCTTCTCACGTAAAGAGGAAGAATGGTCATACATTAGAAGAAATAGTTGAGAGAGTTGGTAACAAGCAAAGTACTGTTACTTCTTTAAGCATTCTCGATGAAGAAGGTATTTACTTTCTTGTTGTTCAACCAATGGAAACGAATAACTGGAATTTGGTAATGATAATACCTGAGCAATTTGCAAGTGCACAAACAATAGACTTTGCAGGTGCGATAGTTGATACAGCTATTTTAATAGGTGTGTTGTTAGCAGGTCTTACGTTAGGTATATATATTTATCTTGTAAAAAATAGAAATGCAAAAGCTTTGATTGAACAAGAACGTGAATATTCAAAAGCCCTTGCTGCTTCAGCGGAAGAAGCAAAAAATGCAAATATGGCAAAAACAAAGTTCTTGTCACATATGTCACATGATATAAGAACTCCTATAAATGGTATTCTCGGTATGATAAGTAAAGCTGAAAGGCATATAGCGGAGCCTGAAGTAGTAAAAGATTGCCATAAAAAAATCAGAATGTCAGCAGAACACCTTTTAGGTCTTATCAATGATATTTTAGATATTACAAAACTTGAAACGGGTTTAAATGAAGAAAAAGACGAGCCATTCCCAATGAGCTGTATGCTCGACACATGTTGTTCAATTATCAAAGGTCAGTTGAGTGAAAAAGAAACGGTTGAATTTAAAACTGATTTCTCCAACATTCAGCACGATAATGTTTTAGGTAACAAACTTCACATCCGTCAGATTCTTCTTAATATTTTAAGTAATGCTGTGAAATATACCGATAATGGTTATATCTATTTTAAAGCAGAAGAAGTTGCATTTAATAACGATGAAGCAACCTATGCTTTTACAATTCAGGATACTGGTATCGGTATGCACAAAAGCTATATTGAAAAGATATTTGAGCCGTTCTCAATTGATGATAGTGATGATAGAAAATACCGTCTTGGAACAGGTCTCGGTATGTCAATCGTTAAAAATAATGTTGACAAACTTGGTGGTACAATTTCGATAGACAGTACTCTCGGTCTCGGAAGTACGTTCACTGTTACATTTACATTGAAACTCACTGACTTAGAGGTTGTTTGCGAAGCTGTGAAAGAAAGAGTAAACAAAAACTCGGCAGATGTTTCAGGTATGAAGGTTCTTCTTGTTGAAGATAACGAACTTAATGTAGAAGTTGCTTTAATGCTCTTAGAAGATGCTGGTGTAAGTGCAGATGTTGCTAAAAATGGTAAAGAGGCTGTTGATAAATTCCTTGCTTCAAAAGAAGGCGATTACGATTTAATTTTAATGGATGTTATGATGCCTGTAATGAATGGTTACGAAGCAACCAAGACAATCCGTAGTTCCAATCATCCTTTAGCAACTAAAATTCCGATTATTGCACAAACTGCAAATGCATTCCAGGATGATATAAAGAAGGTAAAAGAGGCGGGTATGAATGCCCACATCTCTAAACCTATAGAAGAAGAAAATCTTCTTAAAATTTTAGCACAATTTAAAAAATAATAAGGCGACTCTCATCGCCTTAAATGAAGAGTGTAGTTTATACTACACTCTTTCTTTTATTTTCTTGTTGAAATACGTTTTTTTATATGGTATAATATAAAATGAATTTATTTGTGCATTTCTCAAATTGCTATATATTACTTAATGAAAGGAATTAAGCGATGATAAGACCAAATAATCAAAGCTGTTATCTTTATTTTAAAGAATGTACTAAAGATTTTGGTTCATATAACGTAATTGAAAATTATGGTAATATGATTAGTCATAAAAAATTCTTAAAGGATGTCGATGCAATAGCAGGCTATCTTGATAAGAATAATATTAAGAGGGGCGATGTAGTTACAATATTTCTCCCTAATATTCCGCAATGCTTTGCAGCATTTTATGCTATAAATAAAATTGGTGCTATTGCAAATATTGTTCACCCTTTAATGACACCAAATATTTTAGAAGAGATTTTAGAAACAACAAAATCAAAAGCGATTTTTGTTTATGATATGATTATGGCACCTTGTAAAGAGGTTTTAGATAAATTCACAGGCATTACAATTATTTGTAGCACTTCTGACTATGTTGGCACAGTAGCAAAGCCTGTGTTTAAAGCATTTGAAAAAATCAAGGTGAAAACTGAAATTACAAATCAGAAAAAGATTTCTTATAACACAGTTGTTCATTTGAGCTTTATCACAAAAGCAGTGCAAAATAATGGTGAAGAAACTGCTGTTTATCTTCACGGTGGTGGCACAACTGGTAAAAGTAAAACTATTTGCCTTTCATCAAATAACTTAAATGCACTTGCATTTAAACTTAGCTTTCTTGATTCACCACACAGACCTGGTGAAGAATTTTCACTTGCAGTTTTACCACTTTTCCACGCTTTTGGCTTGGGTGTTGTAGTTCATTTCAGTATGTGCGCAGGTTTTACAGTTATCGGTATGCCACAATTCTCACCTGAAAAAGCCAATAAATATATGAAAAAGTATAATGTTACCTATATTGTTGGTGTGCCTAATATGTTCAAAAAGATGTATGAAGCATCTAACTTTGAAGGTGAACACCTTAAAAATCTTCGTCTTCTTTGGGCTGGTGGCGATATGGTAGCCGAAAGCTTCCTTAATGAGTTTAACTCAGTTCTTCAGAAGTGGGGTAGTAAAGGTAAGCTTTTAAGGGGCTATGGTCTTACAGAGGTTTCTTCTGTGTGTACAGCTAACGTTGCTGGTGCTTATAAAGAAAACTCAATTGGTCGCCCACTTGCAGAGCTTCGTGTTGAAATCTGGGATGACCGTCATAAGAGATTGCCACCAAATACTATTGGTGAAATCGTTGTCAGTGGTGACACTGTAATGAATTGCTATCTCGATAAAAGTGACGATTGCTTCCATTTTGACCGTAAGGGTAATAAATGGGTTCTTTCTGGTGACCTTGGTTATATGGATGAAGATGGCTACATTTTCTTTACTGGTAGAAAAAAGAGAATGATTATTATTTCAGGCTACAATGTTTACCCTAATGACATTGAAAATGAGATTTTAAAGCTTGACTATATCAGTGAAGCGTGTGCAGTTCAGGGTTATATTGATGCAAAGCCTGTTATAAGACTTTTTGTGTCTCTTACAAATCCAGATTCTAACCACGATGAAGTTACAAAGAATCTCAAGGAGTATTGCAAAAAAACACTCGAGAAATTTGCTCAACCATCAACAATTACAATTATGGATAAGCTTCCACGAACACAAATGGCGAAAATCGACTTTATGAAGCTTACAGATACACCGCCTGCTCCAGTTCCTACTAAAAAGGAATTGAGAGAAGAGCGTCGTGAAGAAAAAAGAGCACAAAAAGAATATAACGAAAGAAATAAAGAACAATAAAACAAAAATAGTGTCTGACTTTTTTAGTCGGACACTATTTTAATTTAATTCAATAAATAAACGCTGAAATTAATTATTCCTGCAAAAACAAGCCAGACAATATACGGAATATTCAAAAGCCCGGCAGTTTTATTGATTTTAAAATACTTAACTGTGTAAGTTAAAACTAATGCTAATAAAACTAAAAGCCATATAAAAGCAAACAGATATTGTCTGAAAGTAAAAAAGATAAACGACCAGAAGAAATTGAAAATAAGACTCAAATAATAGGTGATTAGTGCTCTGTTTTTCTTGCCTGTGTTATAATCTGTCGTTTCAATCAAATATGCAGAAACGCCCATTAAAATATAAAGAATTGTCCAAGCAACCGGAAACACCCAGCCAGGTGGAGTAAAGATTGGTTGCACTGCAGTTGCAGTAAATTCTTCATTTGCATCTTTTGTTAGAAAGCCTGAGATCACGCCTACTAAAAGGGGAATGGCTAAATTTTTTATAAGTGTTTTCCACTCTATTTTATCTTTCAAACTTTTCCAAAAATCCATAATACACACCCCTACAAACAATAGTAGTATATATTATTCTTTTTTATAGCTTGTATATGCAAAAAAGTCGGGCAAAATGCCCGACTTTAATTTTTTAGAATTCAGAAAACGGTGTTGAAATTCTGCTGAGACGGAAGTTAACTGCGGCTCTTGAGCGATTGAAGCGATAAATACTGAATACAAGACCTAAACCAATATAAAGGCAAAGTGTACTCGAACCACCAGCGCTGAAGAATGGTAACGTAATACCAATAACTGGTAAAATCATAAGACACATACCAATGTTAATAAGCACCTGAGCAGAAATCATAACTGCCATACCATAACAGAAAAGCTGAGTTGAAAAATCTCTTGAGCTTTTTGCAATTTTTATCATTCTGTAAACTATAGCAAATAAAAGTCCTAAGGAAACAATGCAACCGAAAAATCCGGTTTCTTCACCAATAGATGTAAAAATCATATCGTTTTCACTTGCAGGAACAATGCCACCCTGAGTGTAAATACCTTTAGTGAAGCCTGTTCCCCAGAAGCCACCAGAACCAAGAGCGTTAAGACCTAATAACTGTTGGAAGCTTTCGTTTGTGAATTGCTCTGGGCGAAAAAGTGCTAAAAATCTGTTTTTCTGATATTCGCTGAATACAAACATCCAAATAAGAGGGGAAGAAGCAAGAAGCAAAAGACCACCACAAGCAAAATAACCCCAGTGAAGACCAGCAAAGAAGAGAAGACCAACTGCCATAATCATAAAAACTAAGGCAGAGCCCATATCACCTGTAAGAATAACAAGACCAATAGGAACCATAGCGTGAATGCCTAAAGCAATAACAGATTTTAAACTGTTTATGCTGTCTCTTACAAGCTCAAGGTGCATAGAAAAGGTTATTAAAAACCCAATTTTAACAAGCTCTGACGATTGAAAATAAATACTACCAATTTTAATCCAGCATCTTGAGTCGGGTCTTTCTTCAGGTGCAGCACCAATTGCAAGCGTTAACAGCATAAGTGCGACACAAAAACCGGCTATAATAGGCCATAGTTTCATTATCAGTTCATAATCTATTGAAGAAATGACAAGCGTTGCAATAATACCCAAAGCAGCAGCAATAATCATAACAGTAGCGTCACGTGCTATTGTCTGTCCATCTTCTAATCGACAGCGTGTAGTGGTGTAAACCATAAGCACCCCAAAAATAGAAGTAGCAGTAATAAGTATTAATAACAGGTTGTCAGTTTCTTGAATAAATCTTTTCGTTAATGAAAAAAACTTTTTCAAGTCCTTGCCCCCTTGATTTTATCTAAGAATATTGTTATTATTATACATATATCTTTGTTCAATTTCAAGTGGGGTAAATGTTAAAATTATGGTTATTGTAGAAACTTCATCTTACGAAGAAACAATAGAATATGCAAAAAGACTCGGAAGCGTTTTAAAAGGTGGCGAAGTTATTGCTTATTTCGGCGGTTTAGGAATGGGCAAAACTACCTTTACTTCTGGTCTTTGCGAGGGTATGGGAATAAAAGCTGAAGTGTCGAGCCCTACCTTTGCGCTCGTTAATGAATATGGTAACAGTAAAAAGCTTTATCATTTTGATATGTATAGAATTACAGACTTTGACGATTTATGTTCAACAGGTTTTTTTGATTACCTTGACACAAATGCAGTTTTGGCTATTGAGTGGAGTGAAAATATTGAGAATGCACTCCCTGAAAATTATATAAGAATTGAAATTGAATACGGCAAAACAGATGAAAGCCGTATTTTAAAAATGAGTGGTGACAAAATTTATGAAGATTCTTGGTCTTGAAAGCTCTGCTACAAGTGCCAGTGTTTCAGTTGTTGAAAATGGCAAGGTAATTGCTCTCACAAGTTCAAACACAGGGCTTACACATAGCCAGACTTTAATGCCAATGGTTGAAAATACGTTAAAAAAAGCAGATATTACAATTAATGATATTGACTACCTTGCAATATCAAACGGACCTGGTTCATTTACTGGTGTAAGAATAGGCGTTTCGGCGGTTAAGGGAATATGTGACCCGTTAAATAAAAAATGTGTTGGCGTTTCTACCTTAGAAGCAATTGCAAAACCATTGGAAAATACTGGAGTAATTGCAGTAGCTGTAATGGACGCTCGTTGCAATCAGGTTTATACTGCTACGTTTGACTGTTTAAGGGGTGAAACAAAGCGTTTAACAGAAGATGAAGCAATTACCATTGATGAACTTACAGAACGCCTTAAAACACAAGATAAACAAGTAGTTTTAATAGGCGACGGAGCAAACGTCTGCTATAATAAAATGAAAGACGTTTTAGAAAGTATTTCAATTGCATCACCAACTATCCGTTACCAAAGTGCTTCTTCAGTTGCATTAATTGCAGAAGAACTGATTTTAAAAGATGAAAACAATGCAGTTTCATCAGATGTGTTAGTACCCAAATATTTAAGACTCTCACAAGCAGAGAGAGAACTTAAAAAGAAACAAGAAAATAAATAATTTAATTATAAATTGAAAGAGGGATTTTAAAATGATAGCTATTGCATCAGACCACGCAGGATTTCCATTAAAGGAAGAAATCAAAAAGTTTTTAGAAGAGAAAAACATTGAGTTTATTGATTGTGGTGCACATTCAACTGACTCTGTTGACTATGCAAAATTTGCACAAATTGCTTGCCTTAAGGTAACTGAAGGTTATGCAGACAAAGCAATTCTTTGCTGTGGTACTGGTATTGGTATCTCAATGGCAGCAAATAAGGTTAAAGGCATTCGTGCCGCTTGTTGCTCAGATTATTTCAGTGCAAAATTTACCCGTTTACATAATGATGCTAACGTGCTCTGCATGGGTGCAAGAGTTATCGGCGGTGGTGCAGCTTGTGAATTAGTTGACGTTTTCCTTTCAACTGAATTCGAGGGTGGCAGACATCAGAGAAGAGTTGACCAGATTATGGCTATTGAGAACGGAGAAATTTTATAAAAATTTCTTCGTTCTCAGCGATATAAATCCTTGCAGATTTGCGATATACCTTGCGGTGCGATATTTTGCTTTGCAAAGCGATATGCCTTCGGCGTGAATTTTGGGTTTATATCATATCGCATACGAGCGAAGCGAGTATATATCGCAACTGCATTTGTGCAGTTATATCGTATTTGCTTTAGCAAATATATCGCTCAATTAGTTGTTAGTTGTTAGTTGTCAGTGGTCAGTTTTTTAATAATGTAGCTGATAGCGAAGCCTTACCTCGTTTGAAAAAGAGGGGGACCAAGCTTGCTTGGTGGAGAATTGATTTTTGTTGCGGCAAAAATATTTTCAAAAGAAAGAAGTAATACCCATGCAAAAGAAAAAACTCAAACTTACAATAATCTCAGCACTTTTTGCCGCTTTAGTGTGTGTTGCGACAATGGTTGTGAAAATTCCTACACCGCTTAATGGTTACATAAATTTAGGTGATTGTGTAATTCTTGTTGCTGCTTTCACCTTGCCTTGTGGCTACGGCTTTTTAGCCGCAGGTATCGGCTCAGCTTTAGCTGATATTCTTTCAGGTTACACAGCATACGCACCTGCAACGTTTATTATAAAAGGCTTAATGGTGCTTGTTGTTTACCTTGTAACTAAGCTTTTAAAATCAAATAAGCCAAACTTCCAGAAAATATTGTCAGGCGTTTTAGCAGAACTCTGGATGGTACTCGGTTATTATATTTTTGAAGGCTTTATGTATGGCTTCAAGCCATCACTCCTTAATATTCCAATGAACTTGATTCAGGGTGTGGCAGGGTTCGTGCTTGCAGTTATTTTAATTAAAGTGCTTGAGAAGCAGAAAGTTTTAGAAAAATTAGGAAATAGGAAATAGGAAATAGGAAATAGGAA
>JAZNUL010000153.1:0-12989 GCA_045592285.1 Acutalibacteraceae bacterium
GCTCACAGAACGACATGGCTACGATCCGACTTAGACATACGCAGCCGCATTGTTACCGTCCATGGTTTTCATTTTACGTGCCATTGGATTTTTCCTCCTATGAAATTAATATTTAAACACACAGATTATTTTAACACTAAAAAGCAAAATTGTAAACATTAAATCGTTAAAAATTCTACAAAATTAGTGGAAAATTTGCCGAATTTTGAGAAAACAATATGGGTATAATGACATAAAAATTTACAATAAGTGAAATATCATTGACAAATATGGTATTATTATATATAATAGTCAATCATACTTTTAGTATGGATTATTATATTTTTTATTTTGAAAGGAGCAAGTCCTATAATGGATGACGCCGGACCTAGTATTATTTCTTTAGCAGTTGAGCCAATGCTCAACACACTCGAGGTAACTGCAAATGCCAAGTCACTTATCTGGCAGGTGCCGTTACTTATAATTCTTATTTTAGTGAATGCATTTTTTGCAATGAGTGAAATTGCTCTTATTTCACTTAACGATGCAAAATTAGAAAAACAAGCAGACGAGGGCAACAAAAAAGCAAAACAAGTTTTAAAATTGACAAAAAACCCAAGCAAGTTTTTATCTACAATTCAAATAGGTGTTACACTTGCTGGCTTCTTGGCATCTGCTTCTGCTGCTACAACTTTAGCAGAAATGCTCACAGCAGTAGTAGTAAATTCAACAGGTGTGAGTGAAAAAATTATTTCACCTATTGCCGTTGTTCTTGTTACAATTATAATGTCGTATTTCACACTTGTGTTTGGTGAATTGGCACCAAAAAGAATCGGTATGCAGATTCCTGAAAAAATTGCATTCAAGGTTGTAGGTGTTTTAAGAACAATCTCAAAAATTACCTCTCCTTTTGTTAAAGTTCTTTCAGTTTCAACAAATGCTGTTGTAAGACTTTTAGGCTTCGACCCTAACGCTTCTGAAGAAGTTGTTACTGAAGAAGAAATCAGAATGATGGTTGACGTTGGTCAGGAAAAAGGTGTTATTGAAGATGTTCAGAAAGAAATGATTAACAACATCTTTGAGTTTGATGACCTTAACGCTGGTGACATAATGACACACCGTACAGACGTTACTGCAGTTGACGTTGAAGATGATGATATAGAAAGCTTTGTAAATCTCGCTATTGAAAAGGGTTACTCAAGAATTCCTGTTTATGAGGGCGATATTGATAATATAATCGGTCTTATTTATGTAAAAGACTTACTTAAATACGTTGGTAAATCTCTTCCTGCTAAAGCAAGTCTTAAGAAAATGGCAAGAGAAGCGTATTTTATTCCTGAAACAAAATCCTGTGGTGAATTGTTTACAGAAATGAGTGCTAAAAAAATTCAGATGGCTATTGTAGTTGATGAATATGGTGGCACAGCTGGTATTCTCACACTCGAAGATTTAGTTGAAGCAATTATGGGTAATATTCAGGATGAATATGACCAGGAAGACGAAGAAATCTCAAGAATTGACGACAATACATTCACAGTTGATGGTACTATTGATATTGAAGAAATTGAGGAGCTTATAGGAAAAGAACTCCCTGAGGGTGATTATGAAACTCTTGCGGGCTTTATAATTGACCAACTTCAATTCTTACCAAAAGACGGTGAAATGAATGAAGTTGAATTTGAAAATGTAAAATTCACAGTTCTCAAAGTTGATGAACGAAGAATAGATAAAATAAAAGTCGAAATCACACCACTTTTAGAAAGTGACGATGACGATGACGACGATGATGAAGATGATGATTAAAAAATAAACTCAGCAAAAATGCTGAGTTCTTTTTTAGTATGGATAGTTGGTAGTGTTATAATAAAAAACTATTGACAAATTATGGTAAGTGTGTTATTGTGAAAAAACATTCGAATGTAAAAATAAACTTTGAAAGGAGTTGGACATAATGATGATGAATTATATGATGAGAAGAAAAACAGAAAAAATGAACTATCCGGTTGTTGTGTCCAGATTCTGCTCGTAAGTAGTAAAGACATATTATATTTATAGTATTATTCCCCCGGAAAGTTGAAACTTTTCGGGGGTTTTTGTTTTTAATATGAGCGGAAATTTGGGAGTTAATAATTACTGGTGAGGAGGTAAAAATGAAAGGCGATAAATCTTTTAAGAAAAAAGATAAAAATACGACGCTTAAAGATGTTTTTTATGCCGTTAAGATACTTAATAAGTACGGCAAAGGACTTATGTTTGTAAACATTATATCTATAGTAAGTTTCTGGTTTTTTACAGGTTTTATTGAAGATATTCTGTTTTTAAGAAGCTTGCTTTCTGTGCTTGAGAGTGGGGCAGGTTTTGTAGAGTTTGTAAAGGTTTGTGCAATGTTTTTAGGCTTTACATTGTTAGGCAAGTTTTTGCATAATGCATTCAATTATTATACATGTGTTAAAAGAGAGGTTTTTTATAAAAACTTAAACCAAATAATTTTCGAGAAAGCTGTAAATGTAGATATTGATTGTTATCATAATCCACAGTTTTTCGATAAATACAAAAGGGCAACAGAGATAATAACAGAAGACCATTTTGACTTATTTGCTTATTATCTTTCATGCATAATTGGTGGTTCAATAACAGGTGCTTTTTTAGTGGGTTACATCATAACTGTAGACCCTAAGATGCTTTTTATTCTTTTAATCGGTTTGGGTGTTGTTGCAATAGAAGGCGTTAAGAGTAAGCTTAACATAAAGAAAGATAAAGAAATGACCCACCACAAACGCTCAAAAGCGTATGTTAAAAGAACTATTTATTTAAAAGAATATTCTAAAGATATGAGAACCTCTGACGTATTTTCAGTTCTTCATAACAGATTCAGTGAAGCAGTAAAAAACAACAGAGAAATTATAAAAAGATATGGTATAAAAATTGCTCTTTTAGAATCTGTTTCAGGTCTTTTTGGCGTGGCTCTACCTATAGTTGCTTCTTATGCTTACGCCACATATCGTTATGTTGTTAAAAAGAATATAGCTTTAGCAGACTTTTCAGTTATTGTTACCGCTATGGGTAATTTAAAAGATGTGGTAAACGATTTGACAGAATCAGTTTCTATGGTGAAAAGAGAGTCGTTATACTTTAACAATTTAAGAGAATTTTTAGAATATGAAAACACTGTTGAAGATGGCACATTAGAAGCAGATGAATTGCAGTCTATAGAATTTAAAAATGTAGAGTTTACATATCCTGGTGCGGAAAAACCGACACTTAAAAATTTCAATTTTAAGTTGAATAAAGGACAGACTGTTGCGGTAGTAGGTGAAAATGGTGCTGGTAAGTCTACATTCACAAAATTACTTTTAAGATTTTATGATGTTACAGGTGGCGAAATTCTTTATAATGGAGTGAATATAAAAGAATATAATATCGAGTCATTGAGAAACAGAATTTCTACAGTTTTTCAGGATTACAAGGTCTTTGCATTAACTGTCGCAGAAAACGTTTTGTGTAAAGAAGTTGAAACAAACGAAGAGCTTATAAAAACAGTTGAAGCTATGAAAAACAGCGGTGCTTATGACTTTGTTGAGAATTTACCACAAAAAGAAAACACAATGCTCACACGTGAATTTGATGACAAAGGAACAGGTCTTTCAGGTGGCGAACAGCAGAAATTATCTGTGGCAAGAATTTTCTTAAGCGAGGCAGATTTAGCAATTCTTGATGAGCCGTCATCAGCATTTGACCCTGTTGCTGAATATAAAATGTATGAAAATCTTATAAAAGCAACAAAAGATAAAACGGTAATTTACATTTCTCACAGACTTTCATCAGCTGTGCTTTCAGATAAAATATTCGTAATTTCTGAGGGTACTGTAAAAGAAAGTGGTAGCCATAAAGAACTTATGGAATTAAACGGAATTTACAGTAATATGTTTACACTTCAGGCAGAAAGTTATAAAAACTCTGAAAGGAGTGTGAGCTGAAATGAAAAAAATAAGTAATAAAAAAGCAAAGCACAGTATGATATCTAATGTGTTTTTTATGCTTAAATTGATGTTTAAAATTTCTCCGTGGCTTGTAATAGGCGAGGTTTTAATTCATATTATTGCAACGCTTCCAAGCCGTGTTGTATCAGTTATAGGTCTTAAATTTGTAATTGATGAAGTACAGAACGGTGGTGATACAGGGAGAATTCTTATTGGTATAAGCATTATTCTGGGACTTCTTGTTATTGGTGAGATGGCAAACACATTATTCTTTGAACTATTCGTTCACAGAGAACGTGAAAAGCTTGATTTAGGTATACAGACCAAGCTTTATAAAAAAGCCGCTTCTATTGATATTTCAAAATATGATGACCCTGAGTTCTATGCAGATTTCATTTTATCGGTTGAAAATACTTCTGACAATTTAGCGTATATGCTTGTAACTGTAAGAAACTATGTTGCTGAATTTATATCATTACTTTTAATGTCAACACTTCTTCTTACCATTGACCCGGTAGCGCTTCTTATAATTGTATTTGTATGTATTGTCGGAATACCAATAAGTAAGTATGGCAGTAAGCTTATGTATGAACGTCGCGAAAAACAGACGGAGTTACACAGAAAAGGCGACTACTATGCAAGGGTTTGTTATTTACCTGAGTATGCTGGTGAAATAAGACTCAGTAAAATTTTCCCTTTAATTAAAACTCGCTTTTTAAAACAAGCAGATGTAATTATAGATACTGAACGTAAATATGTAAGAAAAACTAATTTCTTATGGTTTTTACAAGAAGGCTTTACTAATGGTGTAATGTTCAATTTTGCCTTTGCTGTTTATCTTGGTTATAAAATTTTAGTTGCAAAAGACCTTACTATAGGTGATTTTGTTGCAACTTTTAACAGTATTGGCATTATAGGTAATAGCTTTATGTACCTCGTTGTTTACGCTATTAAAAATTTCTCAGAGCGTTCAAAAATGATTGAAAAGCAAAGAGAATTTCTGGCAACTCAAAACGAAATTATTGACGGTGAGCATATTGCAGAATGTAAAGAACCGGAAACAATTTCAGTGGAGAATATTAAATTCTCATATACAGGTAATGAAAAAGATTCTTTAGATAATGTTTCATTCGAGATTAAGCCTTATGAAAAAATTGCTCTTGTAGGCTTTAACGGTGCCGGTAAAACCACGCTTACAAATCTTCTTTTAAGACTTTATGATGTGAAAGATGGTAGCATTAAAATCGGCGGAAGAGATATAAGAGAAGAAACTTTAGAGTCTCACAGAAACCGCTTTGCAGCAGTTTTTCAGGATTTTCAGATTTTCTCTGCGACTGTCGGTGAAAATGTCGCTTTAAGTAAAGATTACGATGAAAAAAGAGTTTTAGAAGCACTAAAACTTGCAGGTTTTACAAAAGAATTACCAAAAGGTGCAGAAACTATTCTTTTAAAAGAATTTGATGAAGATGGTTTAATGCTTTCTGGTGGCGAGCAACAAAAAATTGCTATTGCAAGGGTTTTCTATAAGAATTGCCCTTATATAATTCTTGACGAGCCATCTGCAAACCTTGACCCGATTTCAGAGTATGAGCTTAATAAAAATATAATGGAATCTGCAAAAGAAAAGACAGTTATAATTATTTCGCACAGACTTTCAACAACTGTCAATGCAGATAGAATTATTATGCTTGAAAACGGTAAAGTTGCAGAAATAGGAACTCACGAAGAATTAATGAACAAAAACGGCGACTATGCTTATATGTTTAATCTTCAGGCAGAAAAATACGTGAAATAACAAAAATGAACTCAAAGTTGTTTTTCAACTTTGGGTTCATTTTTTTGTGTTCTTTTTCTTCGCCACTGCACAAGTAAGGCAAATAACATCTGAAGCACCTGCAATAAGCAGAGTTTTTGCACATTCATCTAAAGTAGCGCCGGTTGTTTTAATATCATCACAAAGAAGAATTCGTTTGTCTAAAATATCAATTTCGGGGTTTGCCTCAAACATACCTATAAGATTACCTTTTCTCAAAACTTCATCAAGAAAGTGCTGTTCATCAGATTCTTGTGGTTTAATAAGAAGCTCTTCGCAAGGTAAATCTAAAAGCTCGCACATTTTTCTTGTGAGCAGCTCAGCCTGATTAAAACCACGTTCTTTTTGCTTTTTCTTATGCATCGGCACAAAGGTTACTAAATCAGGTGAGTATTCTGAAATGTTATTAACGTAACATTTTGCCATTCCTTCTGAGAGAATATCAGCAACTTCTGTCTTTTTACGGAACTTTAAAAGTCTTATAGAGTTACCCGCAGTACCATCATAATAAAATGGTGCAAAAATTGCTTCATAGTAAGATTTGTGACCTTTACAACTGCAATCCTCTTTACTGCAACCACATTTTAAACAAAACTCGCCTGTTATTTCGTGAAGATTATCTTCACATTTTTTACAGATTTCTTCACTATGTTTTATAACAGATAAACAGTAACGGCATCTGTTAGGGAATAAAAATGCAATTAAAAAATCTTTTAACTCTTGTCTGTTCATTAAAATTCAGCCTTTAAGAAGTGTGAAAGTGCAGAGTAACGTTTTGCCTTTTTATCATTAGCAGTCATTTTATAAATTAATTCGCCAGAGCCTACAGTTATGAGCATATCTTTTGCCCTTGTTACTGCGGTGTATAAAAGGTTACGGTAAGCGAGGTTAGGCACAACTCCCATAGTGGGAATTATAACTGCTTTAAATTCGCTACCCTGACTTTTGTGGACTGTTATAGCGTAAGATAAATCTAAATCGGCTAAATGTTCAGCCGGGAGCTCTGCAATTCTGCCGTCAAAGTTTATTTTTACAAGTCCGCTTTTGGCGTCAATCTCTTCTAAAATTCCAATATCACCATTAAAAATTCCAGTGCCTTTTTCGTCTTCGCTTTCCCATTCAATATTGTAATTATTCTTAGTCTGCATTATTTTATCGCCTTCACGGAAAAGCTGACCAGCAATAATTATTTCTTGCTTTTTATTATCTCTTGGGTTTAAAAGATTCTGTAAAATTTTGTTTAAATTTATAGTACCCGTTTCGCCTTTTTTAGATGGGCATATTACCTGAATATCTGAAAGTGGGTCCCAGCCATAAGCGTTTTTAAGTCTTGTTGCACAAAGTTCTGCAACAGTTTCTGCAGTTAAAAATGGTGAGGTTCTTTCCATATGGAAAAAGTCTTTGCCGTCATTTTTTAGGTCTGGCATTTCGCCAACAACAATTTTGTGAGCGTTACTTATAATTTTGCTTTCCATAGCCTGACGGAAAACTTTGTTTAATTCTACAACTGGTAATACCTCAGCCTTTATTAAATCGTGTAAAACATTACCAGGGCCTACTGGTGGTAGTTGGTCATAGTCACCCACTAAAATAAGTCTGCAACCAAGTGGTAATGCATCTAAAAGGCTTGCAAAAAGAGAAATATCAACCATAGAAAGCTCGTCTAAAATAAGTGCATTACAATCGAGTGGGTTTTTAGTGTCTCGTCTGAAAACAGGCTTGTCGTCTTCATCCCACTCTACTTCTAAAAGTCTGTGAATAGTTTTTGCTTCTCTGCCAGTAAGTTCCGTCATTCTTTTTGCTGCTCTACCAGTAGGGGCGGCAAGAGCAATATCAAGATTTTGCTTTTCAAATACCTTAATAATTCCTTTGATTGTAGTGGTTTTACCAGTACCTGGCCCACCTGTTAAAATCAAAAGTCCTTTATTTGCGGCAGTAGCAATAGCCATTCTCTGCAAATCTTCATATTTAATATTGTTTTCGTATTCAATATCGTCAATGGTTTGTGCGAGTGTACTCATTCTTGGTGGTGGGAATTTTGCAACAATACCCATTCTTTCAGCAATTCGTTTTTCATCTCTTAAAGAAGATGGTAAAAAGACGAATTCTGCACCATCAATTATATATGTTTTTAGTTGTGCTGTTGAAACCAATGAATCTATTGTAATATCAATAGTATCTTCATTTGTGGAAAGTAAATCAGCACAAGGCTTTAAAAGCTTTTCTCGTGGAATACAGGTGTGCCCCCGTGAAGAACGATTGTGGCGCATTACGTGAAGAATGCCTTCTTTTATTCTGTATTCAGGTGTGGGCTTTTCTTCTAATTTTTCTTCTATAACCTCTGCTTTTTCAAAAGAAATTCCAATACCTAAAGAGCAAAGGCAATAAGGGTTTTCTTTAACCTTTTCTACTGCCTGAATGCCTAATTTTTTATAAATTCTTACACATTCATTAGGTGTTAAGCCATATTTTTCAAGACCTAACATAACAGTTCTCATAGCATATTGTTTTTTGAATTCTTCGCCTATATTCTTTGCTTGGTCTATTGAAATACCTTTAAGTTCTGAAAGTCTTTCAGGTTCGTTTTCAATAACGTTTAAAGTGTCAGCACCAAAAGTTTCTACAATTAAAAGTGCCTTTTTAGGTCCCACACCTCTTATAACGCCCGAAGAAAGATATTTTATAATCTGTTCGCTCGTTTCAGGTAATGTTCTTGTGAATGCAGTTACTTTAAGCTGTCTGCCAAAGGTGGGGTGCATAATAAATGAACCAGTTAAAGAAACTGTTTCACCAGCAGTAATGTTAGGCATAACGCCAACTGCTGTAAATAATTCGTCATCAGTCGAAAAATCAAGAACTGTAAAGCCGTTAGTATCATTCTGGAATGTAATATCTTCAACTACACCAGTTATTGTTATAAGCTCTGCTTCCACCTTTTTCACCACACTTTTTAAAAGATAGGTTTATTTTATCACAAATAAAAGATAAATGCGATATTTTTTTATGTTTTTTGCAAATAAAATTGAAAAAGAATTATTTGTATGATAGAATTAAAACGTTATAAAAATTTTAGTGGGATTGGTGACACTATGAAGTATTTAATCAACAAAACAAATCATTGTGATTTTAAAACAATCGCAATAAACAGATTAGACCCACGTGCATATTTTATTGCACATTCAAAAAGAGTGAAAGCACTTCAGATGGATTACTCTTACGAAAGATATCAGAGTGACGTTGTTACAGTTCTTTCTGGCGAGTGGGATTTTAAATATTATAAGAAAAAATCAAAACTTCCTGAAAAATTAGATACAAGTAAAATCACTTTTGATAAAATAAACGTGCCATCTACCTGGCAGAGAACTGGTTATGATAACCCAGCTTACATAAACTGCCCTTATACTTTTGACCCTGTTTATTTAGGACTCCCTGAAAAACAAGGTGTGAAGCCTCCTGAGCTTCCAGAAGATTTTTCTTGTGGTGTTTACAGAAAATTTGTAAAAATTGATGATATAAACAAGAATTTTATAATTACATTCTTAGGTGTTGCAGCATCTCTTGACCTTTACGTAAATGGTCAATACGTTGGTTACGGTGAGGGTTCACACAACTCCTACGAATTTGATATTACAAAATATTTAGTTGAAGGTGACAATGAAATTGTTGCTGTAGTTTTCCGTTGGACTAATGGTTCATATCTTGAAGCACAGGATATGTTCAGAGAAAACGGAATTTTCCGTGACGTTCTTCTTCATAAATATGAAAAGACATATATTTACGATTATGAAGCGATTCCGGTTAAAAAGGGTAATAAATACAACCTTAATGTTAAACTTGACGTTAAGGGCGATTTGAAAAACAAAAAGATTGAAGTTGCTTTGCACGATGGTGCTAAATTTATTGCTACAAAGACAGTAGAAGCAGAAAATAAAATTGAATTAACACTCGAAAATCTTGACGTTCTTGAATGGAGTGCTGAGATTCCTAATCTTTATCAATTATTCATTACTCTTAATGACGGAAAAAATGAAACAATGACAATCCGTTCATTTACAGGCTTTAAGGATATTAAAATTAAAAATGCAGTATTCTATTTCAATGGTAAAAAGGTTAAATTAAAAGGCGTAAACCACCACGATACCCACGAAACAAAGGGTTACTGTATGAATTACGATGATTTACTTAAAGATGTTCTTCTTATGAAAGAATATAACGTAAACTGTGTTCGTACTTCACACTATCCACCAGACCCACATTTCTTAGAACTTTGTGACCATTATGGTCTTTATGTTGTTGATGAAGCAGATATTGAAACTCACGGACTTTATCATTTAGGCTGTGAAGGTACTGCTATCAGTAATGACGTAAAATGGGCAAAGCATTATATGGACAGAGTAAGAAGAATGTATTATCGTGACAGAAACCACGCTTCAATTACAATGTGGTCATTAGGCAACGAAGCAGAAGGCTATAAATGTCAGGATAAATGCTACAAAATGCTTAAAGAAATCGGTACAGATATTCCTGTTCATTATGAAAGCGTTTGCAGAACAAAACGTCAGCACTATGATGTGTATTCTGAAATGTATACTCATCCAGATGATTTAATTAAAGTAAGAGAAGGCAAGCGTGGTAAATCTTACACAGAAGTACCATTCTACCTTTGTGAATATGCTCATGCAATGGGTGTTGGCCCTGGCTCTTTAGAAGATTATTTTGACATCTTTATGTCACACGATATCTTTATGGGTGGTTGTATCTGGGAATGGGCAGACCACTCTGTAAAACACGACAAGAAAAAAGATGGATTTAAATATGAGTACACCTATGGTGGTGACCACGGTGAAAAATTACACGATGGTAACTTCTGTGTAGATGGTCTTTTCTATCCTGATAGAACTCCACATACTGGCGCACTCCAGATGAAAAACGTTTATCGTCCATTAAGAGTTAAGCAGTTTAAAAATAATAAAATTACAATTACTAACACAAATCGTTTCAAATCTTCAAAGGGAATTGAAGTTTATTGGGAATTGCAGGAGAATGGTGTTGTAGCTTCTTGTGGTTCATTCTTAACAGATATTGAAGCACAAAAAGATGCTACATATACTATTGATTTACCAAAATTAAACAAAGACAAAAACGTTTATCTTAACGTTACTTATCTTAACGATGATTTTGAAGTTGCAAAAGAACAACTCCAGCTTAATAAAGCAGATTTTGATTTACCAAGACTTACAAGTGGTAAAATGTCTATTACTTCAAATGATGATATTTTAACTGTTAAATATGAAAACGGTAGCGTTGAATTCTCAGAAGCAACTGGCGAAATGTTAAGCTACAAGAGAAATGGTGTAAGTATTTTAAATAAAACTCCTGTTTCACATAAAGGCTTTATGTTGAATATTGCAAGAGCATACCTTGATAATGACGCTGACGTAACACTTCAGATGTGGAAAGAGCAAAACCTTTCTAACCCTAAAATTGAGGTTAACGATATAAGCGCAGAAGTAAAATCAGGTATTGCAACTGTTTCTGAATATTTAACAGTTTATGGCAAGGAAGACCCGATTTTTGATGCACATATTCTTTACATTATCGGCGGTAATGGTGTTATAGATATTGAAGTTGCTATAAAACGTACTGTTGAAGGCGAAAAGGTATTAACTTCTGTTCCAAGAATTGGTCTCACAGTTGAATTAGATAAAAAATTCAACAAGTTCGAGTACTTTGGACGTGGTGACAGAGAATGTCTTTCTGACTTTAAAGCACAGTCTTATGTTGGACTTTATGAGAGTACAGTTGTTGAAAGTAACGAGCCTTACATTCGCCCACAGGACAACTCAAACCATTGTGATACAAAATATGTGAAACTTATGAGTGATGATGCAGAGGTGCTCATTTACTCAGATAGAGATTTCACTTTCAATATTCATAATTACAGTCAGGAAACTCTCGGTAAAGCAAAGCACAGAGAAGATGTTGTTGATGAAAAGACAACTTTCGTTACTCTTGACGGTTTTACAAGAGGTACTGGTACAAACTCTTGTGGTCCTACAACTCTCCCACAATATACTATTGATTTATCAAAAGAACTTACATTTAACTTTGTTATTGTTCCGGATAAAAAAGAGGGTTAATTTATGGCGATGTTAGAATATATTTATCATTCAACTGAGAGTGAGAATTATAAAAAAATTCTTACTCTCAGAGAAAAAGATAGTAAAGACGAAAAGGCTTTTCATTTAAGTCTTATTATAGGTGAAGATATTATTGCCTGTGGTAGTCTTATAGAAACTGAAAAAGGCGTTTTTGAAATATATGGATTGTTCGTAAAAGAACAATACAGATTAAATGGTCTCGCTACAAAAATTGTTGAAAGATTTAAAAAAGAAGCAAAAGAAAATGGTGCTACTGAAATTTTCTCTAATGTACCAGTTTCTGTCGTTCGCTTTTTTGAAAAGAACGGCTTAGCAGTTGATGGTGTATCATTCCCTGTAAAAGATACTCGTTTTGTAAAATGCTCATATCAATTCATTTTTGATGATGCAAATTGGGTTAGTTTCCACGGCGAAAAAGATGCAGTAATTGCACGTAAAGATTTTTATGTTGAAACAATAAAAGAAACTGTGCTTTACGCTTCAGGTCTTGGTTTTTGTGAGATTTATATTAATGGTAAAAAGATTTCAGACAGGCTTTTAGCACCAGCGTGGACTAACTATGTTTCGGTTGATTCTAAAACAATGAGTTACCCTATTTTCGATAAAATGACCCAGAGAATTCTCTACGAAAAATTAGACGTAACAGAATTCTTAGTTGAGGGTAAAAATACTATTGTTTTTCATATCGGCGGTGGCTGGTTCTGTCAGTATGAATCAATAGGTGAACTTGCACCACACTATGGTGATTTAATGCTCTGCTTTAAATTAATGCAAGGCGAAAGACAAATTGCCGAAAGTGATGATAGAGTAAGATATACAAAGTCATATATAAGAAAATCTAATATTTACTATGGCGAAGAACACGATGCACGTATAGGTAATTACGATTTTTCTACTGTTGACTGCGACGTAGATGACTGGAAGAGAGCAGAAGAAATTAAAAGACCTCTTTCTGTTTTACAAGAGCAGGATTGCATACCTGACAAGGTAATAAGAACAATTAAGCCAAAGTGTATTTATAGCCACGGAGATATCAAACTTTATGATATTGGTGAA